>NZ_JBWKCA010000001.1:196622-563570 GCF_056436715.1 Streptomyces sp. NPDC043176
CCTTGCGGGCGGTGCGGCGGGCGCGAGGGGCCTTGGGGGCTTCCTCGACGACCGGCTCGGTGACCGCAGGTTCGGCGGCGGCCGGGGCCTCGGCGGCAGGCGCCTCGGTGGTGGCCGGGGAGCCGGTGGCCTTGCGGGCGGTGCGGCGGGCGCGAGGGGCCTTGGGGGCTTCCTCGACGACCGGCTCGGTGACCGCAGGTTCGGCGGCGGCCGGGGCCTCGGCGGTAGCCGCCTCGGTGGTGGCCGGGGAGCCGGTGGCCTTGCGGGCGGTGCGGCGGGCGCGGGGAGCCTTGGGGGCTTCCTCGACGATCGTCGCGGTGACCGCGGATTCGGCGGCCGGGGCCTCGACCGCAGGCGCCTCGGCGGTCACCGGGGAACCCGCGGGCCGGCGGGCCGTGCGACGGCCGCGCGGGGCCTTGGGGGCCTCCTCGACGACCGGCTCGGCGACCGGCTCGGCCACGGGGGCCTCGGCCGCGGGGGCCTCGGTGGTCACCGGGGGGCCGGCGGGCCGGCGGGCGGCGCGACGGCCGCGGGGAGCCTTGGGGGCCTCCTCGACGACCGGCGCGGCGACGGGCTCGGCGGCGACGGGTGCCGCGACGGGCTCGGCGGCGGGCGCCTCGGCCACGGGGGCCTCGGCCACCGGCGCGTTGGTGGCGGCGCGGACCGCGCGGCGGCGGCGCGGCGCCGGGACCTCGGCCGTGACCTCGGGGGCCTGGGCCGACGGGGCCTCGACGGCCGGGGCGGCGGCCTGCTGGACGACCTGCTCGGTCACCGGGGACCCGGTGGCCTTCCGCGTCGCGCGGCGGCGCGGAGCCCTCTTCGGCTCCTCCACGGCCGGCGTCTCGACGACGGGCGCCTTCTCGACGGCGGCGGGAGCGGCGGCGCGCAGGGCGGCCGCTGCGGTCTCGACGGTCTGGAAGGAACCGGTGTCCTCGACGGGCCGGACCACGCGCGGACGGCGGCGGCGCGGGGCCGGAGCCGACTCCTGGGCCGCCGGGGCCTGGGCGACCGGCGCGGCCGTCACGGACTCCTGGCGGGGAGTACGGCCACGGCGACGGGGGGCCTTCGGCTCCTCCGCCTGAGTGGCGGCGACCGGCGCCTTGACCGGAGCGGTCCGGGCGGTGGGCGCCGACGCGGCCTCGACCGGGGCGGCCGGGGCCGACGCGGCCTCGACGGGAGCGGTCTCGGCGACGGGGGTCGACTCGACCTTGACCGGGGTGGCCTGGGCGACCGGAATCGCCGGAGCGGCCTGGGCCACCGGCGCGGCGCCCGGGGCGCCGACGCGGGTACGGCGACGGCGGCGCGGGGTGCGGGGGCCGGACTCGGTCCGGGTCTCGTCCGCCGCGGAAGCCGCCGGAGCCGCCGGAGCGTCGGTCACGACCGCCGGGGCAGCCGAGACGGGGGCAGCCGAGACGGGGGCAGCCGAGACCGGGGCCTCGTCCGCGCCGCCGCCGCGGGTGCGCCGGCGCTGACGCGGGGTGCGCGTGCGCTCCGGGCGCTCCTCGGTCCGCTCGACGGCCTTCGGGCCGCGCGCACGGCGACCGCCGGGCTCGCCCAGGTCCTCCAGCTCCTCCGCGCCCAGACCCGCGCGGGTCCGCTCGGCGCGGGGCAGGACGCCCTTGGTGCCCGCCGGGATGTCGAGCTCCTCGAAGAGGTGCGAGGAGCTGGAGTACGTCTCGACCGGGTCGTGGAAGTCCAGGCCGAGCGCCTTGTTGATGAGCTGCCAGCGCGGGATGTCGTCCCAGTCGACCAGCGTCACCGCGGTGCCCTTGGCACCCGCGCGGCCGGTGCGGCCGACGCGGTGGAGGAACGTCTTCTCGTCCTCCGGCGACTGGTAGTTGATGACGTGCGTGACGCCCTCGACGTCGATGCCGCGCGCGGCGACGTCGGTGCAGACGAGCACGTCGACCTTGCCGTTGCGGAAGGCGCGCAGCGCCTGCTCGCGGGCGCCCTGGCCGAGGTCGCCGTGGACGGCGCCGGAGGCGAAGCCGCGACGCTCCAGCTGCTCGGCGATGTCGGCCGCCGTGCGCTTCGTACGGCAGAAGATCATCGCGAGCCCGCGGCCGTTGGCCTGCAGGATGCGGGAGACCATCTCCGGCTTGTCCATGTTGTGCGCGCGGTAGACGTGCTGCTTGATGTTGGCGACGGTCACGCCCTCGCCGTCGGGCGAGGTGGCGCGGATGTGCGTCGGCTGCGACATGTAGCGGCGGGCCAGACCGATGACGGCGCCCGGCATGGTGGCCGAGAACAGCATCGTCTGGCGCTTCGCCGGAAGCATGTTCATGATCTTCTCGACGTCGGGCAGGAAGCCCAGGTCGAGCATCTCGTCGGCCTCGTCCAGGACGAGGACCTTGACGTGGGAGAGGTCGAGCTTGCGCTGGCCGGCCAGGTCGAGCAGGCGGCCGGGGGTGCCGACGACGACGTCGACGCCCTTCTTCAGCGCCTCGACCTGGGGCTCGTACGCCCGGCCGCCGTAGATGGCGAGCACGCGGACGTTGCGGACCTTGCCGGCGGTCAGGAGGTCGTTGGTGACCTGCTGGCACAGCTCGCGGGTGGGGACGACGACGAGCGCCTGCGGGGCGTCGGTCAGCTGCTCGGGCTTCGCCCGGCCGGCCTCGACGTCCATGGGGACGGTCACGCGCTCCAGGATCGGCAGACCGAAACCGAGGGTCTTGCCCGTGCCGGTCTTGGCCTGGCCGATGACGTCGGTGCCGGTGAGGGCGACCGGAAGGGTCATCTCCTGGATGGGGAAGGGGTTGACGATGCCGACGGCCTCAAGGGCCTCGGCCGTCTCGGGGAGGATTCCGAGCTCTCGGAAAGTCGTAGTCAGGGTGCTGCCTCTTCTGTGAGACGCGGGGCGAGGCGAACGAAGGGGGTCGTACCGTGCCGGGATCCTTCCGGCGGGATCGTGGAGATCGCTGCCGGGTGGCACGGGACCACTGCCGTCGCTCGAGCGTCGTACCGCTGAGGGTGACCCTTCCGCGGGTCCGCCGGAAGGGCTGTCGGGCCGGAGCCGATCGGGCCACCGACCGGGCATCCTCATTCATGAGTCGGCCCACGGGGTACGTCCGAACGTGCGAAAGCATGTCCGCATACTCAGCAGGCGCCTTATCACTGTACCCCGGAATCGCGCATGTGTGTCGGGAGAAAACGTGATGAGGGCACGGTCACACTGACTGACCAGGACCTTACGGGGGACCGCGGGCGGGCTATTGTGCGCTCCATGGAGACGCCTGACAACGCCACACCCACCGGGATCGCCGCAGAGGACTGGGCCACGGCATCCGCCGAGCCGCAGTACCGCGCCGCCGTGATCGACCTCCTCGGCGCCCTCGCCTACGGAGAGCTGGCGGCCTTCGAGCGGCTCGCCGAGGACGCCAAGCTGGCGCCCACCCTCGCGGACAAGGCGGAGCTGGCGAAGATGGCCTCGGCCGAGTTCCACCACTTCGAGCAGCTGCGGGGCCGCCTCGCGGCCATCGACGTGGAGCCGACCACCGCGATGGAGCCCTTCGCCAAGGCGCTCGACGACTTCCACCGTCTGACCGCTCCGTCGGACTGGCTGGAGGGCCTGGTCAAGGCGTACGTGGGCGACTCCATCGCCAGCGACTTCTACCGGGAGGTCGCGGCCCGGCTCGACTCCGACACGCGCGGACTCGTCCTCTCCGTGCTCGACGACACCGGCCACGGCAACTTCGCCGTGGAGAAGGTCCGCGCCGCCATCGACGCCGACCCGCGCGTCGGCGGCCGGCTCGCGCTCTGGGCGCGCCGTCTGATGGGCGAGGCGCTCTCGCAGGCCCAGCGCGTGGTCGCCGAGCGCGACGCGCTGTCCACGATGCTGGTCGGCGGCGTGGCGGACGGCTTCGACCTCGCGGAGGTCGGCCGGATGTTCTCCCGCATCACCGAGGCCCACACCAAGCGCATGGCCGCGCTCGGCCTCGCCGCGTAACGACGTCAGGCACCCCGGCCCGGCACGGCCGCCGGAAGAAGGCGGATCGCGCTCCTCACGCCGCCGCTGATCGGCGCAGGCGGCGTGAGGCGGGCCGGACGAGCAGCGAGAGCAGGACCGCCGCCACGGCCACCGCGCCGATCAGCGTGGCGAGGAAGTGGCCGGGGCCCAGGGCCCCGTGGGTGACGAGCGCGCCGAACACCCCGCCGAGCGTGCCGGTGGCGAGGACCCTCCCCCGGACGGGGAGGCGGTCGGTGAGCCGCTGCGCGGCGACCCAGGCCAGGGCGAAACCGAGCAGGGCGGAACCGAGGGCTTCCAGGAACACGGCGGATCACCTCGCGGGGTGCTGCGGGGCGGGTGGTGCGGTCGCAGACCTCCTACCCCCCGGGCCCGGAACACAATCCTCCCGTACCCCCTGACGTGGCCATACGGGCCTGCGGGCGGCCCGGCGCGAGACGGACGCGGGACGTGGGCGGGGACGTACGCGGGACCCCGCGGGGCAGCCGCCGAGGGCGGGACGCACGCACGGCGGGCGTACGACCAGGACATGCGAAAGGCCCGGTGGACCGAGACGGTCCACCGGGCCTTTCGCTCGACCCTGGCTCAGAGCGCGCCGAAACCCACGCGGCGGACGGCGGGCTCACCGAGCTCCACGTACGCGATCTTCTCGGCGGGAACGAGGACCTTGCGGCCCTTCTCGTCCGAGAGACTGAGCAGCTGCGACTTTCCGGCCAGTGCGTCGGCCACCGCGCGCTCCACCTCCTCGGCGGACTGCCCGCACTCCAGAACGATCTCCCGGGGTGCGTGCTGCACGCCGATCTTGACCTCCACGGCTATGTCCCTCCGAACGGTCAGCGTTGCGCGATTGTTTGCGCCGTACGCTGCACACATTAGCCCGGTGAGGGGACGCGCACGGCGCAGCCGCGGCACGCCAGGAGCGAACAGCCCACGGGAATGCTCAGTGGCCCTCGGCGCTCAGCAGGCCGTCCACCGGGTGCAGCGGGAAGCCGGCGATGCCGCGCCAGGCGAGCGAGGTGAGGAGGGCGACCGCCTGGTCGCGGGGGATCTTGGACTCGCTCGACAGCCAGTAGCGGGCGACGACCTGGGAGACGCCGCCGAGCCCCACGGCGAGCAGCATCGACTCGTCCTTGGACAGCCCGGTGTCCTCGGCGATGACGTCGGAGATCGCCTCGGCGCACTGCAGGCTCACCCGGTCCACGCGCTCGCGTACGGCGGGCTCGTTGGTCAGGTCGGACTCGAAGACGAGACGGAAGGCACCGCCCTCGTCCTCCACGTAGGCGAAGTACGCGTCCATCGTCGCCGCCACACGGAGCTTGTTGTCCGTGGTGGAGGCGAGGGCCGTGCGCACCGCGAGGAGCAGCGCCTCGCAGTGCTGGTCGAGCAGGGCCAGGTACAGCTCGAGCTTCCCGGGGAAGTGCTGGTAGAGGACCGGCTTGCTGACACCGGCCCGCTCGGCGATGTCGTCCATCGCGGCCGAGTGGTACCCCTGGGCGACGAAGACCTCCTGGGCCGCGCCGAGCAGCTGGTTCCGTCGGGCACGTCGCGGCAGGCGCGTGCCCCGAGGGCGTGCTGCCTCTGTCTGCTCGATGGCGCTCACGCGGCCTCCCAAGAATCGATCCATGCGCGCTGTCGCGCCGCGCCGCCATCGTACTTTTGGGTAACCCGGCTGTGCGCGGTGCGAACGCAGAATTTCACGGACCGGACGTCCGGGTCGACAGTCGATTCAAGATTAAACCGAACAAATCAGCGGTAGTCGTCTTCGTCCAGGGCGACCACACGCGCCTGTTCGGACGCGTCGGCCTCGTTCGCGGACTCGTGCTCGATATGGGTGACGGGTTCGTCCTCGCGCTGCTGCAGATCGGTGTGCTGCTCAGCGGCGTCGGCCTCCGGGATTTCCTGCTCCAGCAAGACGACCTCTTCCTCGGTGAATGTGTCCGGCTCGGTCGGATCGACAGTCATGCGGTTCCTTCCGGCACGCGGGTCGCGGTCCTCTCCGATGGCCCTCTCTTCGAGCCTAGGAGCACACGCGTCCCGCCGCACACGCACTTGTGACGGCACCCACACACGGAGCCGCGTGATCGTCTCGTAATATTGCGGCCATGTCCTCGACCGAGCTGCCGGAAAAACGGACCGACGTCGCACCATCCGCGTCGCGGCCGCGCGCCGTACGGGTCGCCGACGGCGAGGAGCTCCGCTCCGTCGAACTGCCCGGGCTCACCCTCAGCGTGCGCACCCGGCCGGGTGACCGGCCCGGCCTGCCGCCCGCGCTGTACGTGCACGGCCTCGGCGGTTCCTCGCAGAACTGGTCCGCCCTGATGCCGCTGCTCGCGGACCAGGTGGACGGCGAGGCGGTCGACCTGCCGGGCTTCGGCGACTCCCCGCCGCCCGACGACGGCAACTACTCGGTCAGGGGACACGCCCGGGCGGTCATCCGGCTCCTGGACGCCGGCGGCCGCGGGCCCGTGCACCTCTTCGGCAACTCGCTGGGCGGCGCGGTCGCCACCCGCGTCGCCGCGGCCCGGCCCGACCTGGTCCGGACCCTGACCCTGATCTCCCCGGCCCTGCCCGAGCTGCGGGCCCAGCGCACCGCCTGGCCCACCGTGATGCTCGCGGTGCCGGGCGTCGCCTCGCTCTTCGCGAAGCTCTCCCGGGACTGGACGCCCGAGCAGCGCGTCCGCGGCGTCCTCGCGCTCTGTTACGGGGACCCCGGCCGGGTCACCGACGAGGGCTTCCTGCACGCCGTCGAGGAGATGGAACGGCGCCTGGAGCTTCCCTATTTCTGGGACGCCATGGCCCGCTCCTCGCGCGGCATCGTCGACGCGTACACGCTCGGCGGCCAGCACGGGCTGTGGCGGCAGGCCGAACGCGTCCTCGCCCCGACGCTCCTCGTCTACGGCGGCCGGGACCGGCTCGTCTCGTACCGGATGGCCCGCAGGGCGGCCGCCGCCTTCCGCGGCTCGCGCCTGCTGACCCTTCCCGACGCGGGACACGTGGCGATGATGGAGTACCCCGAGACGGTCGCCCAGGCCGTGCGGGAACTGATCGCCGACCACGGCGGGAGCTGATCCGGGACCGTGGGACGACACAGTCGCAAGGGCAGCTCGGCGCCCGCCGCACCCCCCGTCCCTCCGGCGGCCGGGCCGGCCCAGGCGCAGACACAGGCACAAGCACAGGCGCCGGTCCAGGCACCGGGCACCGGCCGCCGGCGCAAGGCCCCCGGCAGCACCCAGGAAGCCGGCACCCCGGCGCACGGCACCCCGACGTTCGGCTACGGCGCGTACTCGGGCGCTCCGCACGGAAGCGGTGGTCCGGGCGGGAGCGGCACCGCGGGCAGCGGTGCGTACGGCACCGGTGCGTACGGGTCGGGCCCGGGCACGACCGGTGCCGGCGTCACCCGCGGGAGCGGTACGTACGCCGGCGGGGCCTTCGACACCCCGGCCCACGGCACGCCCGGCACGCCGGCGCACGGTATCCCCGCCTACCGGACCCCCGTGCGGGGCGGCCACCCGCAGCACGAGGAGAGCTCGGCCCCGCCGCCCGGCACGCACCCGGGCCGGCGCGGCGCGCACAGGGGCAGGGCCGCCGAGCAGGCCGACGCCGAGGCGCCGTTCGTCCCCGCCCCCCGCCGTGAGGACGTCGTCGACGCCCCGGACGCGGAGAGCGCGGCGGGCCGTGGCGGCCTCGGCCGCACCCTCACCGGAGTCGCGGCGGCCGGTGTCGCGACCGTCCTCGCCGTCGTCGTCGCGGGTCAGGTCGCCGAGCGGGAGACGACCCCGCCGGTCACGCACGCCGCCGACGGCCCCGCCGAGCGGCCCACCGGCGACACCTCCGCCTCCCGCTCCGACGACCGGGTCGTCCCGGCGAACCCGGTTCCCGTCGTCGTCCCGCCGACGTACGAGCAGCTGATGACCCGCCAGTTCCCCATCGACCCGAAGCTGAAGGGATCCGGTGCCTTCGCCGCGGTGCCGGGCTTCGACAAGGCGCCGGGCAAGGGTCGTCTGATCCGCTACCGGATCGACGTGGAGAAGGGGATCGGACTCGACGCGAAGCTCTTCGCCGACGCCGTGCAGAAGACCCTCAACGACAAGCGGAGCTGGGCCGGCAACGGCGAGATGAAGTTCGAGCGGATTTCCAGTGGGGAACCCGAGTTCGTCATCACGCTCGCCAGCCCGGGCACCACCGGCGAGTGGTGCAGGAAGTCCGGTCTGGATACCACGGTCGACAACGTGTCCTGTGACTCCGCCTCCACCGAACGCGTCATGATCAACGCATTCCGTTGGGCGCGGGGATCGGAGACCTTCGGACCGAAGGCCATGCTCGCCTATCGCCAGATGCTCATCAACCACGAGGTCGGGCACCGGCTCGGGCACAGTCATGTGAGCTGTCGTACGGCCGGGTCGCTCGCGCCCGTGATGCAGCAGCAGACGAAGTCCCTGAACGTGGACGGGATCCCGTGCCGCCCCAACCCCTGGGTGCATCCCGGAAGTTGACGTCTCGCCCGGTCCGGGGATGATCACATGTCGAGACCGTCGTCTCACTCCGGCCGGGAACCGCGTTGACATCGCTCGCGTGTTCGTCCATATTTCTCGGCATGTCGCACCGTCACGCCGTATCCGATCGCGCCGCCATCGAGCTGGCGCTCATCGGCGTGACCGCACACACCGTGTCCGACATTCTCTGTAGCTGAAATCCGCCCGAGCGTCCGTCGGATTTCCGCGTATCCCGCATTGTGCCGACGATCCACCGCGCCCGGGTGTTCCTTCCCCGCAGGCGCGGATTTCGCCATCTCCGAGTGATGCTCCCGGACGACTCCGCTTCTCGCTGCCTGCGTGGAATTCCCTTTTCCCTTCCCGCAGTTCTCCGAGAGGTATTCCCCGATGCGTCAACCGTCCGTCGTTTCGCGCCGCGTGGCAACGGCCGCCGTCAGTCTCGTCCTGGCCTCGGGCGCCGTCGCCTGCGGTCCCGAGGACACGGGCGCCGAGGGCGCTGCCTCCGGCAAGGCCGCGGGCGCCCCGCAGAAGGGCGGCACGCTGACCGTCCTCAACAGCGAGGCCCAGAGCGACTTCGACCCGGCCCGCCTCTACACCTCCGGCGGCGGCAACGTCCCCTCGCTCGTCTTCCGCACCCTCACCACCCGCAACCGCGAGGCGGGCGCCGCCGGCACCCAGGTCGTCCCCGACCTCGCCACCGACACCGGCCGCCCCAACAAGGACGCCACGGAGTGGACGTACACGCTGAAGGAGGGCCTGAAGTTCGAGGACGGCACGCCCATCACCAGCGCCGACGTCAAGTACGGCATCGAGCGGTCCTTCGCGGCCGAGCTCTCCGGCGGCGCCCCCTACCTGCGGGACTGGCTGATCGGCGGCGACACCTACCAGGGCTCCTACAAGGACCCCAAGGGCCTCGCGTCGATCGTCACCCCCGACGCCAGGACCATCGTCTTCAAACTGAGGAAGCCCGAGGGCGAGTTCCCCTTCGTCGCCACCCAGACCCAGTTCGCCCCGGTCCCGAAGGCCAAGGACACCGGCGCCAAGTACGAGGAGCACCCCGTCTCCTCCGGCCCGTACAAGGTCGTCGAGAACAAGAACGACGGGGAGCGCCTCGTCCTCGAGCGCAACGAGCACTGGGACCCGAAGACCGACGAGGAGCGCAAGGCCTACCCCGACAGGATCGACGTCAGGTCCGGACTCGACGAGGCCGTCATCAACCAGCGGCTCGCCACCTCCTCCGGCGCCGACTCCGCCGCCGTCACCACCGACACCAACCTCGGCCCGGCCGAACTGGCCCAGATCGGCTCCGACAAGGCCCTCGCCGCCCGCGTCGGCACCGGCCACTTCGGCTTCACCAACTACCTCGCCTTCAACCCCAAGGTGAAGCCCTTCGACAACCCGAAGGTCCGCCAGGCCATCTCCTACGCGGTCAACCGCACCAGCGTCGTCAACGCGGCCGGCGGCTCCGCCCTCGCCGAGCCCGCCACCACCTTCCTGCCCGAGCAGAAGGCCTTCGGCTTCACGCCGTACGACCACTTCCCGGCCGGGAAGACCGGTGACCCGGCGAAGGCCAGGCAACTCCTCAAGGAAGCCGGTCACCCGAACGGGCTCACCGTCACCCTGCTGCACTCCACCGCCCAGAACCGCGCCACCAGCCCCGAGATCGCCACCGCCGTCCAGGAGGCCCTCGGCAAGGCCGGCATCACCGTCAAGCTCGACGGCCAGGAGCCCAACTCCTTCAACGAGAAGCGCTGGAGCGTCAAGGACGCCCCCGGCTTCTTCCTCTCCCGCTGGGGCGCCGACTGGCCCGCCGGCGGCCCGTTCCTCGCGCCGATCTTCGACGGCCGCCAGATCGTCACCGACGGCTCCAACTACAACCACGCCCAGCTGAACGACCCGGCGGTCAACAAGGAGATCGACGAGATCAACAAGCTGACCGACCTCAAGGCCGCCGCCCCCCGCTGGGGCGCCCTCGACAGCAGGATCGGCGAGCAGGCGCTCGACGTGCCCCTCTTCCACCCCGTCTACAAGCGGCTCGTCGGCAAGGACGTCAAGAACGTCGTCATCAGCGACTGGACCGGCGTCCTCGACATCTCGCAGGTCGCGGTCAAGTGACCACGCCGACCGACACGTCGGCGCCCGTGGCGGGCACCCCCGCCACGGGCGCCGCCCGGCAGGCCTGGCGGCGGCTGCGCACCCGCCCCGCCGCGCTCGTCTCCGCCGCCGTCCTCCTGCTGCTCGTCGGGCTCGCCCTCGCCGCCCCGCTGCTCGCCGCCCTCGCGGGCCAGGACCCGAACGCGTACCACGACGACCTCGTCGACTCGGCCCGCGGCGGCGTCCCGTACGGCGCCTTCGGCGGGGCGAGCGCCGACCACTGGCTCGGCGTCGAACCCGGCACGGGACGCGACCTGTTCGTCCGCCTCCTCTACGGGGCCCGGATCTCGCTGCTCGTCGCCGTCGGCGCCACCGTCGTCCAGGTCCTCGTCGGCCTGCTCCTCGGACTCGCCGCCGGACTCGGCAACCGCTGGGTCGACGGCGCGCTCGGCCGGGTCACCGACGTCTTCCTCGCCCTGCCGTTCCTCGTCCTCGCCATCGCGCTCACCGCGGTCGTCCCCCGCGACTTCCCGCGCCCGCTGCTGCTCATCCTGGTCATCGGACTGCTCGGCTGGGCCGGCACCTCCAGGATCGTGCGGGCCCAGACCCTCACCCTCAAGGGCCTCGACTTCGTCGCCGCCTCACGGCTCGCCGGCTCCGGCCGGTGGCGGACCGCCCGGCGCGAGCTGCTGCCCTCGCTCGCCGCGCCCGTCATCACGTACGCGGCGATCCTCGTCCCCACCAACATCGTCGTCGAGGCCTCGCTCTCCTTCCTCGGCGTGGGCGTCACCCCGCCCACCCCCTCCTGGGGCCAGATGCTGTCCACCGCGCAGACCTGGTTCCGGGCCGACCCGGCGTACGTGCTGCTCCCGGCCGGACTGCTCTTCACGACCGTGCTCGCCTTCACCGTCCTCGGCGACGCGGTCCGCACCGCCCTCGACCCCCGCGAGGCCGGCCGGCTCGGCGTGGGCACGCGAAAGGAGACCGCCCGATGGCCCGCTACGTCCTGAAGCGGCTCGGGGGCGCCGCCCTCGTCCTCCTCGCGCTGTCCGTCCTCGTCTACGCGCTGTTCTACGTCGTCCCCGGCGACCCCGCCCGGCTCGCCTGCGGCGAACGCTGCAACCCGGAGCAGATCGCCCAGGTGCGCCGGCAACTCGGCCTGAACGACAGCGTGTTCGCCCAGTTCCTGCACTTCCTCCAGGGCGTCTTCGCCGGCCGTGACTACTCCACCGGCACCGGCGTCCTGCACTGCGAGGCGCCCTGCCTCGGCCTGTCGTACCAGAACGACCAGCAGGTCACCGAACTCGTCCTGGAGCGACTCGGTGCCACCGCCTCGCTCGCCCTCGGCGCCATGGTGATCTGGCTCGTCGTCGGCATCGGCACCGGACTGCTCTCCGCGCTCCGCCGCGGCGGGCTCACCGAACGGACCCTCACCGTCCTCACCCTCGCCGGCACCGGCACGCCCGTCTTCATCCTGGGCCTGCTGCTGCTCATGGCGGTCTGCGCCTACCTCCAATGGCTGCCCTTCCCGACCTACGTGCCGCTCGGCGAGGACCCCGAGCAGTGGGCCTGGAACATGCTGCTGCCCTGGCTCACCCTCGGCTTCTTCGAATCCGCCAAATACGCCCGGATCACCCGGAGTTCCACCCTGGAGACACTCGCCGAGGACCACATCCGCACCTTCCGCGCCTACGGCGTGGGGGAGCGGTCCGTCGTCGCCCGGCACGCGCTGCGCGGCGCCGTGCCGCCGGTCATCGCGCTCAGCGCCATCGACCTCGGCACCATGTTCGGCGGGGCCGTGCTGACCGAGTCGCTCTTCGGCATCCCCGGGCTCGGCAAGACCCTCATCGACGGCGTCCGCCACGTCGACCTGCCGGTCGTCGTCGGCATCGTGCTCCTCACCGGGGTCGCCGTGGTCCTCGCGAACGTCGTCGCCGACCTCCTGTACGCCCTCGCCGACCGAAGGGTCGCCCTGACATGACGCTCCCGAACCCCGGCCCCGGCGCCACCGCCCCGCTCGTGGAGGTCGACCGCCTCACCGTCGAGTTCGGCGGGGGAGTGCGGGCCGTCGACGACCTCTCCTTCACCCTGGAGGCCGGCCGCGCCCTGGCCCTCGTCGGCGAGTCCGGCAGCGGCAAGTCGACCGTCGCCGGCGCCCTCCTCGGCCTCCACCGGGGCACCGGCGCCAGGACCGGCGGCACCGTGCGGGTCGGCGGGATCGACGTCGCCGCCGCCGGGCCGGCCGCACTGCGCCGGCTGCGCGGAGGCGTCGCCGCCATGGTCTTCCAGGACCCGCTCTCCGCCCTCGACCCGTACTACGCCGTCGGCGACCAGATCGCCGAGGTGTACCGCGTCCACCATCCCGGATCGAGGAAGGCCGCCCGCGCCCGGGCCGTGGAGGTCCTCGACCGGGTCGGCATCCCCGACGCGGTACGGCGCTCCCGCTCGCGTCCGCACGAGTTCAGCGGCGGCATGCGCCAGCGCGCCCTCCTCGCGATGGCCCTCGCCTGCGAGCCCCGGCTGCTCGTCGCCGACGAACCCACCACCGCCCTCGACGTCACCGTCCAGGCCCAGATCCTCGACCTCCTCCACGAGCTGCGGCGCGAGACGGGCACCGCGCTGCTCCTGGTCACCCACGACGTGGGCGTGGCCGCCGAGAGCGTCGACGACGTCCTCGTCATGCGCGGCGGACGAGAGGTCGAACGAGGCCCGGTGGCAGAGGTGCTGGGCGCGCCGGCGGAGACGTACACCCGCGCGCTGCTCGCCGCCGTGCCCCGGCTCGACGCACCGGCGCGGACCGCCACCGGGGTCGGCGCGAGCTCCGCGCACCTGGCCGGCGGGCCCCGCGATGCCGCCGCTCCGGGGGAGCCGCTCCTCGAAGCCGTCGGGCTGCGGCGGGAGTTCGGCCGGGGCAGGACCGCCGTGACCGCCGTCGACGGGGTGTCCCTCACCGTCCGCGCGGGCGAGACCCTGGGCGTCGTCGGGGAGTCCGGCAGCGGCAAGACCACCCTCGGCCGCATGCTCGTGCGGCTCCTCGACCCGACCGGCGGCCGGCTCCGCTACCGGGGCGCGGAGATCGGCACCGTGTCCGAGCGGGAACTGCGCCCGTACCGCCGCGAGCTCCAGATGGTCTTCCAGGACCCGGTCGCCTCCCTCAACCCGCGCCGCTCCGTCGGCGAGTCGATCGCCGACCCGCTGCGGGTGGCGGGGGAGCGCGACGAGACCCGGATACGGGGGCGGGTGCGGGAGCTGCTGGACCGGGTGGGCCTCGACCCCGACCGGTACGGGGCCTACCCCCACGAGTTCAGCGGCGGCCAGCGCCAGCGCGTCGGCATCGCCCGCGCGCTCGCCGCCGAACCCCGGCTGATCGTCTGCGACGAACCCGTCTCCGCGCTCGACGTCACCACCCAGGCCCAGGTCACCGCCCTGCTCGCCGAGCTCCAGGCGGAACTCGGCCTCGGGCTCGTCTTCATCGCCCACGACCTCGCGGTCGTCCGGCAGGTCAGCGACCGGGTGGCCGTCATGCGCGGCGGCCGGGTCGTCGAACAGGGCACGGTGGCCGAGGTGTACGACGCCCCCCAGGACCCGTACACCCGGCAGCTGCTCGCCGCGGTCCCGTCGCTCGACCCGGTCCTGGCGGCGGAGCGCCGGGGGAGGCGCCGGGAGCCGGCCGCCGCCTGAGGGCGTGCGGGAGAGGCGGCGGGGCGGGTCCGCCCGGGTCCAGGAGAGGCCGCCGCCTGACCCTCCGTGACCGTTCCGCCGCTTAGCGCGACAGAACGCGACCGGGGTGGGAAAGTTACGTGCATTCACCCCTTCCGGTGGTGCGACGGACAACCGTCCGCCGCACCCCCGGTCTCTCCGCTTACGTTCTTCCCGCTGCGAGTCGCCGGACCAACGGTGGCCGCCGTCAAGGGAGATCGGGGGTGTGCTCGTGCGGATCGGAATGCTGACGGAGGGTGGCTACCCGTACGCCACCGGTGAGTCCGGCCCCTGGTGCGACCGGCTCGTACGCGGGCTCGGGCAGCACCAGTTCGACCTCTACGCCCTCGGCGGGCCCGGCACCCCGCTGCCGCTCCCCCCGAACGCCCGCGTCGTGCGCACCGCCGACCTGGAGGGCCCCGACGGGGCCCGCGCACCGAAGAACCGCCTCGAACGGGCCGCCTTCGGCGACGGCCGCGCCGTCCGCCGGGCCTACGGCCGGCGCGAGCGGCGCCGCTTCACCGAGGCCTTCCACGCCCTCGCCACCGGGCTCTGCCACGAGGCCGGCGCCGAGGCGGCGGCCGAAGTCGCCGCGCGAGCCGCGTCCCCGTCCGCCTCCGCCTCCTCGTCCGGCCCCGCGCCGCGGACGGTCGGTACCGATCCCGGCGCGGCCGCCTTCGCCGACGGGCTCTACGCGCTCGCCGAACTCGCCCGCGAGCGGGGCGGGCTGCCCGGCGCGCTCCGCTCCGACGACGCCGTCCGCACCCTGGAGACCGCCTGCCGCGCGCCCGGCGCACGCCGGGGCGCGGCCGCCGCCGGACTCCCCGACCACCTCGCCTTCGCCGACCACCTGGAGCGGGCCCTGCGCCCCCTCTCGCTCGACTGGTACACCGAGGACGCCCTCGGCGCCGCCGACCTCTGCCACGCCGCGGCCGGCGGCACCACCGCGCTCCCCGGCCTGCTGGCCAAACGCTTCTTCGGCACCCCGCTCCTCGTCACCGAGTACGGCGTGCGGCTCCGCGCCCACTACCTCTCGACCGCCGGCGCCGAGCGCTCCGCGCCCCTCCGGGCCCTGCTCGCCGCGCTCCACGGCCGGCTCGCCCGGGAGACGTACCACCAGGCCGCCCTCATCACCCCCGGCAACGCCCACGCCCGCCGCTGGCAGGAGAGGTGCGGCGCCGACCGCGACCGCATCCGCACCGTCCACCCGGGCATGCCCGCCGACCGCTTCGCCGAGGTCGGCGAGGACGAGGAGAGCGGCGACCCGGCCACCCTGGTCTGGGTCGGCCGCGTCGAGCCCGCCAAGGACCTCATCGCCCTCCTCCACGCCTTCGCGGAGATCCGGGCCCGGCAGCCCGACGCCAGGCTGCGGATCGTCGCCGTGCCCGTGCGCGAGCCGGGCGGCGGCGCGTACCTCGCGCACTGCAGGGGACTCGCCGCCCAGCTCTTCCCCGACGAGGCCGCCGGCGCCCACGCCGTCGGCGAGAACCCCGTCACCTTCGAGGAGCTCGGCGGTCCCGAGGCGCCCACCCTGGAGGACACCTACGCCGCCGGCGCCGTGGTCGTCCTCTCCAGCGTCGTCGAGGGCTTCCCCGCGAGCCTCGTCGAGGCCATGTTCTGCGCCCGGGCCACCGTCTCCACCGACGTCGGCGCGGTCGTCGAGATCATCGGCGGCACCGGCCTCGTCGTCCCCCCGCGCAACCCCCGGGCGCTCGCCGACGCCTGTCTCGCGCTGCTCCGCGACCCCGAGCGCCGCCACCGGCTCGGCGCCGCCGCCCGCGCCCGCGCGCTCGAACTCTTCACCGTCGAACAGAACCTGGCCGCGTTCCGCGGCATCTACCTCGAACTCCTCTCCCACGCGCCGGTGCGCCACCGCCCCGGGGACGGCGTGCCCTTCGCCCATCCGGCCGAGGCCCATGTGCCGGGCAGCTGGACGCCGGGGGCCGTGGCCGCGGGCTCAGGAGGTCCCGATGCCTGAAGGAGGCACCCCCATGCCCGGCCCCGCCGCCCCGACGAGCCCCGGAGCGTGGGACGCCCGCTCCGAGGCCCTCCTCGGCACGCCCGCCCTGACCCCGCCCCCCGGCCTCGACCTGCGCGCCCCCGGGGGCCCCGCGCCCCTGCCCCCGGCGGACGCGGACCACGGGGCCCCCGCCGGCCACCCGGACCACGAGGACCGCCCGGAGCACGAGGACCGCGAGGACCGCCCGGACCGCCCGGACCGGACGGAACCGGCCCCCCAGGACGACCCCGTCGCACCGCCGGCCCCCGCGCCGTCCGGGATAGCCGCGGCCCCGGAAGCCGCCGCCGCGCCGCTGCCGGAGCCCGGCCCCGACCGGTTCACCGCCCCGCCCGCCGACCGGCCCGGCGCCCCGGCGCCGGGCGTCGCGTGGCGGGGACGGACGGGCGCCGCGACCCCCGGCGCGCGTGCCGCGGCCCCCCGGCCCCGGCGCGGCAACGCCGACCCCGTCAAGGTGCTCATGCACCGGCACCGGGAGCTCTGCGAGCGGGCCGTGGACCCCCTGGAGATCGCCGCCGGCCTGGAGGCGCAGGGGTTCACGGACCGGACCGCGGCGCGGTTCCGGCACCGGGACGTGTTCTCGCTCGCCGAGGAGCTGTACGCGCGCGTGCCGCGCGGACACGGGAAGGCCGCGCCCGTGACGGCCCCGGAGCGGGACCACGCCCCGTGGGCGCTCGCCGTGTTCGCCCCGGGGGCCGTCGCCGGACTCGCGGGCCTCGGACTGACGTTCACCTACGGGGCGGTGCGGGTCGCCGTCGGGGCGGTCGCGGCCCTCGCGCTCGGCGCGGCGCTGGTCCTCGCCGTCCGCCAGGGACCGTTGCGGGTGCCCGACGGCGGAGCCGTACCCGCCGCCCGGCTCTGGACGCTGTGGCTCCTCGCGTACGCGGTCGGCGGCGACGGACTGCTCGCACAGGTGCTCAGCGGCGGCCCGGACGGGGCCTGGGACCTCACGCCCGGCCCCCTCCTCGGGCTCGCCCTCGCCGTGGCCCCCGCCGCCTGGTGCGCGCACCTCTTCGCGCGCCGCGCGCGCCGCCGCATCGCCGACAGCCGGGGCCTGGCCGACTTCGCCGCCGCCACCCGGCCGCTGCTCCTCGGCACCGTGACCCTCCAGCTGCTCGCCCTCACCGCCCTGCTCGCCGCCACCGCGTTCAGCCCCGGAGCCCTCGCCCTCGGCGCGCTGCTGCTGCTGGCCCGACTGCTCACCGTCCACGGCTTCCCCGAGACCGCCTCCGCGGCACTCGCCGCCGCCTGCGCCGCCGAGGCCCTCGCGCTCGCGAGCGTCCTGGCCGCCCGGGTCCCGCTGCCCGGCTTCGACGGACTCGCCGCCCCGGTGCGCGCCGCCGTCGGGGCCTGGGGAGCCGGGGCCGTACCCACCTTCGTCTGCGGTGCCGCCGCGCTCGGCCTGCTGGCCCACGCGACCGGCGCCCTCGCCCGGGCCTCGGCCCACGCCACCCCGTGAGAACCCCGCCGCGGGCCGCCCGCGCGAACGCCCGGCGAGCACCTCTCGGACACATCCGCCGACACACCCCGGGCACCCGCGGAGCCGACGCCGCGGGCGCCCCCCGCCCTCACTCTCACCACCTCGCAAGGAGAACGAAGACCATGACCCCTCGATCCCAAGGACCGGCCGGTCGGCACGTAGGGGCCGCACGATGAGGGTGCTACTGCTCGGAGCCAACGGCTTCATCGGACGCTTCGTCGCCGACCGGCTGCTCGCCGACCCGGCCGTCCACCTCACCGCCCTCGGCCGGGGCGACGACGCCGACGTCCGCTTCGACCTCGCCTCCGGCAGCCCGGGCGCGCTGACCCGCTTCCTGGACGCCGTCCACCCCGGGGTCGTCGTCAACTGCGCGGGCGCCACCCGCGGCGGAGCGCGCGAGCTCACCCGGCACAACACGGTCGCCGTCGCCACCGTCTGCGAGGCCCTGCGCCGCAGCGGCTGCGGCGCCCGCCTCGTCCAGGTCGGCTGCGCGTCGGAGTACGGACCGAGCCAGCCCGGTTCCTCCACCGCAGAGGACGCCGTGCCCCGCCCCGGCGGCCCGTACGGCGTGTCGAAGCTGGCCGCCACCGAACTCGTCCTCGGTTCGGGACTCGACGCCGTCGTCCTGCGGGTCTTCTCGCCCGTCGGCCCCGGAACGCCCGCCGGCTCCCCGCTCGGCCGGCTCGCCGAGGCGATGCGCCGGGCGATGCAGGCCGGGGACGGCGAGCTCAAGCTCAGCGGCCTCGGCGTGCAGCGGGACTTCGTCGACGTGCGGGACGTGGCCCGGGCCGTGCACGCGGCCTCGCTCTCCGCCGCCCAGGGCGTCGTCAACATCGGCACCGGCCGCGCGGTCCGGCTGCGGGACGCCGCCGCCGTCCTCGCCCGGGTCGCCGGCTACACCGGCAACCTGCACGAACTGGACGCCCCGCACGGCCTGGCGCAGCGACCGATGATCGGCGCCCCCCGCACCGAGGGGACCATCGCCGACCAACTGGCCGCCGCCCCCTACCCGTACCCCGACGGCTGCGGGCCCTGGCAGCAGGCCGACGTGCGCACCGCCCGCGACCGGCTCGGCTGGCGTCCCCGGATCAACCTGGAGGAGTCGCTCGCCGACATCTGGATGGAGGCGGCGTGTCGCATCTGACGACCACCGCCACGGGGGCCGTCCAGGCGCTCGGCGTGGGCGTTCCCGGCTACGCCCACCCGCTGCTCGCCCCGGTCGAGTGGGCCGAGCTGACGCGGCCGGGGACCCCGGTGCACTGGGCGGTGCTGAACGTGGCGGAGGGCCCGGGGAGCCGGCCCGACCCGCACTGCCTGGAGGCCGCCGGGAAGCTCCGCAACGCCGGGGTCAGGGTCCTCGGTCACCTGGACGCCGCCCACGGCCGCCGGCCGTTCGGGGAGATCGTCTCGGACGCCCACCGCTTCCTCGACTGGTACAAGGTGGACGGCTACTACCTGGACCGCGCCCCCGCGGACCGGGCCGACCTGGGCGGGACGAGGCGGGTCACGGCGACCCTGGAGGCGGTCCTCGGCGGCGAGGCCCATCTCGTCCTCGGTCACGGCACCCACCCGCACCCGGGGTACGCCGAGGTCGCCGACCAGCTGGTGACCTTCTCCGGCTCCTGGGTGGACTACCGCTGGTCGCAGGTGGCCGAGTGGACCGCCGACTACGCGGAGGCGAAGTTCGTCCACCTCGTGCACGGGGTCCCGCGCACCCACCTGGACGAGGCCCTGCGGATCGCGCGCTGGCAGGGGGCGGGGACGATCTTCTTCACGGACCGCCCGGGCCGTCCGGGACAAAGCGACCAATTCCACACTCTGCCCGGTTACTGGGACGAAATCGTCTCGCGGATCGGACCGGGTGTCTCGGAATGAGAAGGGGCGTGGCAGTGTTACGGGGAGAACAACCGTACTGACATACCGACAACCGGAGTCCCCGTGTCGCTGCCACCCCTGGTCGAGCCGGCTGCCGAGCTCACCGTAGACGAGGTCCGCAGGTACTCCCGCCACCTGATCATCCCGGACGTCGGGATGGACGGGCAGAAGCGGCTGAAGAACGCCAAGGTGCTGTGTGTCGGCGCCGGTGGCCTCGGCTCGCCGGCGCTGATGTACCTGGCCGCCGCCGGCGTGGGCACGCTCGGCATCGTGGAGTTCGACGAGGTCGACGAGTCGAACCTCCAGCGCCAGATCATCCACAGCCAGGCCGACATCGGTCGCTCCAAGGCCGCCTCGGCGCGCGACAGCGTGCTCGGCATCAACCCGTACGTGAACGTGATCCTCCACGAAGAGCGGCTCGAGGCCGACAACGTGATGGAGATCTTCGGGCAGTACGACCTGATCGTCGACGGCACGGACAACTTCGCCACCCGCTACCTGGTGAACGACGCCTGCGTGCTGCTGAACAAGCCGTACGTCTGGGGCTCGATCTACCGCTTCGACGGCCAGGCCTCGGTCTTCTGGTCCGAGTACGGCCCCTGCTACCGCTGCCTCTACCCGGAGCCCCCGCCGCCGGGCATGGTCCCGTCCTGCGCCGAGGGCGGCGTCCTGGGCGTGCTGTGCGCGTCCATCGGCTCCATCCAGGTCACCGAGGCCATCAAGGTCCTGGCCGGCGTGGGCGACCCGCTGGTCGGCCGACTGATGATCTACGACGCCCTGGAGATGCAGTACCGCCAGGTCAAGGTCCGCAAGGACCCGAACTGCGCGGTCTGCGGCGAGAACCCGACCGTCACCGAGCTCATCGACTACGAGGCCTTCTGCGGCGTCGTGTCCGAGGAGGCCCAGGAGGCGGCGCTCGGCTCGACGATCACTCCCAAGCAGCTCAAGGAGTGGATCGACGAGGGCGAGAACATCGACATCATCGACGTCCGCGAGCCGAACGAGTACGAGATCGTCTCGATCCCGGGCGCGCGCCTGATCCCGAAGAACGAGTTCCTGATGGGCACCGCCCTCCAGGACCTCCCGCAGGACAAGCGGATCGTCCTGCACTGCAAGACGGGTGTCCGCAGTGCGGAGGTCCTCGCGGTCCTCAAGTCCGCGGGCTTCGCGGACGCGGTCCACGTCGGCGGCGGCGTGATCGGCTGGGTCCACCAGATCGAGCCCGAGAAGCCGGTCTACTAGTCACCGGCCTCCCGGCCCACGGCACGCGGAAGGGCCCGGACCTCACCACGAGGGCCGGGCCCTTCCGGCTGTCCGGGGACGCCCGGCCGATCACGCCGGGCGCGACCGACGACGACGCGGCGAGCGTGCGTGCCGGGCCCCGCGCTCCCTGATCCGGCCTGATCCGACGGGAACGGTCAGACGGGCCCTAGCAGGTCGTGCCGTACGCCGGGACCTTCCCGTCCAGGAGGTACGCGTCGACCTTCCGCGTCACGCACGACGAGGTGCCGTAGGCCCCGTGGCCCTCGCCCCGGTTCGTGACCAGGATCCCGACGCCGTCCCCGAGTTCCTTCGCCATCTTCTCCGCGCCCTCGTACGGCGTCGCCGGGTCGCCCGTCGTGCCGACGACCAGGATGGGGGCCGCGCCCGGGGCGCCGGCCTCCGGCGTCCGCCGCTCGCCCGCCACCGGCCACCGCGCGCACCAGCCCGCCGTGTCCCAGGCGAGGAAGGGGCCGAAGACGGGGGAGAGCCGGCGGAACTCCGGCAGCAGCGCCTTCGCCTGCGCGGCGGTCGGCCGCTCGCTGGAGTCCGCGCACGAGATCGCCCGCTGGGAGTGCGACTGGGTGGAGTAACGGCCTTGCGCGTCACGATCGTTGTAGTAGTCGGCGAGGTCGAGCAGGGCGCTGCCGTCGCCGCGCTCGGCCTCCTCCAGCGCCCGGGTCAGCAGCGGCCAGTTGGCCTTGCCGTACAGCGTGACCGCGATGCCCGTGAGGGCCAGGCCCTCGGTGAGCCGGCGCCCGCCGACGGGCAGCGGCTCGCCGTCCAGCTTCCGCAGCAGACGGGCGATCCGCTCCGTCCCGGCCTTCGGGTCCTGGCCGGTGCTCTTCAGGTAGTTGTCCAGCGCCCGCTGGAAGCCGATCGTCTGGTTGCGGGCGTGCCCGGTGGAGTCGGCCGTCGGGTCGACGACCGCGTCGAGGACGATCCGGCCGACGCGCGCGGGGAAGAGGTGCGCGTACGTGCCGCCGAGCTGTGTCCCGTACGAGATGCCGAAGTAGTGGAGCCTGTCGTCCCCCAGGACCTGCCGGATCAGGTCCATGTCGCGGGCGGTGGCGCTGGTCGTGGTGTGCGGCAGGACCTTGCCGGAGCGGCGGGCGCAGCCGGCGGCGAAGGCGGCGCCGTCCGCCAGGTAGGCGGCCTCCTCGGCGGCCGTGTCCGGGACGAGGTCGACCGAGGCCTCGGCGGCGGCCAGTTCGGCGTCGTCCCGGCAGACCACCCCCGCGCTGCGGCCCACGCCCCGCGGGTCGAAGCCGACCAGGTCGTAGCGCTCGTTCAGGTTCCCGTACTCCTCGGCCGCCCGCGGCAGGATGTCGACCCCCGAGGCGCCGGGCCCGCCGAAGTCGAAGAGCAGCGACCCGATGCGGTCGCCCTTACGCCGGGCCTCCTTGCGGATCAGCGCGACCGGGATGGTCTCCCCGCCGGGCTTCGCGTGGTCGAGCGGCACCCGCACCGTGGCGCAGCGCCACTCCGCGCCGGGCCGCGGCCCGCCCTCGGGTGCCTCGCAGGACTTCCAGTCGGGGCGTTGGCCGGTGAGGGCGGCGGGCGGCGCGGGGGTCGTGGAGGCGCCGGCCGGTGTCGGGGGCGTGGCGTCGGCGGTGGTCCGCGGGGTCCTCGCCGGGCTCCCGCCGCCCTCCGCGCCGGTGCATCCGGCGACCAGCACTCCCGTCACGGCCAGCACGGTCATGCGTACACGTATGGACATGCGTTCCCCCAGGATCCCGGCAAGGCGGCCATCCTAGGGTCCCGCCCAGGCGCCCTGCCCGGAGGCCGACGCGGTGCCTCGTCCGCGGTCCCGGAGGCGGTCGCGCTACTCGCGCGGCCCCGGAGGCGGGCGGGCTGTTCGCGGACGGTCCCGGAGGCGGGCGGCTACTTGCAGACGGTCCCGGAGGCCGGCACCTTGCCGTCCAGGAGGTAGGCGTCCACCGCCTTCTTCACGCACGCGTCGCCGCCGTTGTAGGCACCGTGGCCCTCGCCCTCGTACGTCAGCTCCACGCCGACGCCCTTGCCGAGCGCGTTCACCATCGAGCGGGCGCCCTCGTACGGCGTGGCCGGGTCGCCGGTGTTGCCGACCACCAGGATCGGCGCCGACCCGGACGCGGACACGTCCGGGTGCTCCCAGAGGCCGGGCACCGGCCACTGCGAGCAACTGGCGAGCGCCCAGCCCATGAAGTCGCCGAAGACGGGGGAGGCCTCGCGGAACTGCGGGAGCCGCTCCTTCGCCTGGCCGAGGGTGTAGCGCTCCTTGAAGTCGACGCAGTTGATGGCGGCGTTCGCGGCCTGGATGTTGCTGTAGGAGCCGGTCTCGCTGCGCCCGAGCAGCGCGTCGGACAGGTTCATGAGGATCGCGCCGTCGCCGCCGTCCGCCGCGTCGAGACCCTGCTCCAGGAACGTCCAGTACTCCTTCGAGTACAGCGCCTGCGCGATGCCGTTGGTGGCCTGCGTCTGGGTGAGTTTCCGGTTGCCGATGCCCGGGATCGGCTGCTTGTCCAGCTTCGCCAGGAGGTCCGTGATGAAGGACTCGATCTCGGCGACCGTGGTGCCCGGCAGGGTGCACTCGTCGCCGCGGTCGACGCAGTCCTGGGCGAAGTTGTCCAGGGCCAGCTGGAAGCCCTTCGCCTGGCCGAGGGCGCCGTCCTCGACGCCCGCGTCCGGGTCGACGACGGCGTCGAAGACGGCACGGCCGACGTTCGACGGGAACAGGTGGGCGTACACGCCGCCGAGTTCGGTGCCGTACGAGATGCCGAAGTAGTGCAGCTTGTCGTCGCCGAGCACCTGACGCATCAAATCCATGTCCCGGGCGGCGTTCTCTGTCCCGACGTGCGGCAGGGCCGCGCCCGCGTCCTTCTCGCACCCGGTCGCGTACTTCTTCTGCGCGTCCGAGAGGGTCCGCTCCTCGGCCTCGTCGTCGGGCGTGAAGTCCAGGGCGTAGTACGCGTCGAGCTCCTTGTCCGTGGCGCACTCGACCGGATCGCTGCGGCCCACCCCGCGCGGGTCGAACGACACCAGGTCGTAGCGGTCGCGCAGGGTCTCGTAGTCGCCCGCGAAGCTCGGCAGCGCCGTGATGCCGGAGCCGCCGGGCCCGCCGAAGTTGAAGACGAGCGAACCGATCCGCCGGGAGCTGTCCTTGGCCCTGGCCCGGATGAGGGCGAGCTCGATGGTCTCGCCCTCCGGCGCCGACCAGTCGAGGGGCGTCTGGAGGAAGGAGCACTCCCAGGCGGTGCCGCCCGGGAGCGGGGAGGGGGCCGCCCCGCCGCCCTCGGCGGCCGACGGCGGCGGGCAGGGCGCCCAGGACAGCTTCTGCGACGTCAGCGCCGAGAGGCCGGTGCCGCTCGGCTTCGTCGCGTCCCCCGCCTCGTCTCCCCCGTCCGAGCACCCGGCGGCGAGCAGCACGGTGGTGGCGGTGAGCAGAGCGGCGCGCTGCGCGGCGGAGATCGGCATACGCCCATCGTGGGCCGCCGCCCGCCCGCCCGCGCGGGACGGAGGTCCAACCGGGTGCCCCCGCGGGTTCCTCCTACAGGGCCCGGATCTCCGTCACAGCGCCTCGCGCTTCGTCAGCCAGTTGAAGCAGAGCCAGCCCGGCAGGACCGGGATCCAGAGCGTGAGCAGGCGGTACAGGAGCACCGCCGGGGTGGCGACCTCCAGCGGCAGGCCCACCGCGACCAGACCGAAGGTCAGCGCGCCCTCGACCGCGCCGACGCCGCCCGGCGTCGGCGCCGCCGAGCCGAGCGCGTTGCCCGCGAGGAAGACGACGGCGACGCTGGCGTAGCTGATGGTCTGGTCGCCGTGGCTGAACGCCCGGATCGAGGCGTCCAGACAGAGGACGAACAGGCCGGTGAGCAGCAGCATCCCGCCGATGCCGGTCAGCAGCTTCATCGGCCGCTGGAGCACGTCCAGCATGCGCGGCACCACGCCCGCGAACAGCGAGCGCAGCCGCGTCGACACGAACTTGCGCATGAACGGGATCGCCGTCACCACCAGGACGAGCACCGCGACCGTCAGCAGGCCGGCGATGACCGTCCTCGACGGGGTGAACGACTGCGACTTCTCCGTGCCCGTCAGATAGCCGAAGGAGAGCAGCAGCAGGATGTGCGCCCCGAGCCCGAACAGCTGCGAGGCGCCGACGCTCGCCACCGCGAGTCCCGGGCGCACGCCGCCGCGCTGGAGGAAGCGGGTGTTCAGGGCGACACCGCCGACCGCCGCCGGGGCGACGATCTTCACGAACGAGCCGGCGACCTGCGCCACCACCGTCCGCCAGAAGCCGACCCGCTCCGGCACGAAGCCCAGCAGGCTCATCGCCGCCGCCACGTAGCTGAGCGCCGAGAACAGCACGGCGGCCGCCACCCAGCGCCAGTCGGCCTGGCTGATCGTCGACAGCGGCGTCCGGGCGACCTGCGACAGCAGGAAGTACGCGGCGACCGCGCCGGCGATGAGGCTGACCAGGGTCCGCGGCTTGATCCGCTCCAGGCGGACCGGCTCCACCGGGGCCTGCGGGCGGATCAGCAGCACCTGCCGGCGGATCTGGGCGAGCAGGTCCTCCTCGCGCGCCTCGTCGAGCGCCGTGTCGAGGGCCCGCTTCTCGGCCTTCTTGTCCGCCTTCTTCTCGGCCTTCGTCTCGGCCCGCACGTCCTTCCGGTCCGCCGCGGCCGAGGCCTCCGCCTTCGCCAGCTCCCGCTCGTGCTTGGCCGCCTCGGAGGCCGCGAGCACGGCCTCCCGCTCGCGGGCCGACCGCTCGCGCGCCAGCTTCCGCAGCGTCGCGCGCGTGGAGCGGCTCAGCGCGATCGGCTGGAGCAGCGGCAGGCAGTCGGCGACGGTGTCCGGGCCGAGGACGCCGACGGCCGCGGTGACCGCCCGCTCGGCCCCCACCCGCAGACCGAGGGTGGTGAGCAGCTGCGCGATGTCCATCCGCAGGATCAGATCGCCCGCCGCGATCTCACCGCCGCGCAGATCCGTGAGGATCACCCTGCCGGAACGATCCACCAAGATCGCGTCGCCCGTCAGCCTGCGGTGCGCGATCCGGCGCGACTGCAGCGCCCGGACCTGCCGCCAGGCGCTGCTGACCAGCTCGTCGGTGATCTCGTCGTCGTCCAGCGAGTCCAGACTCCGGCCGCCGATGTGCTCGTACACGAGCATCACCGCGTCCGGACCGAGCTCCGAGGTGGCGATCAGCTTCGGCGCGTTCGCCCCGGCGGCGATCGCCGCGTACGCGAGGAGCGCCTCCTGCTCCAGTGCCTGGCGCAGCGACACGATCGACCGCCGGGTGGTGATCGTCCGCAGGGTGATCCGCCGCCACGCCCGGTAGAAGAAGCCGTGCGCCTGCTGCTCCCGGTCGACGACGGTGACGTCCAGCGGCGGCCCGTCCTCCAGCGTCACGATGTAGCGGCGGCCGCGGTCCCCGCTGTCCGCCGAGTCCGGCACGCCCTCCGCGCGCAGCGCCGTCACCGGCCGGAAGCCGACCCGGCGCAGGCCGGCGAGGAGCGTCTGCCCGGTGGGCCGGACGTTGGGGGAGCCGACCGCGTACAGCGTGCCGTACGCCACCGTCCAGCCGATCAGGACGGTCAGGATGATCGACAGGGCGGTGGTGTAGCCGGCCACCAGCATCGTGAACGCGTCGAGCAGCAGCACCGCCCACAGCGACACCCGCCAGCGCGGCCTGCGGGCCATGCCGACGGCGGTCATGTACGCGATCACGGGCGCGAGGTAGTTGTGCACCGGGTCGGTGAGGCCGCCGCCGGACTGCGGCTGGGTCAGCGCGTCCTGGATGGTGCCGGGCGCGGCCTGGGCGACCCAGAGGTCGATGGCCAGGGTGACGCCGTGGGCGAGGACGGCGGCGAGCACGCCGTCCGCGATGCGCAGCCCGTCGCGCTTGATCAGCCGCTCGATGGCGAAGGCGACCGGGACGAGCAGGACGGCGATCGAGGAGACGAGACCGGCGATCTTGACGAAGACGTCGGGAGCGCCGACGGCGCCCTTGTTGATGTCCTCTTCCAGGCCCGAGGTCGTGGCGTGGGCGAACGCCGCGACGGCGATGACGAGGCCGATGGCGAGCAGGCCGACGAGCAGCCGCATCAGGTCGGAGGGCCGGTGGACGCGGGCGGCGAGCAGCGGCTCGTCCCCGGACACCCGCTCGGGCACGTCGGCCTCGCCCTCCTCGGGAGGCTGCGTGTCCTGCCCCATCACCCTGTCCGTCTCTTCGCGCGCTTCTCGTCGATCACGTTCTTTTTCTTGTACTTGTCGCTCTTGATCTCGTATCACCAGTCACCGCCCGGACGATGGTGGCACGAAGAGCCGCCGCGCGGAGGCATCAGGGCCATGTCGGTGGGGTGAGGCAGGATGGGGCGGATGAGCGTGGAGGAACCCGTGGGGGAGACCGGAGAACTGCCCGAGTACGCGGAGCGGGTGCTCGACGTCGCCGACGGGATCCCGCCCGGCCGGGTCATGACCTACGGCGACGTGGCCGAATGGCTGGGCGAGGGCGGGCCGCGCCAGGTGGGCCGCGTCATGGCCCTCTACGGCGGCTCCGCACCGTGGTGGCGCGTCGTCCGGGCGGACGGCACCCTCCTCCCCGGTCACGAGCTGCGGGCCCTCGGCCACTACCGTGACGAGGGGACCCCGCTGCGCGCGGCCGGCCCCGCGGCCGACGGACACGTACCCCGGATCGACATGCGGCGGGCCCGCTGGGACGGCCGCCCGGATCCGACCCCGGGCGACCACCCGGGCACCGGCGGAGGTGCCGGAACTCACACCTGAGGCCGCGCCCCAGGAAGACCCGGGCGGGACGGCCCCACGGGGGTGGACGCCGCCCGGAGTACGGCTCGTGGGCGGCCCGCTTCGCGTAACGTCGGCGTGCGCGACCCGCGGGGCGGCCGCACGGCCGGCTTCCGGGACGACTCGCGAGGCGGCCTGCCGGCCGGCACCCGGGGCGCACCCCGAGGCGGTGGCCACGGCACACGGCCGCCTCACCCGCACCACCACACCCACCAGGACCGGCGATCCACGTGAGCACCTCCTCCACCACCCGGCGTACGCCGCCGTACCAGGGACAGCCGTACCCGGGTGCGGGCCGGCAGCGGACCCCTGGCGCGTACCGACTGGTGCGCACCACGCCGGCCCCGCAGGATCCCCCTCAGCTGGACGCAGCCCAACGGCAGGTGGTTGAGCACCGCGGCGGACCGCTCCTCGTCCTCGCCGGACCCGGCACCGGCAAGACGACGACGCTGGTCGAGGCCGTCGCCGCCCGCATGGAGGCCGGCGCCGACCCCGAACGCCTCCTCGTCCTCACCTTCAGCCGCAAGGCCGCCGTCGAACTCCGCGACCGCATGGCGGCCCGGCTCGGCGGCCGCCGTCCGCCCCAGGCGACCACCTTCCACTCCTACTGCTACGCCCTGATCCGCGCCCACCAGGACGCCGAACTCTTCGCCGAACCCCTCCGGCTGCTCTCCGGACCCGAGCAGGACCTCGCCGTACGCGAACTGCTCGCCGGCCAGATCGACCTGGAGAAGGCCGGCCTCGGACGCGTCGGCTGGCCCGACGAACTGCGCGCCTGCCTCACCACCCGCGGCTTCGCCGACGAGGTGCGGGCCGTCCTCGCGCGCTCCCGCGAACTCGGCCTCGGCCCCGACGCCCTCGCCCGCTTCGCGGAGCGGGTCGGCCGACCGGACTGGAAGGCCGCCGCCGGCTTCCTCGCCGAGTACCTCGACGTCCTCGACCTCCAGGGCGTCCTCGACTACACGGAGCTCGTCCACCGGGCCGTCCTGCTCGCCGGGAACGTCGCCCTGCCCGCCTACGACGCCGTCTACGTCGACGAGTACCAGGACACCGACCCGGCGCAGGTCCGCCTCCTGCACGCGCTCGCGGGCGGCGGCCGGAGCGACGTCGTCGCCTTCGGCGACCCCGACCAGTCCATCTACGCCTTCCGCGGCGCCGACGTGAACGGCATCCTCGACTTCCCCGCCACCTTCGGCGGCGCCCCCGTCCGCGTCCTCGGCACCTCCCGCCGCTCCGGCGCCCGGCTCCTCGGCGCCACCCGGCAGCTCGCCCAGCGGATGCCGATGCCCCGGCTCCCCGCCGACAAGGTCCGCGCCCACCGCGACCTCGCGCCCGTCCGGGACGGCGGCCGGGCGGAGGCGTACACCTACCCCACCGCCTCCGCGGAGGCCGAGAACATCGCCGACCTCCTCCGCCGCGCCCACCTCGAGGACGGCGTCCCCTGGCAGGACATGGCCGTCCTCACCCGCGCCGCCGCCTCCCTCCCCTCCCTCCGCCGCGCCCTCACCTCCGCCGGCGTCCCGGTCGAGACCGACGCCGCCGACACCCCCCTCCGACACGAACCCGCCGTCGCCCCCCTCCTCCTCGCCCTCCGCGCGGTCTCGACCGACTCGGTGGCGGGCCCGGCGGCGGGCGAGGCCGCGCCGGGGTCCGACGCGGCGGGGGGTGAGGCCGTGCCTGGGCCCGACGCGGCGGCGGGCGGCGCCGAAGCGCACCCCGCACCCCACGAGCCGAGCGCCGAAGCGCGGCCGGAGCCGGAGCCCGCCGAAGCGCACCCCGCGCCGGAGTCCGCCCACGCGCGGCCGGACGGCACCCGCACCTGGCTCCCCGTGGACACCGCCCTCGAACTCCTCGCCTCCCCCCTCGCCGGCGTCGACCCCGCCGACCTCCGGCGCCTCGGCCGCGCCCTGCGCGACGAGGAACGCGCCGCCGGCAACAAGGTCCCGCCCCCCTCCGACGTCCTCCTCGCCCGAGCCCTCGCCGAACCCGAGCGGCTCGCCGTCCACGACCCGGCGTACGCCCGCGGCGTCAAGCGGCTCGGCGACCTCCTCCAGGAGACCCGTACGCTCCTCGGCGCGGGCGGCACCGCCGAGGAGGCCCTCTGGGTGCTGTGGAACGGCACCCCCTGGCCCGGCCGCCTGGAACGCGCGGCCCTCCGCGGCGGCCCCGCGGGCCGCAACGCCGACCGTGACCTCGACGCCGTCTGCGCCCTCTTCGAGACGGCCGCCCGCGCCGAGGAACGCGTCGGAGGCCGCGGCGTCCTCAACTTCCTGGAGGAGCTCGACGCCCAGGACATCGCCGCGGACACCCTCACCCGCCGCCACACCCGGCCCGACGCCGTCCGTCTCATGACCGCCCACCGTTCCAAGGGCCTCGAATGGGGCTTCGTGGTCGTCGCCGGCCTGCAGGAGGGCCTCTGGCCCGACCTGCGCAGACGCGGTTCCCTGCTGGAGGCCGACCGCATCGGCCGCGACGGCCTCGCCGAACCCCTCACCCCCGGCGCCCTCCTCGCCGAGGAGCGCCGCCTCTTCTACGTGGTCGCCACGCGCGCGCGTGACCGGCTCGTCGTCACCGCCGTGAAGGCCGCCGCGGAGGACGGCGACCAGCCGTCCCGCTTCCTCGCCGAGCTCGGCGCCGAGCCGAAGGACGTCCCCGGCCGCCCCCGCCGCCCCCTCGCCGTCTCCGCCCTGGTCGCCGAGCTGCGCGCCACCACCGTCGACCCGGCCGCCTCGCCCGCCCTGCGCGACGCGGCCGCCCAGCGGCTCGCCGACCTCGCCGCGCTCACCGACGACGACGGCCAGCCGCTCGTCCCGGCCGCGCACCCGGACCGCTGGTGGGGCCTGTTCGAGCCGACGCGCGGCCCCGAGCCGCTGCGCGAGCGCGACCGGCCCGTGGCGCTGTCGCCGAGCTCCCTGGAGAACCTCGTCGGCGGCTGTTCCCTCCAGTGGTTCCTCGGCCGGGAGGTGAAGGCCGCAGCGCCGGCCACCGCCGCCCAGGGCTTCGGCAACGTCGTCCACGTCCTCGCCGACGAGGTCGCCTCCGGCCGCACTCCCGCGGACCTCGACGTCCTCATGGCCCGCCTGGACTCCGTCTGGGACGCCCTCGCCTTCGACGCGCCCTGGAAGTCGGCGCAGGAGAAGGGCCACGCGCGCGTGGCCCTCGAACGCTTCCTGCGCTGGCACGTCATGGACCGCGGCGGCCGCACCCCCGCCGCCTCCGAGCACGGCTTCGACGTGACCCTGGAGGCGGGGGAGTACGAGGTCCGCATCCGCGGCTCCATGGACCGCGTCGAGACCGACGAGCACGGGCGCGCGTACGTCGTCGACTTCAAGACCGGCAAGTCCGCCCCCACCCGCGACGAGGTCGCCCACCACCCGCAGCTCGCCGTCTACCAGCTCGCGGTCCGGGAAGGCGCCCTCGACGAGGTCTTCGACGGCCGGCGCCCCGAACCCGGCGGCGCCGAACTCGTCCAGCTCCGGCAGGCCGCCCCGCAGAAGGAGGGCGGCGACGCCCTGCCGAAGGTGCAGGCCCAGCAGCCCCTGGCGGGGGAGTGGGTCGGCGAGCTGCTCGCCACCGCGGCCGGCCGGGTCCTCGACGAACGGTTCACCCCCAGCACCGGCCGGCACTGCACCACCTGCGCCTTCCGGGCCTCGTGCAGCGCCCAGCCGGAAGGCCGCCAGGTCGTCGACTGACACCTCCCGGTGCTTTGTGCGGAGCGTCACGTTCCTCCCCGTGCATCCTTTGCTCGGCCTCACCCGTCCATGTCTCCGCGACGTCCGCGTAAAGGCGTCGTCAAGACAAGCTGTGAAAACCGCCGTCCGGGACGGCTGTGAGGAGAACGCGCAATGAGGGCCAACAGGAAGCTCTGGGCTGTGGCGACGGTCTGTGTGGCCGTGGTCGCGGGTGCCACCGGCTGTTCCAAGGGCGAGGAGAAGGCCGCCGACCCGTTCGCGGGTCTCACCGCCGACGCCATCGCCGACAAGGCGGTCGAGACCACCAAGGGCGCCACCTCCTTCCGCATGCAGGGCACCGGCAAGACCGACGGCGAGGAGATGACAGTCGAGTTCTCCGTCGACGACAAGGGCAACTGCCAGGGCACGATGAAGGGCACCAAGGGCGGCAGCGCCGAGATCGTCGGCACCGGCGGCACCAGCTACATGAAGGGCGACGACGCCTTCTGGAAGTCCTCCGGCGGCGAGGAGGGCGCCTCCGCGGAGGAGTCCGACTCCATGTCCGCGATGCTCAAGGGCCGCTGGCTGGAGATGCCGAACGAGAGCGGCGCGGGCGAGGGCGGCGCCGGCGCGTTCTGCGACCTGAAGCAGATCGTCAAGGACATGGACGAGGAGACGCCGCGCAAGGGCATGACCCGCGAGGCCGACGCCGACGTCGACGGCAAGCCCGCCGCCGTGCTCAGCAAGAAGGACAAGGCCGAGACCACGACCTTCTACGTCGCCAAGGACGCCGCCAAGCCGTACGTCCTCCGCGTCGTGACCACCGGCGGCGACGACCCGGGCACCGTCGACCTGAGCGACTTCGACAAGCCGGTCACCGTCACCGTCCCGCCGGCCGACCAGACCGTGGACATGGCGGAGCTCATGAAGGGCGCCCTCTGACGGACCGGCCGCCCGCACCGCAGGAGTAGCGGGCACGCGCGCGCGGGGCGACCCTGGTGAGACGGCCCGGGGGAATCAGCGAGGAGGCTCGCATGACGTCCCACTCCCACCGAAAGCTCCGCGCCGCGGCCGTCGTCTGCGCGGTCGCCGTCGTCGCGGGTCCCGCGTCGGCGGCCTGGGCGACGGACGGCGGCCCGCCACGTGCCGCCGTCGCCGTCGCACCCTCGCCCGACCCCTTCGCCGGGGTCCCCGCCGACGAGATCGCGGACCGGGCCGTCACCGCGACCCAGTCCGCGACCTCGCTCCGCATGACCGGCCGGGTCGTCACGGACGGACAGCCCGTCGACATCGACTTCGCCGTCGACGACCAGGAACGGTGCACCGGCCTCATGCGGATCCAGGGCGGCACCGCCGAACTGCGCAAGGTCGACGACATCACGTACATGAAGGGCGACGAGACCTTCTGGCGGGCGTCCATGACCTCCCAGGGCATGCCCGAGGCGCAGATCGACGCCACGATCGAGCTGCTCAAGGGCCGCTGGCTGAAGATCGCCCCGGGACAGGCGGGCAGCGACGACCTCGGCAGCGTCTGCGACCTGAAGTCGCTCCTCGCCGACCTCGGCGAGGACAAGGACGAGCGCAGCGGAATGACCCGCGGACCGGACGCCGAGGTCGACGGCACCCCCGTCGCCACCCTGGTGAAGAAGGACGGCGGCGAGACCACCACCGTGTCCGTCTCCCAGGAGGGCAAGCCCCACATCCGCAAGATGGTCAAGACGGGCGGTGACGAACCCGGCTCGATGGTCCTCTCCGACTACGACAAGCCGGTCGTGGTGAAGGTCCCGCCCGCCGACGAGACGGTGGACCTGTCGAGGCTCGACCAGGGCACACCCGCCTGACCACCCGGGAGACCCCGGCTGAGAGCGGTCCGGTCCGGAATGTCGGCCCGCCCCGTTAGCCTCTCTGGGATGACCGCACGCATCACCGACCCCGAGCAGCTCAAGGAGCTTCTCGGCATCCCGTTCACCCCGGAGCAGACGGCCTGCATCACCGCGCCGCTCGCGCCGCACGTCGTCGTGGCCGGAGCCGGCTCCGGCAAGACGACGGTCATGGCCGCCCGGGTGGTCTGGCTGGTCGGCACGGGCCAGGTCGCCCCCGAGCAGGTCCTCGGCCTCACCTTCACCAACAAGGCCGCCGGCGAACTCGCCGAGCGCGTCCGCATCGCCCTCGTCCGCGCCGGCGTCACCGACCCCGACGTCATCGACCCGGACGATCCGCCCGGCGAGCCCCGCATCTCCACGTACCACGCCTTCGCCGGACAGCTCCTCACCGACCACGGCCTCCGCATCGGCCTCGAACCCACCTCCCGGCTCCTCGCCGACGCCACCCGCTACCAGCTCGCCGCACGCGTGCTCCGCGAGGCCCCCGGCCCGTATCCCGCCCTCACCCGGTCCTTCCCGACCCTCATCACCGACCTCCTCGCCCTCGACGCCGAGCTCGCCGAGCACCTCGTACGGCCCGAGACGCTCCACGCGTACGACTCCGAGCTGCTCACCGCCCTCGCCGGCGCCAGGCTCGGCAACGCCGAGCTCCGCAAGGTCCCCGAGGCCGCCGCCGCCCGCCGCGAGCTCCTCGACCTCGTCGTCCGCTACCGCGCGGCCAAACGCTCCCGCGACCTCCTCGACTTCGGCGACCAGATCGCCCGCTCCGCCGAGCTCGCCACCACCCGGCCCGAGGTCGGCGAGATCCTGCGCGAGGAGTTCCGGGTCGTCCTCCTCGACGAGTACCAGGACACCTCCGTCGCCCAGCGGCTCCTCCTCTCCGGACTCTTCGGCCAAAGCACCCAGGGCCGGCCCACCGGGCACGCCGTCACCGCCGTCGGCGACCCCTGCCAGGCCATCTACGGCTGGCGCGGCGCCTCCGTCGCCAACCTGGACGACTTCCCCGAGCACTTCCCGCACGCCGACGGCCGCCCCGCCGACCGCTACTCCCTCTCCGAGAACCGGCGCAGCGGCGGCCGCCTCCTCGACCTCGCCAACGGCCTCGCCGCACCCCTGCGCGCCATGCACGCGGGCGTGGAGGCGCTGCGGCCCGCCCCGGGCGCCGAGCGGGACGGCAGCGTACGGATCGCGCTGCTCCCCACCCACGCCGAGGAGATCGACTGGCTGGCCGACTCCCTCGCCCACCTCGTCCGCACCGGCCGCGAGCCCGGCGAGATCGCCGTCCTGTGCCGGACGGCCACCGACTTCCCCGCCATCCACGCGGCCCTCGTCGCCCGCGACGTCCCCGTCGAGGTCGTCGGCCTCTCCGGCCTCCTCCACCTCCCCGAGATCGCCGACCTCGTCGCCGTCTGCGAGGTCCTCCAGGACCCCGGGGCCAACGCCGCCCTGGTCCGCCTCCTCACCGGCCCCCGGTGGCGCATCGGCCCCCGCGACCTCGCCCTCCTCGGCCGCCGCGCCCGCCTCCTCGTCCACCGGGGCGGCGACGACGGCGACCCCGAGCAGCGGCTCGCCGCCGCCGTCGAGGGCGTGGACCCGGCCGAGGTCGTCTCCCTCGCCGACGCCCTCGACACCTTCCTCGGCTCCGGCGGCGCCGACGACGGCCTGGCCTTCTCCGCCGAGGCCCGGGTCCGCTTCGCGCGCCTCGCCACCGAGCTGCGCTCCCTGCGCACCTCGCTCGCCGACCCCCTCATGGACGTCCTGCACCGCGTCCTCGCCGCCACCGGCCTCGAGGTCGAGCTCTCCGCCTCCCCGCACGCGCTGGCCGCCCGCCGCCGCGAGACCCTCGGCCAGTTCCTCGACATCGCCGCCGGCTTCGCCTCCCTCGACGGCGAGGCGAGCCTGCTCGCCTTCCTGGGCTTCCTGCGCACGGCCGTCCAGTTCGAGAAGGGCCTCGACAGCGCCCTCCCCGGTGGCGAGAACACCGTCAAGGTCCTCACCGCGCACAAGTCCAAGGGCCTCGAATGGGACGTCGTCGCCGTCCCCGGCCTGGTCACCGGCCAGTTCCCCAGCACCCGGTCCCGCGAGTCCTGGACCTCCCAGCCCCAGGTCCTCCCGCACGCGCTGCGCGGCGACGCGCCCACGCTGCCGCGGATCGACACCTGGGACGCCAAGTCCCTCACGTCCTTCAAGAACGACATGCGGGACCACCAGCACACCGAGGAACTCCGCCTCGGCTACGTCACCTTCACCCGCCCCCGCTCCCTCCTCCTCGGCTCCGCCCACTGGTGGGGCCCCTCCCAGAAGAAGCCCCGCGGACCCTCCGACTTCCTCCGCGCCCTGTACGACCACTGCGCCCTGGGCCACGGCGACATCGAGTCCTGGGCCGCCGACCCCGAACCGGACGCGGAGAACCCGGTCCTCGCCGGCGCGGGTGAGGACCGGTCCTGGCCCCTCCCGCTGGACAGCGAGGCCCTGACCCGCCGCAGGGAGGCGGCCGAGCAGGTGCTGACCCGGTTGCGGGCCACCGTTCCGCAGGGCGGAACCAGCGGCCACAACCCCCCGCGCACGGCGCCCGACCCCCGGGACCCGGATCCTCGGGACCCGGACCCCCGGGAACTCTGGCCGGAGGAGGAAGAACCCGTCTGGGACGAGGACGAGGAGGCCCTCCCCGAAGACACCCACGCGGACGCGGTCCCGGCGCCCAGGAAGCCCGGGGCCCCGTCCTCGGAGCCGTACTCCGAGGCCGCTCCCGACCTCACCCCCGAGGACGCCCGGACCATCGCGTCCTGGGACCGCGACCTCACCTCCCTCACCACCGAACTCCGCCGCGCCCGCGCCACCACCCGCGACGTCCTCCTCCCGGCGTACCTCTCCGCCTCCCAGGTCCTCCGGCTCGCCGAGGACCCGGACGGCTTCGCCCAGGAGCTGGCCCGCCCGATGCCGAAGCCCCCGCAGCCGGCCGCGCGCCGGGGCACCCGCTTCCACGCGTGGGTGGAGTCCCGTTTCGAGGAGCTGCCGCTGCCGTTCCTCGGCCCGGAGGACCTCCCCGGCGGCGAGGACTTCGCGGGCGAGCCCGAGATCCTCGACGAGCGGGACCTCGACGAGCTGAAGGAGGCCTTCGCCCGGACCCCGTACGGCCACCGCACCCCGTACCGCGTGGAGGTCCCCGTGCACCTCTCGCTCGGCGGCCGGGTCGTCCGGGGCAGGATCGACGCCGTCTACCGGGACCCGGACACCGGCGCGTACGAGATCGTCGACTGGAAGACCAGCCGGCACCGCACCGCAGACCCGCTGCAGCTCGCCCTGTACCGGCTCGCGTGGGCCGAGCAGCACGGCCTTCCGCCCGAGGAGGTGGCCGCCGCCTTCGTGTACGTCCGTACGGGTGAGGTGGCCCGCCCCGCCCGTCTGCCGGGCCGGGCCGAGCTGGAGGCCATCCTGCTGGGCGGGGCACCCCCGGACGCCGGATAGGCTCGGAGGCATGAGCGAGACCCCGGACAGCGCCGTCCACGCCGTACGCACGTACATCGACCAGCACCGTGCCGCCTTCCTCGACGACCTCGCCGAGTGGCTGCGCATCCCGTCGGTGTCGGCCCGGCCCGACCGGGCCGGTGACGTCCGGCGCAGTGCCGAGTGGCTCGCCGCCAAGCTCACCGAGACCGGCTTCACCACCGTCGAGGTGTGGGAGACCGACGGCGCCCCGGCCGTCTTCGCCGAGTGGCCCTCCGAGGACCCGGACGCCCCGACCGTCCTCGTCTACGGCCACCACGACGTCCAGCCGGCGGCCCGTGAGGACGGCTGGCACACCGACCCCTTCGAGCCGACCGTGGTGGACGGCCGGATGTACGCGCGCGGGGCGGCCGACGACAAGGGCCAGGTGTTCTTCCACACGCTCGGCGTCCGCGCCCACCTCGCCGTCACCGGCCGCACGTCGCCCGCCGTCAACCTGAAGCTGATCGTCGAGGGCGAGGAGGAGTCGGGCTCCCCGCACTTCCGCGCCCTGGTCGAGGAGCGGGCCCAGCGCCTCGCCGCCGACGCCGTGATCGTCTCCGACACCGGCATGTGGTCCGAGACGACCCCCACCGTGTGCACAGGCATGCGCGGGGTCGCCGACTGCGAGATCGAGCTGTACGGCCCCGACCAGGACATCCACTCCGGTTCCTTCGGCGGCGCCGTCCCCAACCCGGCGACCGTCGCGGGCCGGATCGTCGCCGCCCTCCACGACGAGCACGAGCACGTGGCGATCCCCGGTTTCTACGACGGGGTGACCGAGCTCTCCGACGCCGAGCGGGCCCTCGTCGCCGAGCTGCCCTTCGACGAGGAGGCCTGGCTGCGGACGGCCAAGTCCCACGGCACCCTCGGCGAGGCCGGCTTCTCCACCCTGGAGCGCGTCTGGGCCCGCCCCACCGCCGAGGTCAACGGCATCGGGGGCGGCTACCAGGGCCCCGGCGGCAAGACGATCGTCCCCGCCTCCGCCCAGCTCAAGCTGTCGTTCCGGCTGGTCGCCGGCCAGGACCCGGCCAAGATCGAGCTCGCCGTACGGGACTGGCTCGCCGGACTCGTCCCGGCCGGCATCCGGTACGAGATCGTCTTCGGTGCCCCGACCCGCCCCTGCCTCACCCCCCTCGGGCACCCCGCCCTCAAGGCGGTGGCCGGGGCCATGAGCAAGGCCTTCGACGGCGCCAAGGTGCGCTACACCCGCGAGGGCGGCTCCGGACCCGCCGCCGACCTCCAGGACGTCCTGGACGCACCCGTCCTGTTCCTCGGCATCTCCGTCCCGTCCGACGGCTGGCACGCCCCCAACGAGAAGATCGAGCTCGATCTCCTCATGAAGGGCGTCGAGACGACGGCGCACCTGTGGGGCGACCTGTCCGCCGCCCAGGCCCTCGCCACCGAGCGCTGAACCCACACACCGATCCGGGGGAGTTGGAAGCACCTGTGAGCACCTTGAACAACGCGTCCGCGGACCGCCCGATCTCGCTCACCGCCCCGAGCGGCATCGACCGGGCCGCCCACCACCGCCTCGACGAGGCATGGCTCGCGGCGGCCTGGAGCCACCCGACGACCCGGGTCTTCGTGGTCTCCGGCGGCCAGGTGCTGATCGACGACCGGCCCGACGGCACGACCGAGCTCGTCATGACCCCGGCGTTCGAGGCGCCCGTCACCGAGACCCACCGCTACTTCCTGGGCACGGACGCCGACGGCGTCTCCTACTTCGCCCTGCAGAAGGACTCCCTGCCCGGCCGCATGGACCAGTCCGCCCGCCCCGCCGGACTGCGCGAGGCCGGGCTGCTGCTGTCGGACCGGGACGCAAGCCTCATGGTGCACGCCGTCGCCCTGGAGAACTGGCAGCGCCTCCACCGCTTCTGCTCGCGCTGCGGCGAGCGCACGGTCATCGCCGCCGCCGGCCACGTCCGCCGCTGTCAGGCCTGCGGCGCCGAGCACTACCCGCGCACCGACCCCGCGGTGATCATGCTCGTCACCGACGACCAGGACCGGGCGCTGCTCGGCCGCCAGGTCCACTGGCCCGAGGGGCGCTTCTCCACCCTCGCCGGCTTCGTCGAGCCCGGCGAGTCCATCGAGCAGGCGGTCGTCCGCGAGGTCTTCGAGGAGGCCGGCGTCACCATCGGCGAGGTCGAGTACATCGCCAGCCAGCCCTGGCCGTTCCCGTCCAGCCTTATGCTCGGCTTCTTCGCCCGCGCCACCTCCTCGGAGATCGACGTGGACGGCGAGGAGATACACGAGGCCCGCTGGTTCTCCCGCGACGACCTGACCGCCGCCTTCGAGTCGGGCGAGGTGGTGCCCCCGTACGGCATCTCGATCGCCTCCCGGCTGATCGAGCGCTGGTACGGCAAGCCGCTGCCCAAGCCCGGCGACGTGGTCTGACGCCGCCGGCGCGACGCCGGACAGGGCGCGGGACCCGTAGGACGACCCGGGGCAGGTCTCGTACGACGACGAGCGCCCCGCCCTGTCGGTCCTGACCGCCACCGCCCGGCCGCGGGAACGGCGAACCCCCGGCCGGACGGTCGCCGGTCGGGGGTTCGGACGCGCCGCTGGGCAGCCGGTCAGACGCCGATCTTCTGCTTGACCTGCGCGAGCGAGGGGTTCGTCAGCGTCGAGCCGTCCGGGAACAGGACGGTCGGCACGGTCTGGTTGCCGCCGTTGGCCTTCTCGACGAACGCGGCCGAGTCGGCGTCCAGCTCGATGTTGATCTCGGTGTACGCGATGCCCTCGCGGTCCATCTGGCTCTTCAGCCGACGGCAGTAGCCGCACCACGTGGTGCTGTACATCGTCACAGTGCCCTGCATGGCGAGGCGCTCCTCTTGTTCGCTGACGGGTGCCGAGAAGGAGAACGTACGTCCCCGGCCGCCCATTCCCGGAATTCGTATGACCGGGACCACCCGCCTGTGGACGGCCCTCCGCGCCGACCCCGCCGAACCTGGCAGCATGGCGGAGTGACAGCAGCAACGCATTCCACTCTTTTCCCGCAGGTCCCGGAGACGGCCGACGCGGTGCTCGACGGGCTCGACCCGGAGCAGCGCGAGGTCGCGCTGGCCCTGACCGGTCCGGTGTGCGTCCTCGCGGGTGCCGGCACGGGCAAGACGCGGGCCATCACGCACCGGATCGCGTACGGCGTGCGGGCGGGCGTCCTCCAGCCCTCCAGTGTGCTGGCCGTCACGTTCACCAACCGCGCCGCCGGCGAGATGCGCGGGCGGCTCCGGCAGCTCGGCGCCGGCGGGGTCCAGGCCCGCACCTTCCACTCCGCGGCCCTCCGCCAGCTCCAGTTCTTCTGGCCGAAAGCCGTCGGTGGTGACCTGCCCCGGCTCCTGGAGCGCAAGGTCCAGCTCGTCGCCGAGGCCGCCGCCCGCTGTCGCGTCCGCCTCGACAGAAACGAGCTCAGGGACGTCACCGGCGAGATCGAATGGGCCAAGGTCACCCAGACGGTCCCCGCCGACTACCCGGCAGTCGTCGCCAAATCCGTCCGGGACGCCCCCCGCGACCCGGCCGAGATTGGCCAGATCTATGCCATGTACGAGCAGCTGAAGCGCGACCGCTCGGTGATCGACTTCGAGGACGTGCTGCTGCTCACCGTCGGCATCCTCCAGGACCGGCACGACATCGCCGACCAGATCCGCCGCCAGTACCAGCACTTCGTGGTCGACGAGTACCAGGACGTCTCCCCACTCCAGCAGCGCCTGCTCGACCTCTGGCTCGGCGACCGCGACAACCTCTGCGTCGTCGGCGACGCCAGCCAGACCATCTACTCCTTCACCGGCGCCACCCCCGACCACCTGCTGAACTTCCGCACCCGCCACCCCGGCGCCACGGTGGTCAAGCTGGTCCGCGACTACCGCTCCACCCCGCAGGTCGTCCACCTCGCCAACGGGCTGCTCGGCCAGGCCCGCGGCCGGGCCGCCGAGCACCGCCTGGAGCTGATCTCCCAGCGCGACCCCGGCCCCGAGCCGGCCTACACGGAGTACGCCGACGAGCCTTCCGAGGCCGAGGGCACCGCCCGCCGCATCCGCGACCTCATCGCCGCCGGCGTACCGGCCGGCGAGATCGCCGTCCTCTACCGGATCAACGCCCAGTCCGAGGTCTACGAACAGGCCCTCGCCGACGCCGGAGTGCCCTACCAGCTCCGCGGCGCCGAGCGCTTCTTCGAACGCCAGGAGGTGAGGGAGGCCGGCGTCGCCCTGCGCGGCGCGGCCCGCGCCGGGGGCAACGACTCCCTCCTCGACGACGCCGAGGACCTGCCCGCCCAGGTCAGGGCCGTCCTGTCCACCAAGGGCTGGACCACCCAGCCGCCCGCGGGCTCCGGCGCCACCCGCGACCGCTGGGAGTCGCTCGCCGCCCTCGTCCGGCTCGCCGAGGACTTCGTCCTCGCCAAGCCCGGCGCCACCCTCTCCGACCTGGTCGCCGAGCTCGACGAGCGGGCCGCCGCCCAGCACGCCCCCACCGTCCAGGGCGTCACCCTCGCCTCGCTCCACGCGGCGAAGGGCCTCGAATGGGACGCCGTCTTCCTGGTCGGCCTCACCGAGGGCATGATGCCGATCACCTACGCCAAGACCGACGAGCAGGTCGAGGAGGAGCGCCGCCTGTTGTACGTCGGCGTCACCCGCGCCCGCCTCCACCTCACGCTCTCCTGGGCGCTCTCCCGCTCCCCGGGCGGCCGCGCCTCCCGGCGCCCCAGCCACTTCCTCAAGGGTCTGCGCCCCGGCTCGGGACGGCTCGGCTCCTCGTCGGCCGCCAGGGCCGGCGGCATCGAGCGGGGCGGCGGCGCCGCCCGGCGCAAGGCCCGCGGCCCCGTGCTCTGCCGGGTCTGCGGCGCGACGCTCACCGAGGCGGGCGCGATGAAGCTCATGCGCTGCGAGGACTGCCCCTCGGACATGGACGAGGCGCTGTACGAGCGGCTGCGCGACTGGCGTGCCGAGCAGGCGCGCGCGCTGGCCCAGCCCGCGTACTGCGTCTTCACCGACAAGACGCTCATGGCCATCGCCGAGCGGGTCCCGGCCACCGACGGGGAGCTCGCCTCGATCGCCGGCGTCGGCGTCCGCAAGCTGGACCGCTTCGGAGCCGACGTCCTGGCCATCTGCGCAGGTGGGGACGGAGGCGTGGGCGCCGACGAGATCTGAGGAAAACTCGTCGAGAAAATAGTTTGCGCCTGCCCCGTCAAGCCCCATAGGTTCTTAACCACGGAAACAGCGGCTTCTTCGAAGCCCTGTCTTCGTGTTGTACTTGTCCAAATACATATGAGGGTCCGGCTCGCACCGAGCCCTCCGAGACGCCGAGAGGAGGCGATTCCAGTGATCAGCAGCACCATTCAGACCAGCAGCGCCAGCTTCGTCAGCGTCGACGCCGTCTTCGGCACGGCCAAAATGACCGATCGCTCGGCCGTCTCCGCCTGCACGCTCGGCTTCTCCGCCCCGGCTCTCCTTGGCACCCGTCTGCCCGTCGCCGCCCTGCCCGTCACCGGTCTCTCCGGTCTCGGTGTGGTCGCCGTCGAGCCGCGCAATGAGCGACCGACCAAGGCACTGGAAGCAGGAGCAGCAGGCAAGGCCACGGCGTATGGCTTTGCGGCGACCGGTGCCGGCACCCAGCAGCAGACGACGATGCACCACCACACGATGTGGGCCTTCCGTGGGCTCGAACCCTGGAGTGATCCAGTCTGATCCAGCATCAGACAGGCGCCTTCAGGGCCGCGGAACCCCACCCGGGATCCGCGGCCCTTCTGTTTGTCCCCGAACGGGGATGACAGAGCGAAGGGGCCTCGGGACAGAACACCCGGTACCAGCCGAAACCCCGGCCAACAGGCCGGAACGACCAGACGAGGAAAGACCACCGTGCAACTCGAAGCGCACGCCCCGTCCGTACCGCATTCCGATTCGATCCCCCTGCCCGGCCTCACGGAGGACCCCGCTTTGATCCCCCTCACCGCGCTCACCGCGCTCGACGACGCCATCGAGAACCTCGGCGTCCCCGTTCCCTGTCGCACCTACGACCCCGAGGTCTTCTTCGCGGAGTCCCCGGCCGACGTCGAGTACGCGAAGTCCCTCTGCCAGACCTGTCCGCTGGTCGCCGCCTGCCTGGCCGGCGCCAAGGAGCGGCGCGAGCCCTGGGGCGTCTGGGGTGGCGAGCTGTTCGTCCAGGGCGTGGTCGTGGCCCGCAAGCGGCCCCGTGGCCGTCCGCGCAAGAACCCGGTCGCGGCATGAGCGCCACCGGAACCATCGACCGCCCCCTCACGCACGATCCCCAGAAGCAGGCCCCGATGACCTCGTCCGCAGGTGAGCCGTTCGGCTCCGCTACCCCAGTCTTCTCCCCCGCCGCCGCGCACACCGCGCGTCAGAACAGGACCCGTGAAATGCAACTCATCCCAGAAGCCCTGGCCCGTGCCCATATGCACGAGCGCCATCGCGAGGCCGACGCGGAACGCCAGGCCGTGCGCCTGGTCGCCGCTCGGCGCATGCAGCGCCGCGCCGAGCGCGTGTCGCTCCGCGCCCGCCGCGCGCTCGCCATGGCCGTCATGCACTGACGGTGCGGTGCCCCTGGGGCGCCGGTCCCGCCCGGCGCCCCACCACCCCCACGCCCCCGCGGGGGCCGGTCCACCCACACGCCCCCGCGGGGGCCGGTCCATCCGGACCGGCCCCCGCGGCGCGTTTCCCCTGCCGGGGCGCAGCGGTGCGTTGTCCGCGCGGTGACCGCGGGCCGGGCTATCGTCGGCGGGTGAACGACGCACGTGTTCCCGAGGAGCCCGTCTCCTGCGCCCGCTGCGGCCGGACCGTCGATACCCCTCCCGTGACCTGGACCTGCTCCGTGGAGAACGGTCGCCGCGAGTACTTCTGCGACGCGTGCGCCCGTGAGAACCTCCGAGCCATCGAAGCCCGCCTCAACTCCACCTGGTGGTAGCCCCCGCCCCGGGCCTGCGCCCGCCGCGTCGTGTGCAATCGTCCCGCCCCCGTGGCGGCCCACCCCCTCGCTGCGGGCTGCACCCGCGCCCCCGCGTCGTGCGCCGCGCCCCCGCCCGTCGTGGGCAGTCGTTCCGCTGGAGCGGCGCCCACCCGCCCCCACCAGCGCCCCGCGTTGTGGGCTGCGCCCGCGCCCGCCGCGTTGTGGGTCATCGTTCCGCTGGGCGGTGCCCATCACCCGCGTCCCGCGCGTTGTGGGCGATCGTTCCGCCGGGGCGGGCCCCGCCCACCCCGTTGTGGGCAATCGTTCCGCTGGGGCGGAACGGGTGGGCACAACGGACGGCGCCCCGTGCCGGGCCCAGGCTTCCGCGCCCGGACCCGCACCCGGTGCGCACCGGACTTGGGGGTGCGGGCCAGGGCACAAGGGGCGGAGGCGCCGCCGAGGGCGCCGTCCCGTGTGCCCACCCGTCCCGCCCAGCGGGACGATTGCCCACACGGGGCGGGGGCGAAGGCCCACACGGCGGCGGGCGAAGGCCCACACGGCGGCGAGGGCGCGGCGGGCGCAGGCCCACACGACAGCGGGCGAAGGCCCACACGGGGTGGGGGTGCGGTGGGCGACAGCCCATGCGGGGCGCGGGCCCACACACGGGCGGCAGGCGAAGGCCCACACGGGCAAGGCCCACACGGGGCGGGGCGTGGGCCGCACGGCAGCCGGGCGCACGCACACGGCGGTGGGTGCACGCACACGGTGGTGGGCGCGGGGGCCCGCACAGTGGTGTGCGCACGCCCGCACGGCGGCCCCCACGGGGTGGGCGCGGGGTGCGGGCGGGTCAGCGTGGAGGGGGGAAGCCGGGGAGCCAGTCGTGGAGTTCGTCGCGGAGACGAACCGTCGCGTTGAGCTGGCACAACACCCCGATCGTGCTCAGCGTCACACGGTGTATCAGGAGATAGGACGGCGGGAGGTTGAGCTGCTTGCCGAGCTGGTGCGCGGGGGAGCGGGGATCGGCGATGCGCGCGGCCTGCGCCCGCATCCAGCCGCGGCTGAACTCGAAGGCCTCCACCTCGGCCGGCTCGATGATCGGCAGCAGGTAGGCGAGGACCGCGTCCGGGTCGAGCGCGACGGACTCCTTGACGAAGCCCTCCGCGCGCAGCAGCTCGTAGACGGTCTCGGCGTCACCGGCGAGGGTCGTCCGCAGACATGTGCCGATGGTCTCAGGAAGCCCGCCCGGCAGCCGGTCCACGGTGCCGAAGTCGAGGACGCCGAGGCGCCAGCTCTCCGGGTCGTCGTCGTCGCCGGGCAGCAGCCGGAAGTTCCCCGGGTGGGGGTCGGCGTGCAGCAGCCCCGTGCGGGCGGGGCCGGAGAAGAGGAAGCGGGCGAGGAGCTGACCGGCCCGGTTCCGCTGGGCCTCCGTGCCGTCCGCGATCACCTCGGCCAGCGGGATCCCGTCCATCCACTCGGTGACGAGGACCTGTTCGGCCCGGTGCACGACGGCCGGCACCACCACTCCGGGATCGTCCGCGAACTCCTCCGCGTGCTTCTGCTGGGCCTCCGCCTCCAGGGCGTAGTCCAGCTCCTCGGAGACCCGGTCCCGCATCTCCGTGATCAGAGGCTTGACGTCCATCCCCGGGATCAGCGGGCCGAGGAGCCGGGCGAAGCGGCTCAGTTGGGCCAGGTCCGAGAGCAGTGCCTCTCCGGCGCCCGGGTACTGGACCTTGACCGCGACCTCACGTCCGTCGTGCCACACGGCCCGGTGGACCTGGCCGATCGAGGCGGCCGCCGCCGGCTTGTCCTCGAACTCCAGGAACAGCTCGCGCCATTCGGCGCCCAGTCGCTCCTCCAGGACGGCGTGGACCGTGCGGGTCGGCATCGGCGGCGCGGCGTCCTGAAGCTTCGTCAGCGCGGCCCGGTAGGGCCCGGCAACCTCCTCCGGGAGGGCCGACTCGAAGACGGACAGCGCCTGCCCGAACTTCATGGCTCCGCCCTTGAGCTCGCCGAGCACCTTGAACAACTGCTCGGCCGTGCGCTGCTGGAGCTCGCGGGCGACGAGCTCCGCCGACCTCCCGCCGATCCGCTTGCCGAGGCCCCAGGTGGCCCGGCCCGCGAAGCCCAGCGGCAACGCGGCCAACTTGGCGGTCCGGGTGACCGCCTTCCGGGGAAGATCAGACATGCGCCCCTCCAAATCCCAGACTGCCGTGCCGCGCAGGGCCGTTACCCCGCCATTGTGTCCTGCGTGCCTCCGGCTGCCGAGACGCGCTCCCCCTCTGCGCCGCGCGCCGCACCGCACGGGCATGCCGGATGGGGGTGCAGCCGCTCCGCCCGCCACTCCAGCATCGGCAGGGACGTCTCCCAGCGGGTGCCCGTGCTCGCCGGGAGGTCGCCGTCCAGGAAGGCCAGGGCGTGCGCGGCGGCGAGGCCCGCCACCGCCGTCGCCAGGCCCAGGTCGCAGGCGGGCAGCGGATGCGGGGCTCCGGAGCGCCACTGGGCGAGCAGCCGGGGCCAGACCGGCTCCCGGTCGGTCCGCTCCTCCTGGAGGCACCGTGCGCAGGCCGTGCCGCCCGGCAGCACGAGCGGCCCGACCGTTCCGGTCGCCTCCAGGACCCCCGCGTACAGATGAGGGGTGCCGGTGGAGATCCACTGCTCGGCGGGGAGCGGATCGGGGACGTACGCCCCGAGGCCGTCCCGCGGTGTCACCACGACGAGTGACAGGCCGCCGTCGCCGGCTCTCTCACCCCGGCCGCCGGAACCGCCCGGCCCACCCCGGCCGCCGGAACCGCCCGGCCCACACCGGCCGCCGGAACCGCCGGAACCGCCGGGGCCGCCGCGGGCCCAGCGGCCGACCAGGCGCCGGGCCGCCGTCGCCCGGCGCTCGCCGACCGCTTCGGCCGGCAGGCCGCCCGGGGCCGTCTCCCAGGGCTCGACGCGGCCGGCGTCCAGCACCTCGACCCGGCCCACGCCGGCGGCGGAGAGGAGGGCCGCCACCGTCGTCCCCACCCGACCCGCGCCTCTGACCTGGACGCGCAGGGACCGCCGGGCCGCCAGTGCCCGTGCCGCCCGCTCGGGCTCGGCATGGACCACCGAGAGGGAGGCCAGGTCGGCACGGAGCGGGTCGAGGGCGCGGTCCACCGCGCCGGCGGACGGTCCGACCAGGCCGGGCCGTCCGGTCGTGGCGTCCGCGAGGAGCCCGGCCGCCGCCAGCCGGCCGAGCAGCGCCTCCAGTCGGCCTTCCGGGAGGCCGAGGGCCCGAGCCTCGGCGCGGAGCAGCTCGGTCCCGCGGGTGCCGTCGAGCAGCCCGAGCACCGCTCCCGTGTCCTGGTCGACGGGGCCGAGGACCACCGCGTGCGCGGGGGTGACCCCGAACTGGACGCACTGGAGACTCCGCCAGGCCCGCCGCAGCGCCGGCTTCACCATCGGATGCATTTCCGCGCCCCCGCCCCTGATCGCATTCATGATCGACGACGGCCTTTCGCCGTCCCGTGGTGAGAATGCCCCGCCCGTCGCGACGGGCGCCGAAAGTTGTCCACAGGTCAGGGGAATAGTCATTCAAATGGTGCGCGGTGGGGTCGGAACGTCCTCGAAACCCCTTCCGAGGCGGGACTTCCCCCGGCGGCAGCGGGTAACGTCGGGGCCGTGCCCGCCGACCCACAGCGCAGCGTGACCAGCAAGCCGACCCGCGGTGCCGGGACGAGTGCGGTCGAGGTGCGCAGAAGCCCGCGGCGGAGCAGAACCGTGTCGGCCTACCGCGAGGGCGACCGGACCATCGTGCTCATCCCGGCCCGGATGTCGGAGGCGGAGGAGCGGCGGTGGGTCGGCGTGATGCTCGACAAGCTCGCCGCCCAGGAGAACCGCAGCGTCCTCGGCGACCGCGAGCTGACCGAGCGGGCGCTGCGTCTGTCGGAGCAGTACTTCGAGGGCCGCGCCCGCCCCGGATCCGTCCGCTGGGTGACCAACCAGAACACCCGCTGGGGCTCCTGCACCCCTTCCGAGGGCAGCATCCGGCTCTCCCACCGGCTCCAGGGCATGCCGGAGTACGTCGTCGACTACGTCCTCCTCCACGAGCTGGCCCATCTGCTCGTCCCCGGCCACGGCCCCCGGTTCTGGCGGCTCCTGGAGGCGTATCCGCGGACCGAGCGGGCGCGCGGCTACCTGGAGGGCGTCGCCGCCGCCAAGCGGCTGCCGCACCTCCAGGACGCCCGCGAGGAGTGACGCCGTCCCGGAGCGGCGGCGTCCGGAAGTGGCGGCGCCGCCGGGAGTGACGGCGTCGGCACGTCTCGGTGAGGGTGTTTCCCGATTCCGTACCGAAAACGACCCGCCCTGTCTCAATGTCGCAGTCAGCCGTTAGCCTGGCGCGAGCATTCGCCATTCGGGATGGGGGACGGTCGTTACGCATGGCCAGGGAATTCCAACGCGGCCACAAGGCCAAGATCAGTGATCTGACCGCGGGAACCGATCTGTACGTCGGCGTGCAGATCGCGGCGCCCGGATTGACCTTCGACATCAGCTGCTTCGGCCTCGACGCCGACGAGCGGCTCTCGGACGACCGGTACTTCGTCTTCTTCAACCAGCCGAAGACGCCCGAGGAGTCCGTCCAGCTGCTCGGGGCGCAGTCCGGTGACACCGAGTCCTTCCGCGTCACCCTCGACCGCATCCCCGCGAACATCCACAAGCTGTCGTTCACCGCGACGATCGACGGAGCGGGACAGATGTCCCAGGTCGGCCCCGGTCACCTGCGGATCGTGGCCGGCGGCGAGGAGGTCGCCCGGTACGCGTTCACCGGCGCGGAGTTCTCCACCGAGCGCGCGGTGATGCTCGGCGACTTCTACCTCAAGGACGTCTGGCGGTTCGCCGCCGTCGGCCAGGGCTTCGACGGCGGCCTGGACGCGCTCCTGCGGAACTTCGGCGGCGAGGTCGCCGAGGAGCAGTCCGCGGCCCCGCCGCAGCAGGCCGCGGCCCCGGGCTTCGCCCCGCCCCCGCAGGCGGCGGCGCCCCCGGCCTTCGGCGCCCCGGCGCAGGCCCCGGCGCCCGCGTTCGGCGCGCCGCAGGCGCCCGTGCCGCCCGCCCCCGCGCCGCCGGTCCACACGGCGCCGACGATGGTGGCGCCGGTGGCGCCCGCCCCCGTCCCGCCGCCCGCGCCGGCCCCCGCCCCCTACGGGCAGCCTCCGCAGCAGCCGCAGTTCGGCCAGGTTCCCGGGCAGTACCCGGGTCAGGTCCCGGGGCAGCCCCCCGGCCAGTACCCCGGCCAGGGCCAGCCGCCCCAGGCACCCCCGTACGGCCAGGCCGCGCCCGCCCCGTACGGGCAGCAGCCCCCCGCCTACGGGCAGCAGCCCCCCGCCTACGGGCAGCAGCCCCCCGCCTACGGGCAGCAGCCCCCGGCGTACGGCCAGCCGGCCGGCGTCCCGCAGGGCGTTCCGGCGACCGGCGCCGGACTCGCCGCGGCGCTCGCTCCGTACAAGGAGACCGCCACCGGCGCCCGCTGGACCCCGCAGAACCAGCAGCTCATGCGGGTCGACCTCGCCATGGGCGGCGTGCCCGTCCTCGCCCGCCAGGGCTCCATGGTCATGTACCAGGGCAAGGTCGACTTCGGTTACAAGGGCGCGGGCTTCGCCGGCCGGATCGTGGGCAACGCCACCGGCCAGGAGATGCAGCTGATGCGCTGCACCGGCCGCGGTCAGGTCTTCCTCGCCGAGGCGGGCGCCCACCTGCACCCGATCGAGCTCCAGGGCGACGGCATCTGCGTCTCCGCCGAGAACGTCCTCGCGTTCGACGAGTCCCTCCAGTACGAGGTCCGTCGCATCGAGGGCCACGGCATCCCCGGCGGCGCGCTGTTCACCATGCAGTTCCAGGGCACCGGAACGGTCGTCGTGAAGACCCAGGGCGTCCCCGTCGTGCTGCCCGTGACGCCCACGACCTTCGCCGACTGCAACGCGGTCGTCGCCTGGTCCGCCGCGTCCCAGGTCATCCTCTCCAGCCAGGTCCGGCTCCGGCGCAACGCCTACCCCGGCCACAGCGGAGAGACCGTGAACCTCCAGTTCCGGGGCGCCCCCGGCAACTTCATCGTCGTCCAGCCCTACGAGGTCTGAGGGAGCCCGAAGTCATGAACCAGCAACTCGCGGGCTACGCCCCGACCCCCGTCGCGGCCCGGATGGAGAACCACGGCCGCACCATGCTGAAGGTCGCGATGGCCACCGGCCAGGACCTGTACGCCCGGACCGGCTCGATGGTCGCCTACGAGGGCTTCATCAGCTACGAGCCCAACCCGCCCGCCGTCCGCCAGGTCGCCCAGCAGTGGGCCACCGGCGAGGGCGCGCCGATCATGAAGTGCACCGGCGACGGACTGCTCTACCTCGCCGACTACGGCGCCGACGTCGTCGTCATCAACCTCCAGAACGACTCGCTCTCGGTCAACGGCACCAACGTGCTGGCCTTCGACGCCCACCTCCAGTGGGGCGTCGAGCGGGTCAAGGGCCTCGCCAAGTTCGCCGGGCAGGGCCTGTTCAACGTGGAGATCTCCGGCACCGGCTGGGTCGCGCTCACCTCGCGCGGCACGCCGATCGTCGTCGACTGCGGCCGCGGCGAGGACGAGACGTACGTCGACCCCGACGCGCTCGTCGCCTGGTCGCCGGCGCTCAAGGTCAAGGGCAAGCGCAGCTTCAAGGCGTCCTCCCTCATCGGGCGGGGCAGCGGCGAGGCATACCAGATGGCCTTCTCGGGCCAGGGCATCGTCGTCGTACAGCCGAGCGAGGACAGCACCGACCGCCTGCGGGCCCGGGGCTGAGGGGGAGCGAGAACACACCATGCAGAGCCCGCTTTTCAACCACGCCGAGCAGCAGAGCCAGGAACGGTACGTCATCCAGAACCCGCAGCTGCTGCGGGTCAGCCTGACCGGGCAGGACGACGTCCTCGCCCGCAAGGGCGCCATGGTCGCGTACCAGGGACTCGTCGACTTCGACGGCGAGTACAAGACCTCCAGCCAGCGCCGGGCCCAGGCCCGCACCGGCGAGGGCCTCGACCTGATGCGCTGCTCCGGCCAGGGCACGGTCTACTTCGCCAACCTCGCCCAGTACGTCCACATCGTCGAGGTCGAGCAGGAGGGCCTCACCGTGGACAGCGCCTACGTCCTGGCGCTCGACTCGACCCTCCACACCGAGGTCATCGCCGTCGACAGCCAGTACGGCATCTCCGGCTCCGGCAAGTACCAGCTCAACATCTCCGGCCGCGGCAAGGTCGCCCTGATGACCTCCGGGCAGCCGCTGATGATGCAGGTCACGCCCGAGAAGTACGTCAGCGTCGACGCCGACGCGATCGTCGCCTGGTCCACCGGCCTGCGCGTCCAGATGCAGGCGCAGACCACCAACTCCAGCGTCCGCCGCCGGCGCGGCGACACCGGCGAGGGCTGGGAGCTCAGCTTCCTCGGCCAGGGCTTCGCCCTGGTCCAGCCCAGCGAGGTCATGCCGCCGCAGCACGCGGCCATCGGCCAGGGCGTCGCCGCCCAGTTCGGCGCCGGACAGCACGGCTCCCACGCCCAGAACCAGAACAACGCCTGGAACTGAGCGCGGCAGGACATCCCGAGGGGCGGTCTCCACCGGAGGCCGCCCCTCGGGCGTGCTCAGCCGAGCCGCGCCAGCGTCCCCTCCAGGAGGCGGACCACCGACGTGTCCGCCACGCCCGCCACCTCCTCGTACGGGAACCAGCGCAGGTCCAGCGACTCCTCGCTGATCGCCGCCACCGCGTCCACCGGCGCCAGCGCGGCGTACTGCACGTCCAGGTGCCAGTGGCAGGGCGCCGGGATCGGATGCCGGTCGAGCCGCACCGGACCGCCCGGCAGCAGCGTCAGGCCCGGGATCCCGGACTCCTCCGTCGCCTCGCGCAGCGCGGCCGCCTCCACCGACACGTCGTCCGGCTCGCAGTGGCCGCCCATCTGCAGCCACATGCCCAGCTTCTTGTGCAGGGTGAGCAGCACCCGGCCCCGCGAGGGGTCGATCACCAGCGCGCTGGACGTCAGGTGACCGGCCCCGCAGGGCTTGTACATGCCGTCGGGGTGGGCCGCCAGGTGGTCCAGGTAGACCTGCCGGAGCTCCTCCTGGTCCCCGTACTCCTTCAGTACGAGGACCGCGTCGTCGTGCAGGGTCACTTGGCGCCGTCGTCCTTGCCCTCGTCGTCGGAGCGGCCCTCCGCCGCCTCGCCCAGCATCTTGTCCAGCTCCGAGAAGTCGAGGTGCTCGCGGTGGACGAAGCCGTCGGGGTCGTCCAGGTCCGTCGCCGTCGGCAGCATGTCCGGGTGCTCCCACAGGCCGTCGCGGCCGTCGACCCCGCGCGCGTCGGTCAGCGAGGCCCACAGCCGCGCCGCGTCCCGCAGCCGCCGCGGACGCAGCTCGAGACCGATCAGGGTCGCGAAGGTCTGCTCGGCCGGACCGCCCGACGCCCGGCGCCTGCGCAGCGTCTCGCGCAGCGCGTCCGCCGAGGTCAGCCGGGACTTGGCGGCCTCGTGGACCACCGCGTCCACCCAGCCCTCGACCAGCGCGAGCGCCGTCTCCAGACGGGCCAGGGCCGCCTTCTGCTCCGGGGTGTCCTCCGGCTGGAACATGCCCTGCTGGAGTGCCTCCTGCAGCTGCTCCGGGTGCGTCGGGTCGAGCTGCCCGACCGCCTCCTCCAGCTTCGAGGTGTCGACCTTGATCCCCCGCGCGTATCCCTCGACCGCGCCGAACAGGTGCGCCCGCAGCCACGGCACGTGCGTGAAGAGCCGCTGGTGGGCGGCCTCGCGCAGGGCCAGGTAGAGCCGCACCTCGTCCGAGGGGACGCCCAGGTCCTTGCCGAAGGCCTCGATGTTCAGCGGCAGCAGCGCCGCGCGCCCGGCCGGGCCGAGCGGCAGACCGACGTCGGTCGAGCCGACGACCTCGCCGGCGAGCGCGCCGACGGCCTGTCCGATCTGCTGGCCGAACATGGCGCCGCCCATCGAGCGCATCATGCCGATCAGCGGGCCGGCCATGGCCTGCATCTCCTGCGGCAGGACGTCGCCCATCGCGGAACCGACGCGCTCGGCGACCGGGTCCACGAGCTGCTGCCACGCCGGCAGCGTCGCCTCGACCCACTCGGCGCGGCTCCACGCCACGGCCGTACCCGCGCCGGAGGGCAGCGAGGTGACCTGGTCCAGCCACAGGTCGGCCAGCCGCAGGGCCTCCTCGACCGCGGACTTCTCGGCCGGGCCCACGCTGGCGTCCTTGGTGCCGTCGGCGGTGCCCTGGGCGACCACCTGGCGAGCGATCTGCTTGGCCATGTCCCAGTTCACGGGACCGCCCTCGTAGCTCAGCATCTGACCGAGCTGCTGGAACGCGGCACCCAGGTCGTTGGGGTTCAGCGAGCCGAACATCGCGGCGAACGGGTTGTCGGCGCCACCGGGGCCGCCCATGCCGGGCAGTCCGCCGAAGCCGAACGGGTTCGCCCCGAACGGGTTGCCCTGGCCGCCGGACCCCTGACCACCTCCGGCGGGGTCCTTCTTCTTGCCCTCGTCGCCGTTCTCCGGCTCCTCCGGCGGAAGGCCGAATCCGAATGGGGTGTCACTCACAGGTTTCCTCGGCTCGTAGGGCCGCCGGCCTCCTGCCGACGGCGACTGCCCGACCAGGCCTGTCAGACAGACCCGCACACCACCAGCGTAGACATCCGGGCCGGAAATGGGCTCGGTGCTCCGCCGAGCCGTGCCCTGCGGCAGGATGGACGCCACCTGGTCCGTACGCGTCATGCGGCGTACGTACTGAAGACAACCGCTGGAGACGCCCGGTGAGTTCCCCAGATCCTCAGGTTCGCGGAGCGCGAAACCCCTCAACCCGGTCCGCCGCGCGCGGCCCCGTCGTCGCGGTCACCGGCGCCGCCTCCGGCATCGGTGACCTGCTGATCAGGAGCCTCGTCGCCTCCGACGAGGTCAAGCGGGTCGTCGCGATCGACGAGCGCCGGGGCGAGGTCGCCGAGGCGCAGTGGCACATCCTCGACGTGCGCGATCCGGCCATCGCCGAGAAGCTGCGCGGCGCGGACGTCGTCGTGCACCTGGCCGTCGACCTCGACCTGGAGACCGACCCCGCCGCCCGGACGGCCTACAACGTGCGCGGCACGCAGACCGTGCTCACCGCCGCGGCGGCCGCCGGCGTCCGCCGGGTGGTGCTGTGCACCTCCGCGATGGTCTACGGGGCGCTGCCCGACAACGACATCCCGCTCTCGGAGGACGCCGAGCTCAAGGCGACCGCCGAGGCCACCGGCGTCGGCGACATGCTGGAGATCGAGCGCCTCGGCCGGCGTGCGCCCCGCGCCCACCCCGGACTCAACGTCACCGTCGTCCGCCCCGCGGTCCTGGTCGGCGGCACGGACACGGCCCTGACCCGCTACTTCGAGTCGCCCCGGCTGCTCGTCGTCGCCGGATCCCGCCCCACCTGGCAGTTCTGCCACGTCGAGGACCTGGTGAGCGCCCTGGAGTACGCGGCCCTGGAGAAGGTCGACGGCGAGCTCGCGGTCGGCTGCGAGGGCTGGCTGGAACAGGAGGAGGTCGAGGAGCTCTCCGGCATCCGGCGCATGGAGCTCCCCTCCGCCGTCGCCCTCGGCGCGGCGGCCCGCCTGCACCGGATCGGCCTCACCCCGTCCCCGGCGGGCGACCTCGCGTACACGATGCACCCCTGGGTGGTCAGCGTCGGGCGGCTGCACGACGCCGGCTGGCGGCCGAAGTGGACCAACGAGGAGGTCCTCGCCGCGCTGCTGGCCGAGGCCGAGGGCCGCCACACGGTCGCCGGCCGCAGGCTGGGACGCAAGGACGCCACGGCGGCGGGCGCGGCCGGTGCGACGGTGGCCCTGCTCGGCACGGCGGCGCTGGTCCGCCAGATGAGGAAGCGGCGCGGCTTGTAGGACCCTCCTACGGAGGGTCCCGTCCACAGGGCGAAAGGTCTCTTACCGGATGTCGGCGGCGTACGGCACCATGGGCTCATGGCGCAGACGCACGACCACCCCGGTGAGCAGGCAGCGGACGACCCGATCAAGCTGCTCGCGATCCGTGACACCCCGCTCTCCGTCGACGAGGTCTTCCAAGCCGTCGGCGACGACGCCTCCGGCGGTACGACCCTCTTCGTCGGCACCGTGCGCAACCACGACGGCGGCGCGGACGTCGACGCGCTGGGGTACTCCTGCCACCCCACCGCGGAGGCGGAGCTGCGCCGGGTCGCGGAGAAGGTCGTCGCGAACCACCCGGTCCGCGCCCTGGCCGCCGTCCACCGCGTCGGCGACCTGCGCGTCGGCGACATCGCGGTCGTCGTCGCCGTCTCCTGCCCCCACCGCGGCGAGGCCTTCGAGGCCTGCCGCAAGCTCATCGACGACCTCAAGCACGAGGTCCCCATCTGGAAGCACCAGACCTTCTCGGACGGCACCGAGGAGTGGGTCGGGGCCTGCTGAGCGGTCGCCCCGACACGGGCCCCGGCACACGGGGCCCGCCGATCCGGGCAAGGCGGCGCGCCGACAGGGCGTAGCCGAACGCCCGATTTGCGTAACCGGCCCCCAGGCGCGAGCGTTGACCTCACGGATGAGACAGTCTGCTGATCAACTCACTGGGGATGGGAGGTCGGGATGGCAGCGCTGGCCTGGTTGCTGATTCCGCTTTTCGCAGTCGTCGGCGCGGCGATATGGGGAAGCTGGGCTTCGAGGAACAAGACCATAGGTGACGTGGCCGAACTGGCCGGCTACGCACGCTTCCGGGACGCGATGGAACGCGCCCACCCCACCGCTCCCGATTCCGCTCGGGCCGAGCGCGAACCGGCCGCCGCGGCCGGTGGTGTCAGCACCTCGCCGTCGAGCTGACGCCCGGCGCCTCGTACGGACCCGCCCCAGGGGTGCACCCACAGACGAGTCCCGTACTGTCGTTCCATGCCACGCCGCACCGCGACGATGCTCGCCTCCACCCTGGTCCTGATCTGTCTGCTCATCGCGGGCGTCCTGATCCCGGTGCCGTACGCGGAGATGAGCCCGGGCCCCACCGTCAACACCCTCGGCGAGGCCAGGGGAGAACCGGTCCTCCAGATCTCGGGACGCAAGACCTACCCGACCGACGGCCACCTCAACATGACGACGGTCCGCGTCACCAGCGCGGACTACAAGATGAACGCCGTCGAGGCCGTCTACGGTTGGCTCGCCCACGACAACGTGGTGGTGCCGCACGACACCCTCTACCCCGACGGGAAGACCGAGGAGGAGTCGAGCCAGGAGAACGCCGAGGAGTTCAGCCAGTCCCAGGAGAGCGCCAAGGTGGCCGCGCTCGGGGAGTTGGGGATCCCGGTGGTCGCCCGGGTCGTCGTCGCCACCGTCGTCAAGGGTTCGCCGGCCGAGGGCAAGCTGCACGCCGGTGACGTGGTCAGGGCCGTCGGCGGCGTGCCGGTCAAGGAGCAGACCGACGTCGCCAAGCAGGTGACGAAGCGCAAGCCCGGCCAGGACGTCGAGTTCACCATCGTCCCCGCCAAGGAGGCGGCCGCCGCGGAGAAGGCGCGCCGGGAGCCGAAGGTCACCCAGAAGGTGGTCATCACGACCACCACCTCCGAGGAGGGCGACCGGGCCGTCGTCGGCATCCAGGCCGGCACCGACCACGTCTTCCCGTTCACGATCGACATCAACCTCGCCGACGTCGGCGGTCCGAGCGCGGGCCTGATGTTCGCCCTCGGCATCGTCGACAAGCTCACCCCGGAGAGCCTCACCGGCGGCAAGTTCGTCGCCGGCACCGGAACCATCGACGACAAGGGCGAGGTCGGACCGATCGGCGGCATCGAGATGAAGCTGGTCGGCGCGCGCGACGCCGGCGCCGAGTACTTCCTCACCCCGGCCGACAACTGCGAGGCCGCCGCCTCCGACACCCCCGCGGGCCTCACCCTGGTCAAGGTGAACACCATCGACGACGCCACGAAGGCGCTGGAGAAGCTCCGCAAGGGCGACACGGCGTCCCTCCCGAGCTGCTCGAAGAGCTGATCGCCGGCGCACCGCCCGGGATGTGCCGAAGGGGCGCCCGTCCGTCGGACGGGCGCCCCTTCGGCGTGTCGGGTGAGTCAGGACTCGAAGGTCGCCGCCAGTGCCTCGGCGAGGCCGGGCACCAGGTCGGGGCCGGTCAGGACCTCGGTCGCGGTGTCCTTCTCGCGCAGCCGGATGGCCGCCTCGCGGGCGCCGCCGCGCAGCACCGCGACGGTCATCCGGACCTCCTGGCGGTCGGGGTGTCCGGCCACCCACTTGGCCAGCTGCTTCTCGCTGAGCCCCTGCGGCACCTGGGCCTCCGCCGAGGGGGGCAGCATGAGCCGCTCCACGGTCAGGGCGCAGCCTGCGACGGCGGCGGGCCAGGCGATCGTGCCGAGGAACTCGTCGAGGGCCTTGCCGCGCGGCAGCTTGTCCTGCTCGATCGGGGTGTAGGCGGTGGCGTCGTCGCCGAGGCCGAGCTGGGAGGCGAGCCGGGGCTCGCTGGCGCGCAGCCGTGCGGTGTCGACCAGGGCGAACAGGCGGGCGGGCTGGTCCCAGCCGAGGCCCGACGCGTACTCGTCGATCTCGAGCACCGCGCGGGTGAGGGGGCTCGCGGCCATCGCCGGGCCGGAGGGGGAAACGTTGGACATGACCAATATCCTGCCTCCTCTTCCCCTGAAGACGGGAACTAGGTAAAGCCTCAGTAAGTTGCATCAGTGGGCTCTACGATCGCGGGGCCTGCTTTCAGACGCATCAACATCGAGGGGCGCACGTTGGCTTTCCAGATGCCGGACCGCGGCGGGAGCCCGTCCGGGCCAAGGATGAGAGTCGGCCGGCCGTCCCGGCGGGCCCGTACCCTGCTCATGACGCTCGGCGTGCTGGCCGTCCTGGCCATGGCGTTCGTGATGTTCGCCGGGTTCTGGACGGACTGGCTCTGGTATCGCTCGGTCAAGTACTCGTCCGTGTTCACGACCACGCTGTGGACCAAGATCGGCCTGTTCGCGGTCTTCGGCCTGCTGATGGGGATCACCGTCGGCCTGAACATCTGGCTGGCGTACCGGCTGCGGCCGCCGCTGAGCGCGATGTCCCTGGAGCAGCAGAGCCTCGACCGGTACCGGATGGGTCTCGCCCCGTTCAAGAAGTGGGTGCTGCTCGCGGTCACCGCCCTGGTGGCCCTGATCGCCGGCGCCTCCGCCTCGGGGCAGTGGCGGACCTGGCTGATGTGGGTCAACGGGGTGAAGTTCGGCCAGAAGGACCCGCAGTTCGGTCTCGACGTGGCGTTCTACGCGTTCGACCTGCCCTGGTACCGGTTCCTGCTCGCCTTCGGCTTCTCCGCCACGATCCTGTCGCTGATCGCCGCCGCGCTCACCCACTACCTGTACGGCGGGCTGCGGATCACCAGCCCCGGTGCCCGCGCGACGGCCGCCGCCACCGGGCACCTCTCGGTGCTGCTCGGCGTCTTCGTGTCGCTGAAGGCCGTGGCGTACTGGCTCGACCGGTACGGCCTGGCCGTGAAGTCCAGTGACTTCAAGGCGACCGGGAACTGGACGGGCCTGCGGTACGTCGACGCCAACGCCTACCTGCCGGCGAAGACGATCCTGTTCTGCATCGCCGCGATCTGCGCCGTGCTGTTCTTCGCGACGCTGTGGCGCCGCACCTGGCAGCTGCCGGTGATCGGCTTCGGCCTGATGGTCCTCTCCGCGATCCTGATCGGCGGCCTGTACCCGGCCATCGTGCAGAAGTTCCAGGTCCAGCCGAACGAGCAGGCCAAGGAAGCGGAGTACATCCAGAAGAACATCGACGCGACCCGCAAGGCGTACGCGATCGACTCGACGAAGCCCGAGAACTACTCGGGGAAGTCGACGGTCAAGGCCAAGGACCAGCTGCGCTCGGACGCCGACTCGGCGGCCGCGTACCGCATCCTCGACCCGAACATCGTGTCGCCGACGTTCCAGCAGCTGGAGCAGAAGCGGAAGTACTACCAGTTCCCGACCACCCTGGACGTGGACCGCTACGCCGGCAAGGACACCGTCGTGGGCCTGCGTGAGCTCAACATCAAGGGCATCCCGAAGCGGAACTGGATCAACGACCACTTCACCTACACCCACGGCTACGGCGCGATCATGGCCGCGGGCACGCAGACGGACGCCAACGGCTCCCCGGTCTTCACCGAGTCGGGACTGCCGACGACCGGTTCGCTCGGCACGTACCAGCAGCGGATCTACTACGGCGAGAAGACCGACCAGTACTCGATCGTGGGCGGCCCGCAGAAGGAGCTGGACTACGAGGAGAACGGCGAGAAGACCACCAGCTACAAGGAGAAGAGCGGCGTCAGCCTCTCCAGCACCTTCAACCGCGCGGCGTACGCGGTGGCCTTCAGCGAGCCGCAGATCCTGTACTCGGGGGCCATCGGCGAGGGTTCGCGGATCCTCTACAACCGCACGCCCAAGGAGCGCGTCGAGGCCGTCGCGCCGTGGCTGACCATCGACGGCGACGCCTACCCGGCGGTCGTCGACGGCCGGATCCAGTGGATCATCGACGCCTACACGACGACCAACGGCTACCCGTACGCCTCGCGCACCACGCTGGGCGACACCACGGCCGACTCGCTGACCGTCGGCAACCAGCAGCGGGCGGTCGTCGCCCAGCAGAACCAGGTCAACTACATCCGCAACTCGGTGAAGGCCACCGTCGACGCCTACGACGGCACGGTGACCCTCTACGAGTGGGACACCCAGGACCCGGTCCTCAAGACCTGGATGAAGGCCTTCCCCGACACGGTCAAGCCGAAGTCCGAGATCAAGACCGACCTGATGGCGCACCTGCGCTACCCGCAGGACATGTTCAAGGTCCAGCGCGAGCTGCTGACCCGCTACCACGTCACCGACCCCGCGCAGTTCTACAGCGGCTCGGACGCCTGGCAGGTGCCGGACGACCCGACCAACAAGGACGGCAACGCGGTCCCGCCGTACTACCTGAGCATGAAGATGCCCGGGGACGCGGCCCAGCGCTTCTCGCTGACGACGACGTTCACGCCGAACGGGCGGCCCAACCTGGGCGGCTTCATGGCGGTCGACGCCGACGCCACCAGCAAGGAGTACGGCCGGCTGAGACTGCTGCGGGTCACCGAGGACGTGCCCGGCCCGGCGCAGGTGCAGAGCAAGCTCAACGGCCTGCCGTCCGTCGCCCAGTTCGTCCGGGACATGAAGGGCGCCGACTCCGACATCCAGTACGGCAACCTGCTCACCGTCCCGCTCGACGGCGGCTTCCTGTACGTGGAGCCGGTGTACGCCCAGGGTCGCAACGCGCTCTACCCGCTCCTGAAGAAGGTCGCGGTGTCGTACGTGGACGCCGACCAGCCGGACGGTGACACGACCAAGGACACCACGGTGTTCGAGGACAACCTCACCAAGGCGCTCAACGCGGTCTTCGGGGTGGAGGCGCCCAGCACGCCGCCGACTCCGCCGGGCACCACGCCGCCGCCCGGGACGACCCCGCCGCCGGCGTCGAACGACGCCGCGCTCCAGCAGGCGATCTCCGACGCCCAGAAGGCGTACGACGCCGGCGAGGCCGCCCTGCAGAAGGGCGACTGGACCGCGTACGGCAAGGCCCAGGAGGACCTGCAGAAGGCGCTCCAGAGGGCGGCGGACGCCGGGGCGAAGCTCAAGACGAGCCCCTCGGGCGGCTGACCTGAGAGTTTCCACCCCGCGTCGTGGTACTGTTGGTTCACCGACGCGGGGTGGAGCAGCTCGGTAGCTCGCTGGGCTCATAACCCAGAGGTCGCAGGTTCAAATCCTGTCCCCGCTACTCAGAGGACAAGGGCCCGGATCCATAAGGATCCGGGCCCTTGTCGTGTGTCGACGTGCCGTGGGGTGCCGAAGAGCGGTAGGGAGGGGGCGAGTTGGTGTGAGGCGTGTTTGACTTGTCTCTCTGTGGGCATGTCGACAAAACGCTGAGTGACCTCACTGGCTGGGCTATACCAGGTGTGCTCGGGTTGCGGGTGGTGCGACGATGGTATTTATGGGGGACAGGGCAACTCTGTTGGAGACAGGGCGGTTTGTGCAGCGGCACGCCAGAAACGCCGCAGACGAGATCATCGAGGCAGCAGGGGCCGTCGATGCGGTCGTCGACACCACCGCCACGACCGCCACGACCGCCACGACCGGAGCCACCGACGCCGAGAACGAGACCGAGACCGAGGTCGAGGCCCGGCACCGGAGGGCCGCCGAGCGCGGCGACCTCGCTTCGATGAGCGCCCTCGGCGCACTGCTGCTGCGCCGCGGCGACCTCGACGGCGCCGAGCCCTACCTGCGCGGCGCCACGGCCGAGGGGGACCGGGCCGCCGCCAACAACCTCGGTGTCCTGCTGCACCAGCGCGGGTACGCGGACGAGGCCGCCGGCTGGTGGCGGGTCGCCGCCGTCGCCGGCTCCGCGCCCGCCGCCCACGCGCTCGGCCGCCACCACCGCGAGCGCGGCGACGAACCGGCCGCCGAGTACTGGCTCCGCCAGGCCGCCGAACAGGGCCACGCCCTCGGCGCGTACGCCCTCGCCGACCTCCTGGAGCACCGCAGCGACGTCGGGGCCGAGCGCTGGCTGCGCGCCGCCGCCGAACAGGGCCACCGCGAGGCCGCCTTCCGGCTCGCGCTCGCCCTGGAGCGCCGCGCCACCGAGACCGTCCGCGGCCCCCACGAGACAGGCACCCGCCTCCGGGTGCCCGCGGGCGCTGCCCCGGACGCGGCCGCGGGCGCCCCGCCGGCCGGTCCGGCCGCCGGCGAGCCCGGGGGAGAGCCGAACGAGGCCGAGCAGTGGTTCCGGCAGGCCGCCGCGCGCGGGCACCGGCGGGCCGCGCTGCACCTCGGCGCGATCCTGGAGCACCGCGGCGAGCTCAAGGAGGCCGGCCGCTGGTACCTCAGCTCCGCCAAGGAGGGCGAGGCCAAGGCCGCCTGCGCCCTCGGCTTCCTGCTCCGCGACGCGGGCGACGAGGAGAGCGCCGCCGTGTGGTGGCTCCGTGCCGCCCAGGACGGCGACGGCAACGCCGCCAACGCCCTGGGCGCCCTCCACGCGGCCCGCGGCGAGCAGCAGACCGCCGAGCGCTGGTACCGGGCCGCCATGGACGCGGGCGACGTGAACGGCGCCTACAACCTCGGGCTGCTCTGCGCCGCCCAGGACCGCATCCCGCAGGCGGAGCAGTGGTACCGCCGGGCCGCCTACGCGGGCCACCGCGAGGCCGCCAACGCGCTCGCCGTCCTGCTGCTCCAGGCCGGCGACGCCAACGGCGCCGAGCCCTGGTTCTCCAAGGCGGCCGAGGCCGGCAGCGTGGACGCCGCCTTCAACCTGGGCATCCTGCACGCCGGTCGGGGCGACGACCGCACGGCCCTGGTCTGGTACGAGCGGGCCGCCGCCGCCGGCCACACCGAGGCCGCCCTCCAGGTCGGCATCGCCGCGCTCCGGGACGGCGACGAGCTGACCGCCGAGCGGCACCTGCGCTGCGCGGCCGGCGGCGGCAGCGCCGAGGCCGCCTTCCGGCTCGCCTCGGTGCTCGACGCGCGTCGTCCCGACCCCGGCCCCGCCGTGCTCGGCGCGTCCCGCGAGGAGAAGTCCGAGTGCGAGGAGTGGTACGAGCGTGCCGCCCAGCAGGGGCACCGGCGCGCCCAGGTGCGGGTCGGGATGCTCGCCGCCGGGCGCGGCGACCTCGCCGAGGCCGACCGCTGGTACCGCGAGGCGGCGGAGGCGGGCAGCCGCAACGGCGCCTTCAACCTGGGCCTGCTCCTCGCCCGTGAGGGCAGCGAGCGCGAGGCGGCGCTCTGGTGGACCCGGGCCGCCCGGGCCGGCCACGGCCGTGCCGCGCTCCGGCTGGCGCTGCTCGCGGCGCGCCGCGGCGAGCTCACCGAGGGGCGGCACTGGTGCGCCCGCGCGGTGGAGCTGGGCCCCGCGGAGGTCGCCGAGCGGGCGGCCCGGCTCAGCGAGGCCCTGCACCAGGAGCTCACCGCGTAGTGCCGCGCCCAATGAATTTGCGCTGGTGACGGGAGACCCGTAAGGTTGGGTTCACCGACGCGGGGTGGAGCAGCTCGGTAGCTCGCTGGGCTCATAACCCAGAGGTCGCAGGTTCAAATCCTGTCCCCGCTACTCAGTAGCAACGAAGGCCCGGATCCGATCACATCGGATCCGGGCCTTCGTCGTATGCGCACTTCGCGTTCGCACGCGTCGGCGTCCGTTCGCACGCATTGCGTCCGTTCGCACGCGTCGCGTCCGTTCGCACGCGTCGCGTCCGTCCGCGGGTGTCGGTGTCCGTCCGCGTGGCCTCGGCGTCCGTGTGTACGCGTCGGCGTCCGTGCGCGCGTGTCGGCGTCCGGGCGGGCGTGCGTGCGTGGCGGCGTCCGTGCGGGCGTGAAGAAGCCCCCGCCGCGGCGGGGGCTTCTTCACGCGTGTCAGGCGGTGGTGGCGCAGCTCGGGCAGATGCCCCGGTAGGTGACCTCGACGTTCGAGATCGTGAAGCCGAAGCGCTCGGTGTCCGGGAGGTCGGCCAGCGGGTCGCCGCCCGGGTGGACGTCCCGGATGGCGCCGCAGCGGCCGCAGACCAGGTGCTGGTGCGGCCGGTGGGCGTTGGGGTCGTAGCGCTTGGCGCGTCCGTCGGTCGCGACCTCGATGACCTCGCCGAGGGTGACCATCTCGCCCAGCGTGTTGTAGACGGTCGCGCGCGAGATCTCGGGCAGCCGCGTCACCGCGCGCGCGTGGACCTCGTCGGCGGTCAGGTGCACATGGTCCCCGTCGAGGACTTCGGCCACGACACGTCGCTGCGCGGTCATCCGCCAGCCGCGTCCGCGCAGTCGTTCCAACAGGTCACTCATGAGGGCCAGCCTAACAGCCGGGGGAACGGGGTCCCGAACGGGTGTGACTTTGGAAGTTCACTTGACTTAGACATTGTCCATTGTAGGATCGAAACCGGCATTGGCCAAGGTCCTCACCAGGGACCGGGCCGACGGACAGGACTCGCAGTACATGACGCAGGAGGCGCACGTGACGCAGGGACCGCTCACCACGGAGGCCGGCGCGCCGGTCGCCGACAACCAGAACAGCGAGACCGCGGGCGTCGGCGGTCCGGTCCTCGTCCAGGACCAGCTCCTCCTGGAGAAGCTCGCCCACTTCAACCGCGAGCGCATCCCGGAGCGCGTGGTCCACGCGCGCGGTGCGGGCGCCTACGGCACCTTCACGCTCACCCGTGACGTCTCGCAGTGGACGCGCGCGAAGTTCCTCTCCGAGGTCGGCAAGGAGACCGAGACCTTCCTGCGCTTCTCCACGGTCGCGGGCAACCTCGGCGCGGCCGACGCGGTGCGCGACCCCCGCGGCTGGGCGCTGAAGTTCTACACCGAGGAGGGGAACTACGACCTCGTCGGCAACAACACCCCGGTGTTCTTCATCAAGGACGCCATCAAGTTCCCCGACTTCATCCACACCCAGAAGCGCGACCCCTACACGGGCTCGCAGGAGGCGGACAACGTCTGGGACTTCTGGAGCCTCTCCCCGGAGTCGACCCACCAGGTCACCTGGCTCTTCGGCGACCGCGGCATCCCCGCCTCGTACCGCCACATGAACGGCTACGGCTCGCACACGTTCCAGTGGAACAACGAGGCCGGTGAGGTCTTCTGGGTCAAGTACCACTTCAAGACCGACCAGGGCATCAAGAACCTCACCCAGGACGAGGCCAACCGCCTCGCCGGCGAGGACCCGGACTCGCACCAGCGCGACCTGCGCGAGGCCATCGAGCGCGGCGACTTCCCGAGCTGGACCGTGCAGGTCCAGATCATGCCCGCGGCGGACGCGGCGAACTACCGCTTCAACCCGTTCGACCTCACCAAGGTGTGGCCGCACGAGGACTACCCGCCGATCGAGATCGGCAAGCTGGAGCTCAACCGCAACCCGGAGAACGTCTTCGCCGAGGTCGAGCAGTCCGTCTTCTCCCCGGCGCACTTCGTGCCCGGCATCGGCCCGTCCCCGGACAAGATGCTCCAGGGCCGCCTCTTCGCCTACGGCGACGCCCACCGCTACCGCGTCGGCATCAACGCCGACCACCTGCCGGTGAACCGCCCGCACGCCACCGAGGCGCGCACCAACTCGCGTGACGGCCACCTCTACGACGGCCGCCACAAGGGCGCGAAGAACTACGAGCCGAACAGCTTCGGCGGCCCGCACCAGATCGACCGCCCGCTGTGGGTCGGCTCCGCCGTCACCGGTGTCACCGGTGACCACGCCGCCCCCTCGCACGCCGAGGACAACGACTTCGTCCAGGCGGGCGACCTCTACCGCCTGATGTCCGAGGACGAGAAGGGCCGTCTCGTCGGCAACCTGGCGGGCTTCATCGCCAAGGTCTCGCGGGACGACATCGCCGAGCGGGCGATCGACAACTTCCGCCAGGCGGACGGTGACTTCGGCAAGCGGCTGGAGGCCGCGGTCCAGGCCCTGCGTGGCTGACGGCGCTTGTCGTGGGTAGGGAGCGGGCCGGATCTCCGTACGGAGATCCGGCCCGCTCCCGTGCGGTCGGTTCCGGTCACCCGGCGACGCTGTGCACCGGGATCCAGCAGCGGATGATGTCGCGTACGGAGACGATGCCGACGGGTCCCCGGTCGTCGAGGACCACCAGATGGCGGAAGCCGCCGTGCGTCATCGCCTCGGCCGCCTCCGCGAGCGTCCAGGTGGGCGCGGCGAAGACGACGTCGCGGGTGGTGTGGGAGCCGGCGGTCTCGAGGTCGGGGTCCTGGTCGCGGGCGAGGGATTTCAGGATGTCGCGCTCGGTGAGGATCCCGAGCCCGCCGGCGTCGGTGTCGAAGACGACCGCCGCGCCGACGCGGCGCGCCGACATCAGCCGGGCCGCCTGCCGGAGGGTGTGGGCTGGGCCGATGGTGAGGACCACGGTGCTCATGGCGTCACGGACGAGCATGGACGGAGCCACCTCCTTGGTGAACCCTTCCCGCCTTCAACGAGAACGAATTCACAAGTTCACAAGTGGGGGGACTCTCAGAGTGGCACCGGGGGAGGAAGCCGACAAGGGGGCGTGCGGAGCGCCCCCGGGAGCGTGCCGGCGCGCCCGGGCCCGTGCGATCCCCTGAACCCCGGCCCGTGCGATCTCCTGAACCCCGGTCCGGGCGTGCCCGCCCCGGCGGTCAGGCCTGTGCTGTCTCCTGGTTGAGGTAGCTCAGCAGTTCGCCGTGGAGGAGGCCGTTGGAGGCGGCGGCGTTGCCGCTGTGGGGGCCGTGGCGACCGTCGAGGCCGGTGTAGGTGCCGCCCGCCTCCTGGACCACGATCGCGACCGCGGCCATGTCCCACAGGGAGAGCTCCGGCTCGGCGCAGAGGTCCACGGAGCCCTCGGCGACCATCATGTACGGCCAGAAGTCGCCGTACGCGCGGGTCCGCCAGCACGCGCGCGTGAGGTCGAGGAAGCCGTCGAGCCGGCCCTGCTCCTCCCAGCCGCTGATCGACGAGTACGCGAAGGAGGCGTCCTCCAGGGAGGCCACCTTCGACACCCCGAGCCGGGTCGCCGAGGAGAGGCTGCGGCCGGTGTACGCGCCGCTTCCCTTCGCGGCCCACCAGCGCCGGCCGAGCGCCGGGGCCGACACCACGCCCACCACCGGCTGGAACCCGGTCTCCCCGGCCTCCATCAGCGCGATCAGGGTCGCCCAGACGGGGACACCGCGCACGTAGTTCTTCGTGCCGTCGATCGGGTCGATCACCCAGCGGCGCGGGCCCGAGCCCTCCACGCCGTACTCCTCGCCCAGGATCGCGTCACGCGGCCTGGCCCGCTGGAGCTGGCCGCGGATCAGTTCCTCGGCGGCCTTGTCGGCCTCGCTCACCGGGGTCATGTCCGGCTTGGTCTCGACCTGGAGGTCGAGTGCCTGGAATCGGTCCATGGTGGCCGCGTCGGCGGCATCCGCGAGGACGTGGGCGAGACGCAGATCATCGTGGTAATCGGCCATGGTCGGCACTCTATCCCCGCGGCCCGAACACGCGGAGAACCGTCCACGGCGGCCCCGGCGACCGGCCCCGGGCCCCCTTGACAGGGGGCCGGAGGCTGTCGACGCTGGGCGGAGAACCGTTCCCTCCCGGAGGTGACGATGGCGAACGCCCGCGACGCCCTGCTCGACGCCGCGTTCGCCGCGCTCACGCACCGGTCCTGGTCCGCGATCCGCATGGCCGACCTCGCCGCCACCGCCCGGGTCTCCCGGCAGACGCTCTACAACGAGTTCGGCAGCAAGGAGGGGCTCGCCCGCGCGCTGGTGCGACGAGAGGCGGACACGTACCTCCAGGGCGTCCGCACGCTGCTCGCCGCCCCCGGCCCGCCCGGGCGCAACGTCGCCGCCGTCGCCGAGTGGATCGTGGCCAGGGCCGCCGTCCGCCCGATACTGCGGGCCCTGCTCACCGGTGCCTGGAACGAACGGCTGCCCGAGCCCCGGCCGGCCCGGCCCGGCGCCCGGCCCGCCCCCGTACCGGCCCAGCGGCGCGCCGACGCCGGACCGCCCGCGCCCGGCGAGCTCGTGGCGCAGACCGCGGCCTGCGCGGGGGAGCGGTGGGCGGCCGGCTGCGAACTGGCCGTACGCCTCGCCCTCAGCCACGTCGTCGCGCCCCCGTCCCCGGTCACGCCCCCGCCCTCAGGACCGGAGGCGCCCGGGGGTCAGTGCGCCGAGCCGGAGAGCTGGAGTCCGATGACCCCCGCGATCACCAGGCTGATCGAGACGATCTTGAGCGTGGAGACGACGTCGCCGAGGAAGACCATGCCGTAGATCGCCGTCCCGGCCGCGCCGATCCCCGTCCACACCGCGTACGCCGGACCCACGTCCAGCTTCCGCAGCGCGAGCGTGAGGAGACCGAAGCTGCCGAGGGCGAAGGCCGCGAAGGCGATCGTGGGCCACAGCCGGGTGAAACCGTGCGAGAGCTTCAGGCAGACCGCGAACCCCGTCTCCAGGACCCCCGCGATCACCACCAGCAGCCACGCCATCGTCAGTGCCTCCCACGCCGTCGGTGACTGCTTCGTCGCACTGGGTGCGATTATGCCCTTGCCTGCGGAGGTCGGCCCCGAACACCGGCGGCTCAGTCGCCCTCGCGTCGCTCCCTGGTCGCGAGCAGCCGCCGCAGCGAGACGAGCCGCGCCGGATCGGCGTGCCCCTCCGCCACGTACGCGTCGAGCGCGCAGTCCGGCTCGTCGTGGCTGCACGCGCGCGGGCAGTTCTCCGTGCCCGGCTTCAGGTCGGGGAAGGCGTGGATGACCCGGGACGGGTCCACGTGGTGCAGACCGAAGGAACGCACGCCCGGCGTGTCGATCACCCAGCCGCCCTCCTCGTCGTTGAGCGGCAGGGCGAGCGCCGAGGTGGTGGTGTGGCGGCCGCGGCCGGTGACCGCGTTGACCACGCCGGTGGTACGCCGCCGCTCCGGCGGGACCAGGGCGTTGACCAGGGTCGTCTTGCCGACACCGGAGTGGCCCACGAACGCGGTCGTCCGGCCCTTGAGGTGTTCGTGGACGCGCTCGGCGGCGACCCCGTCGACGAACTCGTCGCGGGTGGTGACCACATGGGGCACGCCCAGCGCGCCGTACATCTCCAGGAGCGCGTCCGGCGGGGCCAGGTCCGACTTGGTCAGCACCAGGAGCGGGGAGAGCCCGCCGTCGTAGGCGGCGACCAGGCAGCGGTCGATCAGCCGGGGGCGCGGCTCGGGGTCGGCGAGCGCGGTGACGATCGCCAGCTGGTCGGCGTTGGCGACGACCACCCGCTCGAAGGGGTCGTCGTCGTCGGCCGTGCGCCGGAGCACCGAACTGCGCTCGCCGATCCGCACGATCCGGGCCAGGGTGTCCTTCTCGCCGGACAGGTCGCCGACGATCGAGACCCGGTCGCCGACCACGGCCGCCTTGCGGCCCAGCTCGCGCGCCTTCATGGCGGTCACGATCCGGTCGTCGACCAGGCAGGTCAGCCGGCCGCGGTCGACGGTGAGGACCATGCCCTCGACGGCGTCCTCGTGCTTGGGACGGAGGGTCGTACGGGGACGGGTGCCCTTGCGGTTGGGCCGCTGGCGGATGTCGTCCTCGTCGGTGTGCTTGCCGTAACGCCGCATGGTTCAGGCCCCGAGCATTTCGGTCCACATCCCCGGGAAGTCCGGCAAGGTCTTCGCCGTCGTCGCCACGTCCTCGATCAGCACGCCCTCGACCGCCAGGCCCACGATCGCGCCGGCCGTCGCCATGCGGTGGTCGTGGTACGTGTGGAAGACGCCGCCGCGCAGCGGACGCGGGCGGATGTGGAGACCGTCCTCGGTCTCGGTCACGTCGCCGCCCAGGCCGTTGATCTCCTTGGTGAGCGCCGCCAGCCGGTCCGTCTCGTGCAGCCGCAGATGGGCCACGCCGCGCAGGGTGGACGGGGAGTCGGCGAGGGCCGCGAGCGCCGCGATGCCCGGGGTCAGCTCGCCGACCTCGCCGAGGTCGACGTCGATGCCGTGGATCCGGCCCGTGCCGGTGAAGGTCAGACCCGCGTCGGTCAGCTCGCAGGATCCACCCATCTCGGTGAAGATCCGGCGCAGCTCGTCACCCGGCTGGGTGGTCCGCTCCGGCCAGTCCGGGATCGTCACCCGGCCGCCGGTCACCAGCGCGGCCGCCAGGAACGGCTGCGCGTTCGACAGGTCCGGCTCGACGACGAGGTCCCGGCCGCGGAGCGCGGAGGGCGCCACCCGCCACACGTTCGGCTCGCCGCCGTGCTCGGGCTCGTCGACCTTGGCGCCGACCGCGCGCAGCATGTCGACGGTCATCCGGATGTGGGGGAGCGAGGGGAGCCGGTCGCCCACGTGCCGCACCTCGACGCCCTGGTTGAACCGGGGCGCGGACAGCAGCAGGGCGCTGACGAACTGGGAGGACGAGGAGGCGTCGATCTCGACCGTGCCGCCGTCCAGGCCGCCGGCGCCCTGGACGGTCATCGGGAGCGCGCCCCGGCCGTCGTCGTCGATCCGGGCGCCGAGGGCGCGGAGCCCGTCGATCACGCCGTGCAGCGGGCGCTCGTGGGAGCGGGGGTCGCCGTCGAAGCGGACCGGGCCGTCGGCGAGCGCCGCGACCGGGGGCAGGAAGCGCATGACCGTGCCGGCGTTGCCGACGTCGACGGTCGCGGGGCCGCGCAGCGGGGAGGGGATGATCCGCCAGGCCTCGCCGGAGCCGTCCGGGCCCACGCCCTCCTCGATCTTCACGCCCAGGACACGGAGGGCCTCGGCCATCAGGAGGGTGTCACGGGAGCGCAGCGGGCGGCGCAGCCAGCCGGGCTCGGAGGCGAGCGCGGCGAGCACCAGAGCCCGGTTGGTGACCGACTTCGATCCGGGCACGGTGACGGTCGCGTCGACGGCGCCGCTCGCATACGGGGCGGGCCAGAGGTCGGTGGGCGGGTCGGTGTGCGAGGAAGCTGCTGCGGTCATGTCCTCACTCTACGGGGGTGTCAGAACCGCAGGAGCCAGCGGCAGCCGCCGATCAGGCAGCAGATCGAGACCGTGTGGAAGAAGAGGAGCCAGACCGCGGCGGGCACGTGGGTGAGGTACGCCAGCTGGTCCGCGTCCGAGTCGGGGGCGCCGCCGTGCCGCCGCTTCGCCTGGAGTTCGAACGCCGGCCGGACGCCGCCGAGGAGCAGGAACCACACCACCGCGTAGGCGAAGACCGACTGGACGTCGGGGCCGGTCAGCCAGGAGACGAGGAGGAAGGAGGCGCCCGTCAGGACGACGGTGAGGATCCCGTACGCGTTGCGGACCATCACCAGCATCGCGAGGAGCAGCGCGGTCGCCGCCCACAGCAGCAGGGTGACGTGCCCGGTGCCGAGCAGGGCGGCGCCGCCCAGTCCGAGCAGGGGGGCGGCCGGGTATCCGGCCGCCAGCGTGAGGACCACGCCGACGCCGGTCGGGCGGCCGCGGCTCACGGTCAGCCCGCTGGTGTCCGAGTGGAGGCGGATCGCCTCGAGGCGGCGTCCCGTGGCGAGGGCGACGATCCCGTGGCCGCCCTCGTGGGCGATGGTGATCGCGTTGCGGGCCGGCAGCCAGAGGGTGCGGAACGCGACCAGGGCCAGCGCGCAGACGCCGGTGACGTAGACGATCCACAGGTCCGGAGCGGGCTGGGTGCCGAGGATCTCGGTCATTTCTCGGACGGCTCCTCGGTGGTGGGCGGGATCGTGGCAGTGTGGCACGCATGTGCGGACGGTTTGCAGCGAGTCGGCGTCCCGAGGACCTCGTCGAGGCCTTCGGGGTGGAGAAGTGGGAGCCGGAGGAGACCCTGGCCCCCGACTGGAACGTGGCACCCACCAAGCAGGTCTGGGCGGTTCTCGAGCGTCCTGTGAAGGACGCCGTATCCCCGCGTCCGGTTCGCCAGCTGCGCGCGCTGAGGTGGGGACTCGTACCGTCCTGGGCGAAGTCCCCGGAGGGCGCGGCCCGGATGATCAACGCGCGGGCGGAGACCGTGCACGAGAAGCCCTCCTTCAAGCGCGCCTTCGTCTCCCGCCGGTGCGTCCTGCCCGCCGACGGCTACTACGAGTGGGTGACCGGCGAGGCGGAGCGGGACCTGGAGGTCGAGGGCAAGAGGAAGCGGCCGCGCAAGCAGCCGTACTTCGTGACGCCGGCCGACGGCTCGGTCTTCGCGATGGCCGGGCTCTACGAGTTCTGGCGGGACGCCACGCTGCCCCCCGAGCACCCGGCCGCCTGGTGGGTGACCTGCTCGGTGATCACCACCGAGGCCGAGACCGGACCGCTGGGCGTCGCCCCGGCCGAGGGGCCCCGCTCGCTCCACGACATCCACCCCCGGATGCCGCTGATGCTCACGCCGGAGCGCTGGGACGCCTGGCTCGACCCGTCGCGCACGGACCCGGGGGAGCTGCGGGGCCTGCTCGCCGCCCCGCCGGAGGGCCTGATGCGGGCCTACCCGGTCGCCACGGCCGTCAGCAACGTCCGCAACAACGGCGCCGAACTGCTCGCGGAACTGGCGGGCCCGGAGGTCGGCACGCTGTTCTGAACGCACTCCGGGACGCCCCGGGCGGCAGGATGGGGGCGTGACCAAGGACGTGACGCAGTACGAGACCGTTGCCACCGACGCCGGCGAGGCCCGCGTCACCTGGCACGAGGGGACGGAGCCCTGGGCGGTCCTCGCCCTCGGCCACGGCGCCGGCGGCGGCGTCGGGGCCCGCGACCTCCAGGCGCTGGCCGGCGCGCTGCCCGCGCTCGGCGTGACCGTCGCCCTCGTCGAACAGCCGTGGCGGGTCGCCGGCAGGAAGGTCGCCCCCGCGCCGAAGACCCTCGACACCGGCTGGCGCGGCCTGTGGCCCGTCCTCGCCGGCCCCGGCCTCCCCGTGATCGCGGGCGGCCGCAGCGCCGGCGCCCGGGTCGCCTGCCGCACCGGCCGGGAGCTGGGCGCCCGGGCCGTCCTCGCGCTGAGCTTCCCGCTGCACCCGCCCGGCAGGCCGGAGCGGTCCCGTGCCGACGAGCTCCTCGGCACCGGCCTTCCCACCCTCGTCGTCCAGGGCGGCAACGACCCCTTCGGGCGGCCCGAGGAGTACCCGGAAGGCCCGTACGAGCTGGTCGAGATCCCGTACGGGGACCACGCCTTCGCCCTGCCCAAGCGGGCCCCGCTCGGCCAGGACGAGGCGCTCGGTCTCCTCGTGGGCGGGGTCGCCGAGTGGATCGACGGACTCCGCTGACGCGCCGCCCGGAAGCGGGAATGACGAGCGGGGGACCGCTGTTGTTCGGTGCGTCGGTGTGAGAGCAAGGAAGAGGGAGTCCGTCGCATGGGTTCGACCATCTGCCCGCAGCGCGCGCAGGCCGCTGACCTCGACTGGACAGTGCTGCCCGCGCCCAAGGCCGCCCGGATTCGGGCGGCGGGCGGAGTGCTTCCTCGTCTATCCTCCGAAACGAGCGGGTCCGCCCTCGGGCTCGCCGCCGCGCTGGAGGAGGTGGGTCCGGTCACTGGGACCGACACAGGGACCGACGAAGGCCCCGAGGAGACGACCGCGGAGCGCAACGCGCGCTTCGAGCGGGACGCCCTCGGATACCTCGACCAGATGTACTCGGCCGCGCTGCGCATGACGCGCAACCCCGCGGACGCGGAGGACCTGGTGCAGGAGACCTACGCCAAGGCGTACGGATCCTTCCACCAGTTCCGCGAGGGCACGAACCTCAAGGCGTGGCTGTACCGGATCCTCACGAACACCTTCATCAACTCGTACCGCAAGAAGCAGCGTGAGCCCCAGCGCAGCGCCGCCGAGGAGATCGAGGACTGGCAGCTCGCGCGCGCCGAGTCGCACATGTCGACCGGTCTCCGCTCCGCCGAGTCGCAGGCCCTCGACCACCTGCCCGACTCCGACGTGAAGGAAGCGCTCCAGGCGATTCCCGAGGAGTTCCGCATCGCCGTCTATCTCGCCGATGTCGAGGGGTTTGCGTACAAGGAGATCGCGGACATCATGGGGACACCCATCGGTACGGTGATGTCCCGACTGCACCGGGGCCGCCGCCAGCTGCGCGGCATGCTCGAGGACTACGCCCGCGAACGCGGGCTCGTTCCCGCGGGCGCCGGAGAGTCGTCGAACGATCTGAAAGGCTCGGGCTCATGAGCTGCGGAGAGCCGCACGAGACGGATTGCTCAGAGGTCCTGGATCATCTCTACGAGTTCCTCGACCACGAGATGCCCGACAGCGACTGCACCAAGTTCGAGGTGCACTTCGAGGAGTGCTCCCCGTGCCTGGAGAAGTACGGCCTGGAGCAGGCGGTGAAGAAGCTCGTCAAGCGCTGCTGCGGCAGTGACGACGTCCCCACCGACCTGCGCGCCAAGGTCATGGGCCGGATCGACCTGATCCGCGCCGGGCACCTGGTGCCCGAGCAGGACATCGACATCACGGCGAGCGCACCGGCGACGCCCGCCCCGCAGGAGTAGCACCCCTCCCGCACCGGGAACGCAGGCCGCCGCGACGTGCTCGCGGCGGCCTCACGCATATATCAGCTTGTATCACCCGATGGTGCGAATCACCCGCACCCGGCCGTCCGGGCCCGCCCGACTCGCTAGCGTGACGGGCGTGATGGGCGTGAAGGTCATTCCGCGAGCGGCCCGCGTGTACATCGGCTGCGCCCTGCTCGGAGCCGGGGCGTCCGTCCTGCCCGCGCTGCGCCCCGGCACGGCCGTCCCCTGGGGCACCGTCGCCCTCCTCGCCGCCCTGTACGCGCTCTGCGAGCTGCCCGCCCGCTGCCCGCTCCTCGGCCGCGCCTTCGGCCGCTCCGTCCCCATGGGCGCCGGCTCCTTCTTCCCCGTCCTCCTCACCGCCGCGCTCCTCCTCCCGCCGGCCGCCGCGGCGCTCACCGCGCTGCCCGGCAGCCTCCTCGCCCGCGTCGACGAACCCCCCGCCGCCCCGCGCCGCGCCTGGCGGGCCGCCGCCACCGCCCTCGCCGTCTGGGCCGCCGCCGTCACCGCCGGCGCCCTCGGCGGCCCCGCCGCCCTCGGACACGGCCCCGCCGCCCCCGACCTGCCGTACGCGCTGCTGCCCGCCGGCGCGGCCGCGCTCGCCTTCTGCCTGGTCCTCACCGCCCTCGACGGCGGCATCCGGGCGACGGCCGACGGACTGCCCCTCCGGGCCGCCTGGCGCGGCCTCCTCGGCCGGGCCGTCGCCCCGCACACCGTGCACGGACTCGCCGGACTGATGATGGCCGTCCTCTGGCGCAGCACGTACGGCCCGGTCGCCGCCCTCTTCGTGCTGCTCCCGATGTACATCTCCTGCTGGGTCTTCGCCCAGTACCACCGCGAGCGGGCCGCCCACCAGGCCACCATCCGCGCCCTCGTGCACGCCGTCGACATCAAGGACCGGTACACCCGGGGCCACAGCGAACGGGTCGGCCACGCCTCCGTCCTGATCGCCCGTGAACTCGGCCTGGCCGAGGACCGGCTGGACGTCGTCCGCTTCGCCGGCATCCTGCACGACGTGGGCAAGCTGGGCGTGCCCACCCGGGTCCTCCGCAAGGACGGGCCCCTCACCCCCGAGGAGCGGCGGGTCATCGAACTCCACCCGGAGTACGGGCACGAGATGGTCCGCGGCATCGGCTTCCTCGGCGAGGCGCGCGCCGCGATCCTCCACCACCACGAGCGCATGGACGGCAGCGGTTACCCGTACGGCCTGCACGGCGAGCAGATTCCGGAATTCGCCCGGGTGGTCGCCGTCGCCGACGCCTTCGACGCCATGACCTCCACCCGCTCCTACAGCCGGGCCCGCCCCGTGCCGACCGCCGTCGCCGAACTGCTGCGGTGCGCCGGCACCCAGTTCGACCCCCGGATGGTCACCGCCCTCGTCCGCGCCCTCGACCGGCACGGCTGGCAGCCCGCCGTCACCGCCGACGAGACCCCGCAGCCGGACCGGGTGCCGCCGCCCCGCGGGGCGGACGCCCCCACCGCCGCCCGCCCGAGGGAGCGCGCGTGAGGCCCGGGGCCCGCACCGTCGGGGCGGTGTACGGCGCCGCGCTGCTGCTGGGCCTCACCGGCCTGGCCTCCACCCTCTGGCACGGCGTCGACGAACCCGGCAACGCCCTGGCCTTCGGCGCCCTCATCGTCCTCGGCGAGCTCGCCCGCTGGGGCGCCCCCGGCACCGGGACGACCCCGGCGGCCGAGGGGACCGGGGAGCGGGAGCCCGCGCCGCTCGCCGCCGCCGGAGCCCTCGCGTACGCCCTGCTCGGGCAGAGCGCCGGCACCGCCACCACCCACGGCGTCCTCCAGATCACCGCCGTCGTCGTCGCCGCCGGCCTCGCCGGACTCGTCCCCCACCTCGCCCGCGGCCACGACCCCGGCCTCGACCACCTCGCCCGCCGCGTCCTCACCGTCGGCTTCGCCGCCCTCTGCTTCCAGCCCCTCTACAACTCCGGGGCCGTCGTCGCGCACCTCGGCCAGGGCCCCTGGTACGCCCTCTTCCTGGCCCTCCTGCTCGTCCTCACCGCCCTGTGCGACGCCGTGCTCGCCGCCCTCGTGCTCCGCGCCCGCACCGGATTCCCGTACGGCCCCCTCCTCCGCGACGAACTGCGCGCCCTCCTCGGCATCGGCTCCGCGGTCTGCGCGACCGGCACCGTCATGGCGCTCGGCGTGGCCGCCGCCGGACTGTGGGCCCTGCCCGTGCTCGCCGTGCCCCTGCTGCTCACCCAGGTCTCCTACCGGCGGTACGCCGCCGTGCGGACCGTCAACCGGCAGACCATCGCCTCCCTCGCCCGGGCCACCGAGATCGCCGGCTGCACCCCGCCCGGGCACGCCCGCCGGGTGGCCGCCCTCAGCACCGCCGTCGGGCGCGAGCTGGGCCTCTCCGGGCCCGAGCTGACCGTCCTCGAACACGCGGCGCTCATGCACGACATCGGACAGCTCTCCCTCGTCGACCCGGTCGCCGGCGGGGCCACCGCCCTGCTGCCCGCCGAGGAACAGCGCCGGATCGCCCTCCTGGGCGGCGAGGTGGTCAGGAGGACCGGCGCCGCCGCCTCCGTCGCCGTGATCGTCGAGCGGCAGGCCGACCCGTACCGCGAGCAGCCCGTGTCCGCCCGCATCGTCCGCGCGGTGAACGCGTACGACGACCTCGCGGGCGACGGGGCGGGCGCGGCCCTGGGCGCGATCGAACGCCTCAGGCTCGGCACCGCCCGCGACTATCACCCGGATGTCGTCGAATGCCTGGCCAGGGTCCTGGCGCGGGGCGGAGCCGCTGGGGTGACCTCCGTCCCCCCGGGGTAACCCATGGGTAATGAGCGCGCGTCCGACCGGGCATGGTTGGATGCGAACAAGAGGGTGAAGCGACCGGCAGGCGGGAATCGTGAAGATCTTCGGGAAGGTACGGCATCGGCCCTCCGCCTCGTGGCGGCAGGCCACCGACCGCGCGTTCACGCTGATCGGCGACGGCCGGTACGAGGACGCGGGCGCTCTCCTGACGCGCGCGGCGGATCTGGAGCCCTGGCTCTCCGAGTCCTGGTTCAACCTGGCGCTGCTGCACAAGTTCCGGCACGACTGGGAGCAGGCGAGGGCCGCCGGCCTGCGCGCGGTCGCGCTGCTCGACAAGGAGACCGGCGCCCCCGACTGGTGGAACGTCGGCATCGCCGCCACCGCGCTCCAGGACTGGCCGCTGGCCCGCCGCGCCTGGCAGGCCTACGGCCTCAAGGTGCCGGGCGCGGCCGCCGGCACCGGCGAGCCCGCCGGCATGGAGCTGGGCAGCGCCGCCGTCCGGCTCTCGCCCGAGGGCGAGGCGGAGGTCGTGTGGGGCCGCCGGCTCGACCCGGCCCGGATCGAGGTCCTCTCCATCCCGCTGCCGTCCTCCGGGCGCCGCTGGGGCGAGGTCGTCCTCCACGACGGCGTGCCGAACGGCGAGCGGACCACCACCGCCGGCCCCTCCTACCCCGTCTTCGACGAGATCGAGCTGTGGGCGCCGTCCCCGGTCCCCACCTGGGTTGTCCTCCTGGAGGCAGCCACCGAGGCCGACCGGGACGCCCTGGAGCAGCTGGCCGCCGAGGCGGGCTTCGCCGCCGAGGACTGGTCCTCGTCCGTGCGGCTGCTCTGCCGCGCCTGCTCCGAGTCGACCATGCCGAGCGCCGAGGGCGAGGGCGAGCACTCCGACCCGCACGACCACAGCGAACCGGGGCACCCCGGACCGCTCGGTCACCGCTCGCCCGGCGAGCTGTGGGTGCCGGAGCGCGAATGCGGCATCGCGGCCCCGGCGGGCCTGGTCCGCGGGCTCCTCGACGGCTGGGTGGCGGACAGCCCCGACAGCCGCGAGTGGCGTGATCTCGAAGAGGTCTGCTGAGGCCACGGCCCAGGGCCCGTAGGCTGTCCTCCGACGGAATCGGGTTTTCAGAAGGGCGCGGCCGGACATGGCGCAGCAGGAGACGGACGAGCAGACGCAGATCAACGACGGCTTCGTCGTGGACACGGAGGACTGCGAGGCGCGCGAGCTCGCCTACCGCGAGCGCGGCACGGCCCGCCCGATCACGGTCGTCGGCAACCCCGTGCTCCACAAGGAGTGCAAGGACGTCACCGAGTTCGACGACGAGCTCGCGCAACTGATCGACGACATGTTCGCCAGCCAGAAGGCCGCCGAGGGCGTGGGCCTGGCCGCGAACCAGATCGGCGTGGACCTCAAGGTGTTCGTCTACGACTGCCCCGACGACGAGGGCGTCCGGCACACCGGTGTCGTGGTCAACCCGGTCCTCCAGGAGCTCCCGGCCGAGCTGCGGGTCCTGGACGAGTCCAACGAGGGCTGCCTGTCCGTGCCGACCGCCTACGCCGAGCTGGCCCGCCCCGACTACGCCGAGGTCCACGGCCAGGACGCCCAGGGCAACCCGATCAAGGTGCGCGGCACCGGCTACTTCGCCCGCTGCCTCCAGCACGAGACGGACCACCTGCACGGCTACCTGTACATCGACCGCCTCTCCAAGCGCGACCGCAAGGACGCCCTGCGCCAGATGGAAGAGGGCACCCCGCGCTACGAGACGGTCCCCAACGCCTGATCGCGCACACCGACGCCGAAGGGCCCCGCACCGGTCGAGTGCGGGGCCCTTCGGCGTCGGGACTACTGCCAGCCCATGTCCGGTCCGTTGACGACGGAGTCGACGGGAGCGCTCTGCCATCCCATGTCGCCGGCGACGGTCTGCCGGTCGTCGCCGGCCGAGACGGCCGCGGCCACCCCTCCGGCGAGCAGTGCGGAGAGTGCGAGGGCCGCGAGCGTGCGGATGGTGCGGGACATGATTCCCCCCAGGGTTCAGGTCGTGTCGCTGTACGGTCCGCCCGGACGACCGCGGGGCGGCCGCCGGTCGGGCTTGATCATTCCAGGTAACGACCCGGGTGGGCGACCCATTCCCCGCGCGAGGACGCGGAGCCTCAGAAGTCCTCGTCCAGGTCCACCGAGCCCTCGACGGCGACCTGGTAGGCGGACGGGCGGCGTTCGAAGAAGTTGGTGAGTTCCTGGACGCCTTGGAGCTCCATGAACGCGAACGGGTTCTCGGAGCCGTACACCGGGGGGAAGCCGAGGCGCTGGAGGCGCTGGTCGGCGACGCACTGGAGGTACTCGCGCATCGACTCGGTGTTCATGCCCGGCAGGCCGTCGCCGCACAGGTCACGGCCGAACTGGAGCTCCGCCTCGACGGCCTCCTTCAGCATGTCGGTGACCTGCTGCCGGAGCTCGTCGTCGAAGAGCGCCGGCTCCTCCTTGCGGACGGTGTCCACGACCTCGAAGGCGAAGTTCATGTGCATCGTCTCGTCGCGGAAGACCCAGTTGGTGCCGGTGGCCAGGCCGTGCAGCAGACCGCGGGACCGGAACCAGTACACGTACGCGAAGGCGCCGTAGAAGAACAGGCCCTCGATGCACGCCGCGAAGCAGATCAGGTTCAGCAGGAAGCGGCGCCGGTCGGCGGCCGTCTCCAGGCGCTCGATCTTCTCGACCGAGTCCATCCACTTGAAGCAGAACTGGGCCTTCTCGCGGATGGAGGGGATCTCCTCGACCGCGTCGAACGCGGCGGCGCGGTCGTCCGGGTCGGGCAGGTAGGTGTCGAGCAGCGTCAGGTAGAACTGGACGTGCACGGCCTCCTCGAACAGCTGGCGCGACAGGTACAGGCGCGCCTCCGGGGAGTTGATGTGCTTGTAGAGCGTCAGCACCAGGTTGTTCGAGACGATCGAGTCGCCCGTCGCGAAGAACGCGACCAGGCGGCCGATCATGTGCTGCTCGGCCGGGGTCAGCTTGGCGAGGTCGGCGACGTCGGAGTGCAGGTCGACCTCCTCCACCGTCCAGGTGTTCTTGATCGCGTCCCGGTACCGCTCGTAGAAGTCCGGGTACCGCATCGGACGGAGGGTCAGCTCGAAGCCAGGGTCGAGCAGGTTCTTGTCGGTGGTGCTCATTACTGGCAGGCCTCGCAGGACTCGGGGTTTTCCAGGGAGCAGGCGAGGGCGTCCGCGTCGGAGACCGCCTGCTGGACGGGGATGGGGGCGGCGGCCGCCGTCGACGCCTGGGCGGCGCGGGCGATCCGGGTCGCCGGGCGCGAACGCAGGTAGTACGTCGTCTTCAGCCCCTGCTTCCAGGCGTACGCGTACATCGACGACAGCTTGCCGATCGTCGGCGTCTCCAGGAACAGGTTCAGCGACTGCGACTGGTCGAGGAACGGGGTGCGCGCGGCGGCCATGTCGATCAGACCGCGCTGCGGGATCTCCCACGCCGTGCGGTACAGCTCGCGCACCTCGGCCGGGATCCAGGTGAAGCCGGCGACCGAACCGCTGGCGTCGCGGAGCGCGTCCCGGGTCTGGGCGTCCCACACGCCGAGCTTCTTCAGCTCGTCGACCAGGTACGAGTTGACCTGGAGGAACTCGCCGGACAGCGTCTCGCGCTTGAAGAGGTTCGAGACCTGCGGCTCGATGCACTCGTACACGCCCGCGATCGAGGCGATGGTCGCGGTCGGAGCGATCGCGAGGAGCAGGCTGTTGCGCATGCCGACGGCGGCGATCCGCTCGCGCAGCGCGGCCCAGCGCTCGGGCCAGTTGAGCTCGACGTCGTAGTGGTCCGGGTGCAGCACACCGCGGGCCGTGCGGGTCTGCTCCCAGGCGGGGAGCGGGCCGCTGCGCTCGGCGAGGTCCGCGGAGGCCTCGTACGCGGCCAGCATGATCCGCTCGGCGATCCGGGTGGACAGCGCGCGCGCCTCGGCGGAGTCGAACGGCATCCGCAGCTTGAAGAAGACGTCCTGGAGGCCCATCGCGCCCAGGCCGACCGGACGCCAGCGGGCGTTGGAACGCCCGGCCTGCTCGGTCGGGTAGAAGTTGATGTCGACGACCCGGTCGAGGAAGGTGACGGCCGTGCGGACGGTCGCGTCGAGCCGCTCCCAGTCGATGTCGCCCCCGGCCACGAACGAACCGAGGTTCACCGAGCCGAGGTTGCAGACGGCCGTCTCGCCGTCGTTCGTGACCTCGATGATCTCGGTGCACAGGTTCGAGGAGTGGACGACCGTGCCCGGCTCGGCGGTCTGGTTGGCCGTCCGGTTGGAGGCGTCCTTGAAGGTCATCCAGCCGTTGCCGGTCTGCGCCAGGGTCCGCATCATCCGGCCGTACAGGTCGCGGGCCGGCATCGTCTTGCGGGCCAGGCCCTTGGCCTCGGCGGCGCGGTAGGCGGCGTCGAACTCCTCGCCGTACAGGTCGACGAGCTCGGGCACGTCCGCCGGGGAGAACAGCGACCAGTCGGCGTCCGCGTTGACCCGGCGCATGAACTCGTCCGGGATCCAGTGCGCCAGGTTCAGGTTGTGCGTACGGCGCTGGTCCTCGCCCGTGTTGTCGCGGAGCTCCAGGAACTCCTCGATGTCCGCGTGCCAGGTCTCCAGGTAGACGGCGGCCGCGCCCTTGCGGCGGCCGCCCTGGTTCACGGCGGCGACGGAGGCGTCGAGGGTCTTCAGGAACGGCACGATGCCGTTGGAGTGCCCGTTGGTGCCGCGGATCAGCGAACCGCGGGCGCGGATGCGGGAGTAGGAGAGCCCGATGCCGCCGGCGTGCTTCGAGAGGCGCGCGACCTGGTGGTAGCGGTCGTAGATGGAGTCCAGCTCGTCCTGCGGGGAGTCGAGCAGGTAGCAGGAGGACATCTGCGGGTGACGGGTACCGGAGTTGAAGAGCGTGGGGGAGGACGGCAGGTAGTCCAGGCGGCTCATCAGCCCGTACAGCGCGCCGACCTCGTCGAGCGCGCGGACGCTGTCGTCCTCGGCCAGGCCGCAGGCCACCCGCAGCATGAAGTGCTGCGGCGTCTCGATCACCTTGCGGGTGATCGGGTGGCGCAGCAGGTAGCGCGAGTAGAGGGTGCGCAGACCGAAGTAGCCGAAGCGGTCGTCGCCGGCCCGGTCGATCGTCGCGTCGAGCCGCTCGGCGTGCAGCGCGACGAAGTCGGCGGTGCGGTCGGCGATCAGGCCCTCGCGGTGACCGACCCGGACGGAGGCGGAGAAGGAGACCGCGCCCTGGCCCGCCGCCTCGTCGGCGATGGTGATCGTCAGGAGCCGGGCGGCGAGCCGGGAGTACGCCGGGTCCTCGGCGATCAGGCCCGCGGCCGCCTCGGTGGCCAGCTCGCGCAGCTCCGCCTCGTCCGCCGCGGCGCTGCGGCCGCGCAGCGCGGCTGCGGCGACCTTGCCGGGGTCGGTGTCGGGGAGATCGGCGGTGAGGTCGGTCAGGGTCCGCAGCAGTACGGTCCCGGGGCCGTCGCTCTCGACCGCGGAAGCCTCGGCCGAAGCCGGATCGGCGGGCGCGATGGTCACGTGGGGGCTCTCCCTCGCTCGGCCGGGGCCGCGACGGGGGAAGGCGGGCGAGGGGGCGCCCGTATCGCCGGACGCGCCGTGTCCACCGGCCCACTCCGCGAGGCCCGGAAGTCAGTGGCACCCGGAACGGAAGGACCGGGCGCGCTGCCCGCAGGTGCTCGGACTCACTCCGTACGAAACCGCATGAAGCACACCGTTGCGGGACAGTTCCGGATTCGCGCCGGATTCCCCTGCGTCGACAGCGAGGATGAGCATACATGTGGGGGGCGCCGCTGACGGCACCCCCCACATGTTGTGTCGGTTGCGGGGCTAAAGCTCCAGCGCGTACGTCAGCAGCGTGTGTTCGGGGATCGGCTGCCAGTCCCGCTCGGGGGTCCGCAGGAAGCCGAGCCGGTCGTAGATCCGGTGCGCGGAGACCATCTTCGCGTCCGTGGAGAGCACCACCCGCCGGCACCCCGGCAGGGTCCGCGCCCGGTCCACGCAGACGCGCACGAGTGTCTCTCCGACGCCCCTGCCGCGGGCCGCCGGCGCGACCACGAGCATCCGGAACTCGGCCTCGCCTTCGACGGCGATGTCCGCCCAGGCGGTGCCGCCGCGGGCGAAGGTCACCCCGCCGACGATCCCGCCCTCCGCGTCGACGGCGACGAGGACCTCGCTCTCGCGAGCCCGCCGGGCCGTGTCGCGGAGCACGTCCAGATAGAAGTCGTCCTCTCCGTGCAGCAGCAGCCCGTCGTTCAGATAGGTCAGTCCGGTGAGCTCGCCGAGCTCTTCGTACTCCTCGGGCCGTACCGCCCTGATCGTGAAGTCCATGGGCCCAGTCTGCCTCCGTCGCACGTGAAGGGGCCCGGGATTTCTCCCGGGCCCCTTCACGTGCGCGTCCGTGGGTCAGTGCACCGAGGCGCCGACCTTGGGGAGTTCGCGGACACCGGCGTCGCCGGCGTCCGCCGTGTAGTCCTCGGGCGAGGTCTCGTCGACGCCGTCGGGGGCCTTGACGGCCCGGAGGACGAAGGTGAGGACGACCGTGACGAGGACGTTGAGGACGAAGGCGGTGAGGCCGATGTAGCCGATCTCGCCGATGCCCGGGATCTCGGCGGAGGAGCCGCCGAAGTGCTTCTGGGTCGGGCTGGCGACGCCGTACGCGGCGGCCGTGCCGTACACCATGCCGACGGCCCAGCCGGCGAGCAGCGCCCAGCGGTGGAACCAGCGGGTGAACAGGCCGCCGACGAGCGCCGGGAAGGTCTGCAGGATCCAGATGCCGCCCAGCAGCTGGAAGTTGATCGCGACCGTCTTGTCCATGGTGAGGACGAAGACCAGCGCGCCGACCTTCACCAGGAGGGAGACCAGCTTGGAGACCTTGGTCTCCTGGGCCGGGGTCGCGTCCGGCTTGATGAAGTCCTTGTAGATGTTGCGGGTGAACAGGTTGGCCGCGGCGATCGACATGATGGCGGCCGGGACGAGCGCGCCGATGCCGATCGCGGCGAACGCGACGCCCGCGAACCAGTCCGGGAACATGGTCTCGAAGAGCTGCGGGATGGCGAGCTGACCGTTCTTGACCTTGATCCCGGCGGCGATCGCCATGAAGCCGAGCAGCGCGAGCAGGCCCAGCATCAGCGAGTACAGCGGCAGGATCGTGGTGTTGCGGCGGATGACCTCGCGGCTCTTCGACGACAGCGTCGCCGTGATGGAGTGCGGGTACATGAACAGCGCGAGCGCCGAGCCGAGCGCGAGCGTCGCGTACGTCCACTGGCCGGCCTCACCGGGGACCAGCGCGCCGCGCGGCTTGCCGGTCGCCGGGTTGGTCTGCGCGTACGCCTCGCCGGCCTTCGCGAAGATCTCGTCGAACCCGCCCAGCTTGATCGGGATGTAGATGATGGCCACCGCGATCACGATGTAGATCAGGGTGTCCTTGACGAAGGCGATGAGGGCCGGGGCGCGCAGACCCGAGGAGTACGTGTACGCCGCGAGGACGCCGAAGGCCAGCAGCAGCGGCAGGTCCTTGACGAACCAGTGGGTGGTCTCGCCGCCGCCTACGCCCATCACGTCCAGGACGGCCTGGATGCCGACGAGTTGGAGGGCGATGTACGGCATGGTGGCGAGGATTCCGGTGACCGCGACCGCGAGCGACAGGCTCTTGGAGCCGAAGCGGCCCCGGACGAAGTCGGAGGTGGTCACGTACCCGTGCTTGTGCGAGACCGACCAGAGGCGCGGCAGGAACGTGAAGATCAGCGGGTAGACCAGGATCGTGTAGGGCACGGCGAAGAAGCCGGCCGCGCCCGCCGCGTAGATGGCCGCCGGGACGGCGACGAAGGTGTACGCGGTGTACAGGTCGCCGCCGAGCAGGAACCAGGTCACCCAGGTGCCGAACGACCGTCCGCCCAGGCCCCATTCGTCGAGGCTGTGCTCGTCCTCGGCCTTGCGCCAGCGCGCGGCCAGGAAGCCCATGACCGTGACGGCCAGGAAGAAGAAGACGAAGACGCCGAGCGCCACGCCGTTCACGCCGTCCTTCATCGCGCGTCACCTCCCTTGCGGGCACGCTGGTCCCGCTGCCACAGCATGTAGGCGACCATGGTGAGCGCGGTGGAGACCAGCACCCAGAGCATCTGGTACCAGTAGAAGAACGGGATGCCGGCGAAGAGCGGTTCGACCTTCGCGTACGAACTCACCCAGAGCATCGCCACGAACGGGGCGACCAGGCAGAGCGCGATGACCACCCTCAGGGGGGTGATGACCGGTTGTTTCCCTTGTGCGGCTTCTGACATGGCGATTCCGTCCCCTCGCTGATCACCTCGTGATGGTGGGGAAATCTAGGGGACGCGTTCTCCGCAGGGAACCCCTGTCCGCATAACGGAATTGATTCTTCGGAATCCCGCACGGCAGCCGCGGCCGGGGCCCCGGTGGGCGGGGCTCCGGCCCGGCGGGTCAGCCGTTGGGGCGCTGGAGGCGGGCGACGAACTTGTACCGGTCGCCGCGGTAGACCGAGCGCACCCACTCGACCGGCTCGCCCTGGCCGTCGAGGGAGTGACGGGAGAGCATCAGCATCGGGAGGCCGACGTCCGTGCCGAGCAGCCCGGCCTCGCGCGGGGTGGCGAGGGAGGTCTCGATGGTCTCCTCGGCCTCGGCCAGGTGCACGTCGTACACCTCGGCGAGGGCGGTGTAGAGGGACGTGTACTTCACCAGGGACCGGCGCAACGCGGGGAAGCGCTTCGCCGACAGGTGGGTGGTCTCGATGGCCATCGGCTCGCCGCTCGCGAGACGCAGCCGCTCGATGCGCAGGACGCGCCCGCCGGTGGAGATGTCCAGCAGCCCGGCGAGGGTGTCGTCCGCGGTGACGTACCCGATGTCGAGGAGCTGCGAGGTCGGTTCGAGGCCCTGGGCCCGCATGTCCTCGGTGTACGAGGTGAGCTGCAGGGCCTGGGAGACCTTGGGCTTGGCGACGAAGGTGCCCTTGCCCTGGATGCGCTCCAGGCGCCCCTCGACCACCAGCTCCTGGAGGGCCTGGCGCACGGTGGTCCGCGAGGTGTCGAACTCGGCCGCCAGGGTGCGCTCCGGCGGCACCGGCGTGCCGGGCGGGAGGGTCTCCGTCATGTCGAGCAGGTGACGCTTCAGCCGGTAGTACTTGGGCACGCGCGCGGTGCGGGTGACTGCCCCGCCCTCTGTCTCTGTGCCGCCCGCGTCCGTGGCCATGGCCTGCCTTCCCGACTCCTGTGCTGCTGCCGTCACCGGCTCCTCCGTCTGTCGCGGCTCACATGGTGGCACGCTTCGTGTGCTCTCACCGTTTCTCCTGCCGATATGTGCCGGTTCGGCGAGGAGGAGTCGTTCCCTGCCTCTTATACACCGAGGAGTCCCTCGTTGGTCTAGGCCATTCAGGTCGCGAGGTGGGGGCAATTCCAGGGTCCCCCACCCGCCTTCCGGAGGGCGCGCCGAGGCGAGGTGTCGGTCCGATAACGGACGCCACTACCCGTCTTACACACTCTTGACACCCCAAAAGGTCTAGGCCAAGCTCCGGGTACTGGTCTAAACCATTAAAGACCAGGTCCCAGCCCCACGAGCACTACCCGACGTATGTCTTCGCGCGGTGGGCAGGGGTTGCAGGCATCCCTGAGGAGGGTGGCGTGAAGCGCAAGCTCATCGCGGCGATCGGCGTCGCGGGCATGATGGTCTCGATCGCGGCGTGTGGGGGCTCCGACAAGTCCGGAGACAACGCCGGCGGCGACGCCAAGGAGCTCACCGTCTGGCTGACGGTGGACGCCCAGAACAACTGGCCCGAGCTGGTCAAGGCCGCCGACGACGCGGTGACCAAGAAGCACCCGGGCATCAAGATCAAGCACGAGTACTACGGCTGGCCGGACAAGAACACCAAGCTCGACGCGGTGCTCGCCACGGACAAGGCCCCGGATGTTGTCGAAATGGGCAACACCGAGATGATCAGCTACATGGCCAAGGGCGCCTTCGCCGAGGTCGACGCGTCGAAGTTCGCGAACTCCGACAAGTGGCTCGACGCCCTCAAGGACTCGGTCACCTACAACGGCAAGACCTACGGCGTCCCCTACTACGCCGGTGGCCGCGTCGGCACCTGGCGCAAGGACGTCGCCGCCGAGGCGGGCGTCAAGGCCGCCCCGAAGACCTGGGCCGAGCTGACCGCCGCCCTCGACGCCATCCAGGCGAAGAAGGGCGACAAGTTCAGCGCCTGGTACCAGCCGTCGCCCGACTGGTACGCCGCGATGTCCTTCGTCTTCGACGCGGGCGGCTCCATCGCCAAGCAGGACGGCGAGACCTGGAAGGCGAACCTCTCCTCGCCCGAGTCCGTCAAGGGCCTCACCGAGTACAAGAACATCCTCGACAAGTACATGCACGGCGACAAGACGAAGGACGAGTCCGACCGTCCCGTCGTCTTCGGCCAGGGCAAGTCCGCCACGATCTTCGCCGCCGGCTGGGAGGGCGCCACCGCCGCCGACCCGAAGTCCGACAAGGTCGGCGGGCTGAAGGACAAGCTCGAGAACTTCGTGATGCCCGGCCCGAACGGCAAGCCCCTCCCGGTCTTCCTCGGCGGCTCCGACCTGGCCATCCCGGTCAAGTCCAAGGCGCAGGGCGTCGCCGGCGAGTGGATCGCCGCCTTCACCGGCGCCGAGGGCCAGAAGGGCCTCATCGCCAAGGGCAACCTGCCCAACAACAAGGCCGACCTCGCCCCGCTGAAGAGCGACCCGGCCACCGCCGTCGCGGCCACCGCCGCCGAGTCGAGCTACTTCGTCCCGACCGCTCCGGGCTGGGGCCAGGTCGAGAAGGCCCAGATCCTCAAGACGATGCTCATCGACATCGCCAAGGGCAAGTCCGTCGAGGAGGCCGCCAAGGCCGCCGACACCGCGATCGACAAGGTCATCAACACCAAGTGACCTACGGGCAGGGCCCCGTCACCGTGACGGGGCCCTGCCGCCCGTACCACGAGAGGGATCGCTGAGGAGCACGGGATGAGTGCCGCAGACACAACCACCGCGAAGGTGCCGCCGGTGCGGCAATCGCCACCCTCCGGCTCCGCAGCCGGGGTCCCGGGGAAGCCCGGCAAGAAGTCGAACGGCGGGGCAGGCGTCCCATGGCTGCTGCTCGCGCCATGTCTCCTCGTCCTGCTCCTGGTACTGGGCTACCCGCTGGTCCGCCTGGTCGCCCTCTCGTTCCAGAAGTTCGGCCAGCCCCAGCTGTGGGGCTTCCAGGAAGCGGAGTCGGCCGGCTTCGACAACTTCACCAAGATCCTCGGTGACGGAGAGTTCTGGGCCGTCGTCCTGCGCACCGTGATCTTCGCGGCCGGCGCCGTGATCGTCACCATGGTCCTCGGCATGATGATCGCCCTGCTGCTCCAGCGCGTCTCGGGCTGGGTCAAGGCGCTGATCAACATCGTGCTCGTGGCGAGCTGGGGCATGCCCATCATCGTCGCCACCGCCATCTTCAAGTGGCTCTTCGACGCCGACTACGGCGTGCTGAACTGGCTGCTCAGCCGCATCCCCGGCGTCGACATGATCGGCCACAACTGGTTCGCCAGCGGCCCGCAGGGCCTCGCCGTCATCATGCTGCTGGTCGTCTGGGGCGCCGTCCCCTTCGTCGTGATCACCCTGAGCGCCGGCCTCACGCAGGTGCCCAAGGAGCTCGAGGAGGCCGCCCGCCTGGACGGAGCCGGCGCCTGGGGCGTCTTCCGCTTCGTCACCCTGCCCATCCTCAAGCCCATCATCGTCATGCTGACCACGCTGTCGGTGATCTGGGACATGGGTGTCTTCCCGCAGGTCTACGTGATGCGCAACGGCCACCCGGAGCCCGAGTTCCAGCTGCTCACCACGTACTCCTTCGACCGGGCGTTCGTCGTCAACGACTACGGCACCGGCTCCGCGATCGCGCTCGTCACGGTCCTGCTGCTGCTCGGCGTCGTCGCCGTCTACATGCGCCAGATGCTCAAGATCGGAGATGTGGAGTGAGCGCCGCCAACGCCACGGCAGCCCCGGCCAAGTCGCCGGCGCCGGCCGTCACCCACCGCCGCAAGTCCAAGCTCGGCTGGAACCTCCTCGGCCTGCTCGTCGTCGCCACGGCCGGTTTCCCGGTCTACTGGATGCTCAACACGGCGTTCAAGCCGTCCAAGGACGCGATCGACCCCGACCCGAAGTTCTTCCCGTCGACCTTCACGCTCGAGAACTTCAAGCGCGCCCTCGACATCGCGGACTTCTGGGGCCCGGTCGTCCGCAGCCTCGTCGTCTCCCTCGTCGTGGTCGTCATCGGCATCGCGGTCGGCCTGCTCGCCGCCCTCGCGATCTCCCGCTTCGCCTTCCGCGGCCGCAAGATCGTGATCGTCGGCATCCTCGCGGTCCAGATGGTCCCGCTGGTCGCCATGATCATCCCGGTCTTCCTGCTCCTCAACGACCTCGGTCAGTACGACAGGCTCACCGGCCTGATCATCACCTACCTGACCTTCATCCTCCCCTTCACGGTGTGGACGCTGCGCGGCTTCATCGTCAACATCCCGAAGGAGCTGGAGGAGGCCGCCATGGTCGACGGCTGCACCCGCACCGGCGCCTTCGTCCGGGTCGTCTTCCCGCTGCTCGCGCCCGGCATGGTCGCCACCTCCGTCTACGGCTTCATCCAGGCGTGGAACGAGTACCTCTACGCCCTCATGCTGATGAGCCAGCAGAACCAGACGGCCACCGTCTGGCTCAGCAACTTCATCACCAAGAACGGCACCGAGTACGCCCCGATGATGGCCGGCTCCACCATGATGGCCGTCCCCATCGTGATCCTCTTCCTGCTCGTCCAGCGCAAGATGGCCGCCGGCCTGACCGCCGGCGCGGTGAAGGGATAACCGAGCCCCATGACCACTCTCGTACACGGCTCGGACACCCTGACGCGTGACGCGCTCACGGTCCTCCAGCCCGGCTTCGTCGGCACCACCGCCCCCGACTGGCTGCTCCGCCGCATCGGCGAGGGCCTGTCGTCGGTCGGCCTCTTCGGCCGGAACATCGTCACTCCCGGCCAGCTCGCCGCGCTCACCGCGCAGCTGAGGGCCGAGCGGGACGACGTCCTCGTCGCCATCGACGAGGAGGGCGGGGACGTGACCCGCCTGGAGGTCAAGGAGGGCTCCTCCTTCCCCGGCAACTACGCCCTGGGCAGCGTCGACGACGTCGAGCTCACCCGGGCCGTCGCCCGCGAGCTGGGCCGCAGGCTCGCCCGGTGCGGCGTCGACCTGAACTGGGCGCCGTCGGCCGACGTCAACTCCAACGTCGAGAACCCGGTCATCGGCGTCCGGTCCTTCGGGCCGGACCCGGACCTGGTCGCCCGGCACACGGTGGCGTACGTCGACGGCCTCCAGGGCGTCGGGGTCGCGGCCTGCACGAAGCACTTCCCCGGACACGGCGACACCAACGTGGACTCCCACGACGCGCTGCCCCGGATCGATGTGGACCTCGCCACACTGCACACCCGTGAGCTGGTACCTTTCCGCGCCGCCATCGCCGCGGGTACCAAAGCGGTCATGAGCGCGCATATCCTGCTGTCCGCGCTCGACCCTCACCGTCCGGCCACCCTGAGCCCGCAGATCCTCACCGGTCTGCTGCGCCAGGAGCTGGGCTTCGAGGGGCTGATCGTCACCGACGGCATGGAGATGCAGGCCGTCGCGGCGACGTACGGCATCGAGCGCGGATCCGTCCTCGCGATCGCCGCGGGCGCCGACGCCATCTGCGTCGGCGGCGGGCTGTGCGACGAGGACACCGTGCTGCGGCTGCGCGACGCGCTGGTCGGCGCGGTACGGACCGGTGAACTGCCCGAGGAGCGGCTGGCCGACGCCGCGGCGCGCGTGCGCGCCCTGGCGGCCTGGACCCAGGCGCACCGGGCCAGGGGCGGGGCTGGGACGGTGTCGGGCGCGGCAGTGCAGGAGGGGACCGCGCCCGGCACCGACATCGGACTCGTCGCGGCCCGCCGGGCCCTCAGGGTGACCCGGGGGGAGCGGCCTCACACGCCGATGACCAGCGCTCCCTTCGTGGCCTCCTTCACGCCCGTCGCGAACTTCGCGGTCGGCGACGAGACGCCGTGGGGCATCGCCGCGGAGCTGGAGCGCCTGCTGCCCGGCACGGAGACCGGATCGTACGACGAGTCCTCCGCCGTGGACGAGGTCCTCGCGGCCGCGGGGGAGCGGCGGATCGTGGCGGTCGTCCGGGACGTCCACCGGTACCCGTGGATGACCGCGGCCCTGGACCGCCTCCTCGCGGCCCGCCCCGACAGCGTCGTGGTCGAGATGGGCCTCAACGAGGCGGAGCCCCGCGGCGCGCTGCACATCGCCACGCACGGAGCGGCCCGGGTCTGCGGTCGCGCGGCCGCCGAGGCCGTCGTGGGCACCGGCGCCTGACGGCTCCGGCTCCCGTACGCGAAGGGGCCCGGCACCTGAGAAGGTGCCAGGCCCCTTGGTGCGACCGGGAGAGCGGGCGGTTCAGATGCCCTGCCAGGCGGGCTTGGCGGCGAACGTCTGGCGGAAGTACTCCGCGAGCTTCAGCTTGGACGCGGCGGCCTCGTCGACGACGACCGTGGCGTGCGGGTGGAGCTGGAGCGCGGAGGCCGGCACCAGCGCCGACACCGGGCCCTCGACGGTCTGCGCCACGGCCTCGGCCTTGCCCTCGCCGGTGGCGAGCAGCACCAGGTGACGGGCCTCCAGGATGGTGCCGATGCCCTGGGTGATGACGTGGTGCGGCACCTGCTCGATGTCGTCGCCGAAGAAGCGCGCGTTGTCCACCCGGGTCTGCTCGGTGAGCGTCTTGATCCGGGTGCGGGAGGCGAGCGAGGAGCACGGCTCGTTGAAGCCGATGTGCCCGTCGGTGCCGATCCCGAGGATCTGCAGGTCCACACCGCCGGCCTGGGCCAGCGCCTCGTCGTAGGCCTCGCAGGCCGCCTGGACGTCCTCGGCGGAGCCGTCGGGGCCCATGAAGGCGTCCTGGGAGAGGCCGAGCGGCTCGACGACCTGGCGGAGCACGGTGGAGCGGTACGACTCCGGGTGACCGGCGGGCAGGCCGACGTACTCGTCCAGCTGGGCGATCCGGGCCCGCGAGGCGTCCACGGAACCGGCCGTGACCTGGGCGACGAGGGCGTCGTAGATCGGGATCGGAGTCGAACCCGTCGCCACGCCGAGCAGCGCGTCGGGCTTGCGGCGCAGGAGGTCGGCGATGCCGTCCGCGATGAGCTCGCCGCCCGCCTTGGCGTCCTTGACGATGACAACTTCCACGCTGTGCCTGCCGATCTGGTGAGGGGCCGGTGAGGGGCCATGTGGTATAGACCAATCAAAGGCCAAATCTAGCAGAGGAGAGGCCTTCTCCTCATGCCGTTCCACCCCACGGACGGCCATCGCCTCCATCGTCGACCGCACCCGACACCCCAGCCACTCGAAGCCCTCCCGTCCCATCGGAAACGCGCCGCCGTGGCCCCCCGAACGCCGGTCCGGCCTTCCCCTGAGGGCCCGCGAAGGCGCGACGGCGCGACAGCGTGATGGCGTGACGGCGTGACGGCGTGACGGCCGGGGAGGTCGCGGCCTGCCCCTGCAGGGAAGCGGCCACACGCACCTGCCCGGCGACGGCGGGGGAGTGAGAGGGAAAGGGGGCCTCGGAACGGCCCCGGAAACACCCGCGGGCCGCGGCGCCTGACGGGACCCTCAGCCCGTCCGGCACCGCAGCCCGGAGTTGCCCGGCCGGGGGTGTGCGGTCCCTCGGCCGTTGTGGGAGGTCTCGACGCAGTCAGGGCAGAGAGCGTCGGGTACCTCGTTCCATCCTCCTGTGCGGGGAGGATGGAGGCTTGGTTGCGTTCATTGTGGACTAGACCATTCTTGTCTGTCCATCCATGCGAACGCGGTGCTTCCGGGCCCATCCTCCAACACGGAGCCCCGGAGATCCAGGTTCACCGCCCCTGAATTCCGCGGGTACGCTCGCATCGTGCCCTCCATGAACGACCTCGTGCGCCAGCACACCGCCCTGAGCGACTCCGACCTCGAGTGGCTCCACCTGCTGGTGTCGGAGTGGCAGCTGCTCTCCGACCTCTCCTTCGCCGACCTCGTCCTCTGGGTCCCGACCCTCGACGGCACGCGGTACGTCTCCGTCGCCCAGATGCGGCCGAACACCGGCCCCACCTCCTACCAGGACGACATGGTCGGCCATCTGGTGCCGCGCGGCCGCCGTCCGCTGCTCGACGCCGCGCTCGACGAGGGCCGGATCGTCCGCGAGGGCGACCCCGAGTGGCGCGAGGAGGTCCCGGTGCGGGTCGAGTCCATCCCCGTGCGCCGCGAGGGCCGGGTCCTCGGCGTCATCGCCCGCAACACCAACCTGCTGACCGTCCGGACCCCCTCCCGGCTGGAGCTCACCTACCTCCAGTCGGCCTCCGACCTCGCCCAGATGATCGCGGCCGGGACCTTCCCCTTCCCGGGCGAGCAGGTCGACATGGACTCCTCGCCCCGGGCCGGCGACGGACTCGTCCGCCTCGACGCGGAGGGCGTCGTCCAGTACGCGTCGCCCAACGCCCTCTCCGCGTACCACCGCCTCGGCCTCGCCGCCGACCTCGTCGGCCAGCACCTCGGCCAGATCACCGCCGAACTCGCCCCCTCCCGCGGGCCGGTGGACGAGGCCCTGGTCACCCTCGCCTCCGGCTACGCGCCGCGCGAGTTCGAGGTCGAGGGCAACGGCGGGGTCATCCAGCTGCGGGCCATCCCCCTGAAGCCCAAGGGCACGCGCATCGGTTCGCTCGTGCTGCTCCGTGACGTCACCGAACTGCGTCGCCGCGAGCGCGAGTTGATCACCAAGGACGCCACCATCCGGGAGATCCACCACCGGGTGAAGAACAACCTCCAGACGGTGGCCGCCCTGCTGCGCCTCCAGTCCCGCCGGATGGACTCCGACCGCGGCCGTGAGGCCCTCAACGAGGCCGTGCGGCGCGTCGGTTCGATCGCCATCGTCCACGAGACGCTGTCCCAGAACCTGGACGAGCGGGTGGAGTTCGACGAGATCGCCGACCGGGTGATCGCGATGGTCGCCGAGATCTCTCCGGGCAAGGTGACCTGCCGGCGCTCCGGCCGCTTCGGCATCCTCGACGCCGAGGTCGCGACCCCGCTCTCCATGGTCCTGACCGAGATCCTGCAGAACGCGCTGGAACACGCCTTCGCGCAGGGCGAGCAGGGCACCGTCGAGGTCACCGCCGTGCGCGGCGAGCCCAGGGCCGACGCCCGGCTCCTGATCACCGTCCAGGACGACGGCTGCGGTCTGCCCGACGGCTTCGACCCGCAGCGGGCCGGCAACCTCGGCCTGCAGATCGTACGAACCCTGGTGGAAGGGGAGTTGGGCGGTTCCTTCGACATGCTCCCGGGCGCCGAACGCGGCACGAAGGTGGTCCTCGACGTTCCCGTGCAGCCGCAGAAGTAGCGTCCTCGGAACCGGTTTCCGCAGAAGTGGCGTCCGCGGAACCGGTTTCCGCCGAAGAGGCGGCCACCGAAGGAGCGGCTTCGGGAGGGGCGGCCCCGGAACCGGCGCGCGGACACAGCAGCGAGCCCCGACCGAAGGGATCGGCCGGGGCTCGAATGCTGTGGGTTACTGCTGCGCGCTGCGGCTCAAGGGCGGTGATTGCACACGCGATGTGTGCGCCGCCGGCCTCAGGCTGTCGGTGGTCGTCAGGCGCTGGCGTTACGCGCCCGGTTGCGAGCGGCACGGCGCTTCATCGCGCGGCGCTCGTCCTCGCTGAGGCCACCCCAGACGCCGGAGTCCTGGCCGGACTCGAGCGCCCACTGCAGGCACTGCTCCATGACGGGGCAGCGGCGGCAGACGGCCTTGGCTTCCTCGATCTGCAGCAGCGCAGGACCGGTGTTGCCGATGGGGAAGAACAGCTCGGGGTCTTCCTCACGACAAACGGCGTTGTGACGCCAGTCCATGGCTGCTACCTCTCTCAGTGTTACGTGCCAGTTGCTTGTGAATGTGAACGCTTTCACGAATCCCCCCGCAAGGGAAGGGCCGACTGCCAGGTGAACTGGTGTGGTCCTGATTACTGAGGAGGGGTTCTGGCTCTCAGTGGAGGCCGGTGTTGCGGGCCGTCCCGATCGCCAAGAAGAGACTCCCAAACCCCGGCAACGGATACAACCCCTTCCGGAAAGTTTTTTTTGATTCCTCGGTGTCGGCTAGGTCACAGCCGTACTTCTAAGGGGTGGATGCGCGCCTAAACGTTCGAGTGAAAGGACTTTGGGCCCTTCCGCTCACACAATCACACGCAGTGCACGGCGTACGCCTGTGAACGTCACGCTCGTACGCAGTCCCAGGTGGTCTCCGTCCATCTGCAGAGGGAGGGGGACCTTCGAATGCAAGGTGAAGTCGGTCAGGTCGTGCAGAGTCACGGCGTGCTTGCCCCGCGGGCCCCGCTCGGGGGTCGAGGTGAGCAGCTGGGTGGCGTACCGGGCCACCGCCGGAGTGGAGAGACGGCTCAGTCCGAGCACGTCGAGGGCTGTCTCGAAGGAAGCCTCCGGGGACGCGTACACCGGGCGATTGCCCAGGTAGGTCCAGGGGGAGGTGTTGCAGATTATGGAGAGGACCAGGTCCTCGACCGGCTCGGCCCCGGGGCGTTCCAGGGTGATCGTCCCGTGCCGGCGGTGCGGGTCCTCCAGGAACTGGCGCGCCACCTGGCGCAGATAGAGGGCGTGGGTGGATCTCTTCCCGCGCTCCCGCTGCTGTTCGACCCGGCCGACGACGCCCGCGTCGAATCCGAGACCGGCGCAGAAGGTGAACCAGCGGGACGGCACCGCCTCGTCCTCGGTGCCCGGCGTCCCCGAGGCGAGACCGAGGCTCACGGTGCGTGCCCGGCGCTCGCGCAGCGCGTCGAGCAGGGCGCCGGTCGCCTCCACGGCGTCGTTCGGCAGACCGAGCGCGCGGGCGAAGACGTTGGTCGAGCCGCCCGGGACCACCGCGAGGCCCGGCAGCCGGTCGGGGTCGGGCCCGTCGTGCAGCAGCCCGTTCACCACCTCGTTCACCGTGCCGTCGCCGCCGAGGGCCACGACCAGGTCGATGTTGCCCGTGTCGGCGGCACGCCTGCCCAGGTCGCGCGCGTGGCCGCGGTACTCGGTGGTGACCGCCTCCAGCTTCATCTCGCTCGCCAGCGCGTGGATGAGCACGTCACGGGTGCGGGCACTGGTGGTGGTGGCTGCCGGGTTGACCACGAGAAGTGCGCGCATGACCGCCAGCGTACCTACCCGGCGGTACCGGGCCCAGCCCAGCCGTGCTCCGGCGACCCGCACCCGGCCCGCCCGGGGGCCCGTCCCGCCCGGCTACCCTGCCTTCCATGAGCAGCACGGAGCAGACCCCGCGACCCAACCGTCTCACCGCCGCGGCGGCCGTGGCCGGCATCGAGGGCCTCGGACTCCTCGCCGGGGGCGTGTACATGCTGGTGCACGCCCTGACCGAGAAGGCCGGCGACCTCACCGGGGCGCTGACCGGCGCGGTGACGCTCGTCGCACTCGGCCTGATCCCGCTCGCCGCGGCCCGCGGGCTGTGGCTGCGCCGCTCCTGGAGCCGCGGTCCGGCCGTCATCACCCAGATCCTGGCGCTGCCGGTCGCCTGGCAGATGCTCCAGGCGAACAGCGCGATGATCCCGGCCGGCGCCGTCCTCGGGATCCTGGCGGTCACCGGGCTCGTCCTGCTGGTGAACCCGGCCACGACCGAGGCGCTCGGCATCCGGCGCCCCGGTCGGGAAGCCTGACCTACTCCTCCACCAGGAGCTTCTCCCGCAGCTGCGCCAGGGTCCGGGCCAGCAGCCGGGACACGTGCATCTGCGAGATGCCGACCTCCTGCGCGATCTGCGACTGGGTCATGTTCCCGAAGAAACGCAGCAGCAGGATCCGCTTCTCCCGGGGCGGCAGGCCCTCCAGGAGCGGCTTGAGCGACTCGCGGTACTCGACCCCCTCCAGGGCCTCGTCCTCCGCGCCCAGGGTGTCCGCCACCGCCGGCGACTCGTCGTCCGTGTCGGGGACGTCCAGGGAGAGCGTCGAGTAGGCGTTCGCCGACTCCAGGCCCTCGAGGACCTCCTCCTCCGAGATCCCGAGCCGCTCGGCGAGCTCGTGCACGGTCGGTGACCGGCCGTGCTGCTGGGACAGCTCCGCCGTCGCCGTGGTCAGCGACAGCCGCAGTTCCTGGAGCCGGCGCGGCACCCGTACCGCCCAGCCCTTGTCGCGGAAGTGCCGCTTGATCTCACCGACGACCGTGGGCGTCGCGTACGTCGAGAACTCGACCCCGCGGTCCGGGTCGAACCGGTCGACCGACTTGATCAGGCCGATGGTCGCGACCTGCGTCAGGTCGTCCAGCGGCTCTCCGCGGTTGCGGAAGCGCCGGGCCAGGTGCTCCACCAGCGGCAGGTGCATCCGGACCAGGCGGTTGCGGAGCTCCGCCTTCTCCTGGGAGCCCTCCGGCAGCTCGCGGAGCTCGAAGAAGAGGGCGCGGGCGCCGCTCCGGTCGTGCGGATCGGGGACGACGTGGGCGTCCGGGAGCTCGTCGGCCTCGTCGGCCTTGTCCGCCTCGGCGGCGTGCTCGGCCGTCTCCACGACCCCGGCCGCGCCGCTCGGGGCCTGCTCGCTGCCGGGCGCCCCGGGCGTCCCGGGGGCCTCCGGGACACCTGGGGCCCCGGGAACCTCGTGGTGCTGCTCGTGCTCGCTCATCTGGTCCGCCCGCTCCATAGCGACCTCATGCGGCCGCGCCTGCTGCTCAGGGATGCCGGCCGTCGCGTCCCCGCTCCTCACGCCGGGCCTGGCCCCGCGCCGCGCTGTTTGTACAGGCTGATCGAGACCGTACGGTCATCGGCCACCGACGACTCCACCTTTCCGGCCAGTGCCGACAGCACCGTCCAGGCGAAGGTGTCCCGCTCGGGTGCCCGGCCGTCCGTGGTGGGGGCGGACACCGTCACGTCCAGGGAGTCGTCGACCAGCCGGAAGACACAACTGAGGACGGAGCCCGGCACGGCCTGCTGGAGCAGAATGGCGCAGGCCTCGTCGACCGCGATCCGCAAGTCCTCGATCTCGTCGAGGGTGAAGTCCAAGCGCGCCGCGAGGCCGGCCGTGGCCGTACGCAGCACGGACAGATAGGCACCCGCAGCGGGCAGCCGGACTTCCACGAAGTCCTGGGTCCCGGGCTCGCCTGCGATCTGGGACACCCTCACCTCCAAGGTGGCACAAGCTCATTCGGGGTCCGGGGGGAGAAGCCCCCGGACCGGGCGGTACGCAGGGGGCTGCGCGGTCCGCCGTGACGCTATCGCGATCCGTCCCGCCGTGTCGCCGTGAGCCCCCCGGCCCCCGATCACGCTCGTCACCCATGGTAGGCCCATGGGCGCGGACGGTGGGCAGAGGTCTGCGGGGGCCGAAAACGAGCGACCGGCGGAGGGAGGACGTACCCAACCCCGAGGCGGTCGAACCGCGTCCGCACCGAACCGTGTCCGAGGGCGTACGGCCGGGACGGCCAGGCGACGGCAGGACCGGGGCCGAACCGTCCCGGCGGGCGGGCGGACTGCCGGGACGGCCCGGCGGTGGGACGGCCGGCACCGGACCGCGGCGACCGGTCTTCAGACGATCGACCCGTCCACGAAGCACCAGCGCCAGGCCTCGCCCGGCTCGAAGGTCCGCATCACCGGGTGGCCGGTCGAGGAGTAGTGCCCCGTCGCGTGCCGCCCCGCCGAGGAGTCGCAGCAGCCCACGTGGCCGCAGCTCAGGCAGAGCCGCAGCTGGACCGGGTGCGTGCCGTCCGCCAGGCACTCGGGGCAGGTGTCGGCCAGCGGCGCCGGTTCGGGGCGCGGCATTTCGGCTACGTGCGGGCACTCGCTCATGATGGCCAGGTTACGTGGCGGCACGAATCGGGGACGGGCATGGACGCACTGCAGCTGGTGGCACTGGTGGCGGCGAGCGCCGCCATCGCGGGGTTCGCCCGCAGGACGCCCGTACCCGCGCCGCTGCTCCTGGTCGCCGCCGGCCTCGCCGCCGCGTACGTCCCGGGGGTGCCGGACTACACGCTCGACCCGCACATCGTGCTGCCGCTGATCCTGCCGCCGCTCCTCTACACGGCCGCCCTCGACTCCTCGTACCTCGACCTGCGGGCCAACATCCGGCCGGTCGCCCTGCTCTCCGTCGGATACGTCCTCTTCGCCACCGTGGCCGTGGGCTGGCTCGCGTACGTCCTCGTGCCCGACCTGCCGCTGACCGCGGCGCTGGTGCTGGGCGCGGTGATCGCCCCGCCGGACGCGGTGGCCGCCACCGCCATCGCCCGCAGGCTCGGCCTGCCCCACCGGATCACCACCATCCTGCAGGGCGAGTCCCTGGTGAACGACGCCACCGCGATCACCGCGTACAAGGTGGCCCTCGCGGCGGCCGTCGGCGAGGGCATCAGCTGGGCCGGCGGCCTCGGGGAGTTCGCGCTCGCGGCGATCGGCGGCATCAGCGTCGGCCTCGTCCTCATGGTCCCCATCCACTGGCTCCGCTGCCGCCTGGGCGAGGCCCTCCTCCAGAACACCCTCTCCCTCCTCATCCCCTTCGTCGCCTACGCGGCGGCCGAGGAGGTCGGCGCCTCCGGCGTCCTCGCCGTCGTCGTGGTCGGCCTCTTCCTCGGCCACCGGGCGTACCAGGTCGACTTCGCCACCCGGCTCCAGGAGGAGGCCGTCTGGAAGATGGTCGCCTTCGTGCTCGAGTCCGCCGTCTTCGCCCTGATCGGCCTCCAACTGCCCTACGTCGTCCAGGGCCTCGGGCAGTACGGGATCGGCGAGGCGGCCTGGTACGCCGTCGGGGTCTTCGTCGCCGTGGTGCTCGTCCGGTTCGTCTGGGTCTATCCGGCGACCTTCCTGCCCCGGTGGGTCTCGGGGAAGGTCCGGGAGCGCGAACCGGGGGTCGACTGGAAGGCACCCCTCGTCGTCGGCTGGGCCGGCATGCGCGGAGTGGTCTCCCTCGCCATCGCGTTCTCCATCCCCGTCGTCACCGACGGCGTGGAGTTCCCCGCCCGCAACCTCGTCCTCTTCCTCACCTTCACCACCGTCATCGGCACGCTGGTGGTGCAGGGCCTCACCCTGCCGCCGCTCATCCGCCTCCTGCGCCTTCCCGGACGGGACGCGTACGCCGAGACGCTGGCCGAGGCGCAGGCCCAGAGCGAGGCCTCGCGCGCGGCGGAGGAGCGTCTCGACGCGCTCCTCACCGACGAGCGCAACGCCCTGCCTGCGCCCCTCGCCGACCGGCTGCGCACCGTCCTGGAGCGGCGCCGCAACGCCGTGTGGGAGCGGCTCGGCGCCGTCAACGAGGTCACCGGCGAGACCGTGGACGACACCTACCGGCGGCTGTCGCGCGAGATGATCGACGCCGAGCGCGAGGTCTTCGTCCAGCTGCGCGACGCGCGCCGGATCGACGACGAGATGATGCGGACCCTCCTCCGCCGCCTCGACCTGGAGGAGGCGGCCGCCTACCGGGAGACCGACTAGGCATCCCCGGAGAGCCCCCGTCCGCCGCGGTCCGCCCGCGGCCGACGGGGAGCCCCCGTCCGTCGCCCGCCGGGTGCGCTCCCGTCGCCGCCGCCTAGGGTGCTCCCGTCACCACCGCCGCGAGGCGGCTGCCCGGCGGGAAGGCGCCCTCTTCTGCGAGGGTGACGAGGCCGTACAGCATTTTGGCGACATACAGCCGCTCGATGGCGAGTCCGTGCCGCGCCTCGAAGTCCTGTGCGAAGGCCTCCAGGGCGGGGGACGTGCGCGCGTAGCCCCCGCAGTGGAAGCGGTCGTCGAGGGCCCAGTCGCCGCGTGGGCCGCCGAACGCCGCCGCCTGGAGGGCCCGCACCTCCCCGCCGAGGAAGCCGCCCTTCAGGACGGGGACGCCCAGCGCCCGCTGCCCCGGGGCGAGCCCGGCCGCGAGCCCCGCCAGGGTGCCGCCCGTGCCGCAGGCGACCGCGACCGTGTCCGCCAGACCGGAGAGCTCCCGCCCCAGCGCCTCGCACCCCTGGACGGCGCGTTCGTTGCTGCCGCCCTCCGGGACCACGTACGCGCCCGCGGGGGCCCGCTCCAGGAGCTTCGCGAGCGTGGCCGGGTCGTTCTTCGCGCGGTACGTGGTCCGGTCCACGAACTCCAGCCGCATCCCGTCCGCCGCGCAGCGCGCGAGCGACGGGTTGAGCGCGCGCCCGGCCAGCTCGTCGCCCCGCACGATCCCGACCGTGGGGAAGCCGAGCAGCCGGCCGGCGGCGGCCGTCGCCCGCAGGTGGTTGGAGTACGCGCCGCCGAAGGTGAGCACGGGCCGCCCGTCCGCCGCGCGCAGGTTGAGAGCGAGCTTGCGCCACTTGTTGCCCGGCAGGTCGGGGTGGATGAGGTCGTCCCGCTTGAGCAGCAGCGTCAGCCCGCGCCGGGTGAAGCGCTCGTCCTCCACCGGCTCCAGGGGCGAGGGGAGCCGGGGCCGCAGGCGGGAGAGGTCGAACGCGTTCACCCGGCCATTCTCGCCGTCCGCTCCGCGGTCAGCGCAGCAGGTCGGCGACCCGCTCCCGCATCGAGGCCATGGTGAAGCCGCGCGGGTCGACCTTCCCCGGCTGCCACTCCAGGTGCCCGATCACCGAGCGGTGCGTCCAGCCGTGCGCCCGGCACACGGCGGCCGCCGCCTTCGCGATGGCCTCCAGCTGGACCTTGGGCCACGGGTCCTCGCCGTCCCCGAGGTTCTCGCACTCGAAGCCGTAGAAGTGGCGGTTGCCGTCCGTGGTGGCCTCGTCGTCCGGCGGGAGCCGGCGCTCGGCGATGACCGCCCGGAGCACCTCGTCGTCGCCGAGCCCCGCGTGGTTGGCGCGCCCGTAGCCGACGAGGTGGACCGTGCCGTCCTTGGCGATGACGCCGTGGCAGAGCGGTCCCGGCAGGGCCTTGTGGCCGTCCCGGCAGATCCGTACGGTCGCGGCGGTGCCCCGGGTCACGGTGTGGTGGATCATCACCCCGTGCACCGGGCCCCAGGGGCCCTTGTGGTTGCGGTTGTGGGTGGACCAGTCGCCGACCTTGACGACCGTCAGGCCCTCGTTGCGCAGCGCGCCGAGGAACCTGGTCGCGGTCATGGGTGAGGCCATGGCGGACTCCCTTCTGGGGACGTGAACCTCCGGAGTACCGGAGTCCGGCCCTCCGCTGCCATCCGTTCGGACCGTGTGCGAGCCGATCCGGACAGGGCGTCAAGGGGCCCGTGGGGCTGCGCTGTTCGGATGGAAATCAGGTGACATTCCCCGAAGATCGTCGAACAGTCCCACCCGAATGTGTAATGGCGCCGACACGCTCCGTGCTGAAAGGCTTCGTCTCGCAACTCAGTCATACGAGAGGGAGTTCCATGTCCGTTGGTTCGGTTGGCGACGACGTCCGCGCGGAGCAGCAGGCGCCGCAGCAGAGTCTCGGCACCGCCGCCGCGCGGAACCTCGCCACGACCACCAAGTCGGCCCCGCAGATGCAGGAGATCACCTCCCGGTGGCTCCTGCGCGCGCTGCCGTGGGTCCAGGTGCAGGGCGGCACGTACCGGGTGAACCGGAGGCTCAGCTACTCCGTGGGTGACGGCCGGGTCACCTTCGTGCAGACCGGGGAGCGGGTCGCCGTCATCCCGGCCGAGCTCGGCGAACTCCCGGCCCTGCGCGGCTACGAGGACGAGGAAGCCCTCACCGAACTGGCGGCCCGCTGCACCCAGCGGGAGTACGCGGCGGGCGAGATCATCGCCACCGCCGGCACCCCCGCCGACCGCGTGCTCCTCCTCGCGCACGGCCGGATCGAGCAGATCGGCGAGGGGCCCTACGGCGACGAGGCCGTCCTCGGCGTCCTCGCCGACGGCGCCTACCTCGGCGAGGCCTCGCTGGTCCGCGAGGACGCCAGCTGGGAGTGGACCGCCCGGGCCGCCACGTCCTGCACGGTCCTGGAGCTCACCCGGGGCGACGTGCGCAACCTCGCCGACCGGGCCGTCTCCCTCGCCGCCCACCTCGCGACCGTCGCCGCCCTGCCCGACCAGCGCACCAACAACTACGGCGAGGCCGCCATCGACCTCTCCGCCGGCCACGTCGGCGAGGCCGTCGTCCCGCACACGTACGTCGACTACGACGCCTCGCCCCGCGAGTACGAACTGAGCGTCGCCCAGACCGTGCTGAAGGTCCACAGCCGCGTCGCCGACCTCTACAACCAGCCGATGAACCAGACCGAGCAGCAGTTGCGGCTGACGGTCGAGGCCCTCCGCGAGCGCCAGGAGTACGAGCTCGTCAACAACAAGGAGTTCGGCCTCCTCTCCAACTGCGACTACGGGCAGCGGATCCAGCCGCACGACGGCGTCCCCAGCCCGGACGACATGGACGAGCTCCTCTCCCGCCGGCGGGGCTCCAAGCTCTTCCTCGCCCACCCGCGCGCCATCGCCGCCTTCGGCCGCGAGCTCAACAAGCGCGGCCTGGTGCCGGAGACCATCGACGTCAACGGCAACCGCATCCCGACCTGGCGCGGCGTCCCGATCTACCCGTGCAACAAGATCCCGGTCTCCGACGCCCGTACGACCTCGATCATCTGCATGCGTACCGGCGAGGCCGACCAGGGCGTGATCGGCCTGCACCAGACCGGCCTGCCCGACGAGATCGAGCCCAGCCTCTCCGTCCGCTTCATGGGCATCGACGAGCAGGCGATCATCTCGTACCTGGTCACGGCCTACTACTCGGCGGCGGTCCTCGTCCCGGACGCGCTCGGGGTCCTGGAGAACGTCGAGGTCAGCCGCTGGCGCTGAGTTGGCGACGCCCGGGGGCGGGGACCGAACCCTCCCGCCCCCGGGCGTCACCGGGCCCGCCGCCGCGCAGGATGCGAAGGAAGAGACCGTGACCATGACCAGCGCGGATGCCGTCACCGACGGTCAGGGGGCCGTGCGGCTCCTGGACCAGACGCGCACCGCTGTCCATCCCCAACTGCGCTCCACCGTCGAGTCCCTGCCGGGCTCCATACGCCGTGTGGCCATGTACCACTTCGGCTGGGAGCGGGCCGACGGCACCCCGGACGCGGGGCAGGCGGGCAAGGCCATCCGGCCCGCGCTCGTCCTCGCGGCCGCGCGCGCCCTCGGCGCCGAGACGGCCCAGGCCGTGAAGGCCGCGGCCGCGGTCGAGCTCGCGCACAACTTCACCCTGCTCCACGACGACATCGTCGACGAGGACCCCACCCGCCGGCACCGCCCCACCGCCTGGACCGTCTTCGGGATCCCGGACGCCCTCATGGCCGGGGACGCGATGAGCGCGCTGGCCCTGCGGCTGCTCGCCGAGGACCCGCACCCCGCCTCCGCGGCGGCGTCCGCACGGCTCGCCGCCTGCATCATCGAACTCTGCGCCGGCCAGCAGGCCGACTGCGCCTTCGAGCAGCGCGGCCCCCGCGAGATCTCCCTCGATGAGTGCCTGGCCATGGCCGCCGCCAAGACCGGAGCCCTGCTCGGCTGCTCCTGCGCCCTCGGCGCGCTCTACGCGGGCGCGGGCGAGGAGGAGGTCGCGGCGATGGACGCCTTCGGCCGGGAGGCGGGGCTCGCCTTCCAGCTGATCGACGACCTCATCGGCATCTGGGGCGACCCGGACCGTACGGGCAAGCCGGCCGGCGCCGATCTGGCCGCCCACAAGAAGTCGCTGCCCGTCGTGGCGGCGCTGACCTCGGGCACCCCGGCCGGCGACGAGCTGGCCGAGCTGTACTCCCGTCCGACCCTCGACGCGGCCGCGGTACGGGCGGCGGCGGACGCGGTGGAGCGGGCCGGCGGACGCGACTGGGCCCAGGCCCAGGCGGCCGAACGCATGGGCCGCGCCGTCGAGTACCTGGCCCAGGCGGTCCCGGACCTGGCGGCCGCGGGAGACCTGCTCGCCCTCGCGGAGTTCGTCACCCGGCGCACGCGCTGATCGGGCCGCGGCCGGCCGGGCCTCGGCGGAGTCGGTCGTACGGCGCACGCGCCGATCCGGGCCGCGGCCGGTCGGGCCTCGGCGGGGTTCGTCGTACGGCGCACGCGGCGGCCGCGGCCGGTCAGGCCTCCGGGACGATCCGGGCGACCACGGTCTCGATCAGGTCGTCGAGAGCCCGGTCGCCGTGCAGCTCGGGGACCGTGAAGTGGTCGAGCAGGAGTCCGGTGAGGGCGAAGTAGAGCAGCCGGACCGTGTCCGCGTCCCCGGGCATCCCGGCGGCGAGGTGTCCGCGGATGTTCTCGTCCAGGTCGGAGCGGAGCACCTTGGTGAGCTGGGTCCGCAGTTCGGGGCGGCGGACGGCTTCGAGCCGGAGCTCGAAGAGCCCGAGGTAGCAGGTGCGCTCGGCCGCCAGGCGCCGGGCGACCCAGCGCATCAGTTCCAGGACGAGTTGCCGGCCCGGCGTCGGCAGCATGGCGGTCTCCAGGGCGTCCGGGGCCGGGGTCAGCCGGACGAAGATCCGGTCGCCCACCTGGGAGAGCAGCTGGTCCCGGTCGTTGAAGTAGTTGGACGAGGTGCCCGTGGGGACCCCGGCCCGGGCGTCGACCGCCCGGAAGGTCAGCCCGCGGGCGCCTTCGTCCGCCAGTACCTCGATGGCGGCGTCGAGCAGTGCGGCACGACGTTCGGGGTTCCTCGCCACGTCGGGCTCCTTTCGGGCTGGGCACGTTCTCGTCGAACATAGGGCTTGCGTAACCACTACAGGTGAAGCACTATAACTGTCGTGGTTGCGGTCGCGGCCACGCCATCCGACGAAGAGGACCGGTTTGCGCAAGCTCACGTACTACATCGCCTGCACCATCGACGGCTTCATCGGCGACCCCGAGGGCGACGCCACGTCGATGTTCAAGTACGCCGACGGCCCGTACATGGAGTGGATGGGGACCGAGTACCCCGAGGCCATCCCGACACAGGTCCGGGAGGTGCTCGGCATCGACGGCGAGAACAGGCACTTCGACACGATCGTGCAGGGGATGGGGTCGTACCGACTCGCCCTGGACATCGGCGTCACCAGCCCGTACGGCCACCTGCGCGAGTACGTGGCCACCCGCTCGACGGCCGAGTCGCCCCACCCCGGCGTCGAGCTGATCGCCGACGACCTCGTCGGCCGCGTCCGCGAGCTCAAGGCCGAGGACAGCCCCCTCGACATCTACCTCTGCGGCGGCTCGACCATCGCCGGCGAGCTCATCGAGGAGATCGACGAGCTGGTCATCAAGACCTACCCGCAGGTCTACGGCACCGGCATGCCGATGTTCGGCGCCGGCTTCGAACCCCGCGACTTCGAACTGGGCGAGGTCCGCGCCTTCGACAACGGCGTGCTCGTCCGGACGTACACCAGGAAGCGGTAGCGCTCCGTCCGGCCCGCGACGGCGCCCGCCCCGCCGGGACGCGCCGTCCGGCGTGCCGTCCTACCCTGGAGGCATGGGTGACGAGGTGCCTCATACGACGCGGGACCCCCTCGCCGAGCCGAAGTGCCCGGCCTGCGGCCGTCGACGTGCGGTCATGGCCACCCGGCACAAGGTCCTCGGGGCCTGGGTGCCGGAGTGGGAAGTGCAGCCCTGCCGCAACCCCGAGTGCGAGCTGTACGAGGGTGCGGAAGCCGCGAGCACGCACGTGACCGGCAAGAACGGCGAGATCGGGAGAAGTCCGGCCACCGGGTGACCGGCCGCGCGCCGGAGCCGGTCATACCGCTACAGTCCGCGCATGTCATCGGAGTCGACAGAAGTCTGGACCGGCTGGTACCGGGACCGCAGCGGCGCGGAAGCGATCGTCATCACGGCCGACGGGCGGCACGTCGCCACCCGGATCAGGGGGGTCGAGTACACCGGCGAGAGCTTCGCCGTGCTGACCGCCGCCGGCGAGGGCGCGGCCGGCCTGAGCGGGCACGCCCTCACCGGCTGCGTCCTGGAGTGGGACCTGCCGCTCCCCGTCCTCCTGGACGGCGTCGCCCAGCAGGCCACCCTCGCCTGCCTGCTGACGCTCGGTGAGCGCGCGGACCTCAGCCTGACCCTGCACTACGGCGGAGCCGCCTTCGAGGCGTGCGTCGCAGGAGGCGACTTCGACGGGGCGCTCGACCTCGTCCGCCGCCAGCTGCCGCCCGGTGCGGACTTCGGCCGCCGTCTCCTCCTGACGGCCTGACGGCCTGACGGCCTGACGGCCTGACGGCCTGACGGCCTGACGGCCTGACGGCCTGACGGCCTGACGGCCTGACGGCCTGACGGCCTGACCGCCCGGCGGGGCGCGGAACCCGAACGGAACGGCGGCGCCCCGCGCGGGGCGCCGCCGTCCGTCGCTCACGTGCGGTCGGTTCAGGCGGTCTTGAACGCGGAGGCGAGGCCGTAGCGCCACAACTGGTCGACGCGTGAGCGCTCCTGCGCGTTCGGCTGGGCGTTCGTGCACGACGTGCCGGGGCCACCGCCCGACATCAGCTCGCTGCACGGGCCGCTGTAGTGGTCCGGGAGACCGAGCACGTGCCCCGTCTCGTGGGCCGTCACACGGGTGGAGTTGTACTGCTGGTTCTGCCGGTAGTCGAGGAAGATGTAGCCGTTGCCGTGCCCGTCGGTGCTGGCGTACGAGCCGCGGGAGTCGTTGCCCTCGTAGTACGCGAAGTCCGGGTTGCTGCCCTCCACGAGCCGGACGTTCACCACCGAGCTGTTCCAGATCTGGGTCGAGCGGGCTATCTGGGTGCGGAACGTGGGCGCGTTGGCGGCGCTGTAGACGACGGTGACGGCGGTCGCGCCCGGGGTGGCGGCCCGCTTCTTCGCCACCGACTTCACGACGGCGTCGAAGAAGGCCTGGTTGGCCTTGGCCTCCGCGGTCGAGCCGGCGTACGCCACGGCGGCGGTCTCGGCGGCCCGGGCCGGGGCCGTGGCGGCCGCCGGGGCCGTGCCGAGGGAGGCGGCGAGGCCGACGCCGAGGGTGGCGGTCAGCAATGAGGTGAGGACCTTGGGGTGACGCATGGGGGGCTCCTCCTGTTTGGGGTCGGAGAGAGTCTCGGGGCGTCCGGGGCGTCCGGGGATGATGCCAACCGCCGATAGCCCCACCGCATCACCCCCTGCACTTCGCCCCAACTTCCTTGGAATGCAAGGAGATTGAGCCGTTCCGGATATCTGGTGCGACGCCCGGCCGCCGTCCTACCCTCGGGGCATGGAGCTGGAGGTGAGACACCTGCGCGCGCTCTGCGCCATCGCGGACACGGGCAGCCTGCACAAGGCGGCACGGCAACTCGGCATGAGCCAGCCCTCGCTGACCACCCAACTGCGCCGCATCGAGAACTCCCTGGGCGCCGAGCTCTTCTCCCGGGGCCGCACCGGCTGCCGGCCCACCCCGCTCGGCCGTTCCCTGCTCGACCGGGCCCGCCCCCTGGTCGCGGACATGGCCGCCCTCGTCACCGAGACCCGCGCCGCGGCCGCCCGCACCGACGGGCCGGGACTCCGCGTCGGGTCCACCGCGAGCCGGGCCCTCCCGGGCTGGCTGCGCCGACTGCGCCAGCGGCTGCCGGACACCGACGTCGGCCTCCGCATGGACGTCTCCGCCAACGAACTGCTGCGGACGGTCGCCGCCGGCCGCCTCGACGTCGCGTTCGTCCACGAGGTGGAGGGCTGCCCGTTACGCGTCCCCGACGGCCTCGACGGCAGGGTCCTGGTCGCCCGCGAACCGCAGTTCGTCTCCATGGCGCCCGACCACCCGGCCGCCTCCCGGGCCGTCGTCGACCTCGCCGACCTCGCCGACGACCACTGGATGGTCGACCCGACCGTGGACGGCGAATGGGACGGCCTCCGCCGCGTCCTCGACGCCGCCGGCATCGACCCGCCCCTCCTCCACGCCGACTACCACACGGCCGCCTCCCTCATCGTCCTCGGCGAGGCCGTCGCCCCCTGCCAGCCCACCTCCCTCCCGCGCGACGACATGGCCATCCGCCCCCTCCGCGGCGACCCCCTCGCGGTCCGCCTCCTCCTCTACGCCCGCCCCGGCGCCCCCCTCGACCTCCTGTACGCGGAACTCGCCACCGCCTACCGCGAAGTCGCCCTCCGTGCCGCCCCCTACCGCGCCTGGCTCCGCGCCCAGGGCTCCGCGGCCAGGCTGTCGGTGGGGCCGTGCATCATGACCGTATGAACGCACGCCAGGAGGGACCCGGCCCGGCAGCCGTACGGCACGTGCGCCCCGAGGAGCTGCCCCGGGTCGTGGAACTGATCACCGAGCACGCCGCGTACGAGAAGGCGCCCGCCCCGGCCCCCGGCCTCGCCGACCGCCTCGCCCGCCTCCTCTTCGGCGCCGAACCGCCCCGGCTGCGCTGCCTCGTCGCCGTCCTGCCCGAGGGCACCCTCGCGGGCTACGCCACCTGCGCCCCCGAACTCTCCACCTGGGACGGCGCCGAGTACCTCCACATGGACTGCCTCTACCTCACCGAGGCCTCCCGGGGTCACGGCCTCGGCCCCCTCCTGACGGCCGCCGTCCGATCCGAGGCCCGCACGCTCGGCCTCACCCACGTCCAGTGGCAGACACCCGTCTGGAACGACGGCGCCATCCGCTTCTACGACCGCCTCGGCGCCACATCCAAGGAGAAGCGCCGCTACAGCCTCCCGACGGAACCGGCTCAGGGCCCGTCCTGAGAGACGAGCCAGGAGGGCGTCACCGCCGCCGACCGCTGACGCCCCGGCGTCACCGGCCGGTACCGCGCCCGCACCCGCCACGGTCTACGCCCACCTGTGGCCGGGGAAAGAAGACCGCACCCGGGCCGTCAGGGGCGCCGTGTTCGGCGGACTGCGGACCGGGTGCGGACAGCTAAGTGGCGAGACCCGCGAAAGTGCAGGTCAGGCCGCCTAGAGGGAGATCAGGCCTTCTTGGTCTCCCAGAAGATGCGGTCGATCTCGGCGATGAGCTCGAGGGCCTTCTCGCCCGTCTTGGGGTCGGTGGACGCCTTGGCGGCCGAGAGGGCCTTCAGGGTGTCGTTGACGAGCTGGTTGAGCTCGGGGTACTTCTCGAAGTGCGGGGCCTTGAAGTAGTCGCTCCAGAGCACCGAGACGTGGTGCTTGGCGAGCTCGGCGCGCTGCTCCTTGATGACCGTGGCGCGGGCGCGGAAGTGCGCGTCCTCGTTGGCCTGGTACTTCTCCTGGACAGCCTTGACCGACTCGGCCTCGATGCGGGCCTGGGCGGGGTCGTACACGCCGCAGGGGAGGTCGCAGTGGGCGCTGACCGTCACCTTGGGGGCAAACAGGCGGGAGAGCATTGAGCCGTCCTTCCTCGTGATCGTCTTCTCAGGTGGGACATTACTCGGTGAGAAGGGCGTTTTCGCGGGCGCCCCCTGGGGCTTAGGTCAAAAGTCCAGGGTCACCATGGGACTCGTGTACGAGTGGACGAGCGCGAGCGCGGGCGGACCGGGAGGTGCCGGATGAGGGAATCGGGGCGGGAGCAGGTGGCGGAGGCCGGGGCTCCGTTCGGGATCGCCGAGGTGACGGGGGTGTCGATGGTGCCGACGCTGCTGCACGGGGACCGGCTGTTCGTGCACTACGGCGGGCGGTTGCGGCCCGGGTGCGTGGCGGTCCTGCGGCATCCGCTCCAGCAGGATCTGCTCATCGTGAAGCGGCTGATCGAGCGACGTGACGGCGGCTGGTGGGTGCTGGGGGACAACCCGGCCGCCGAGGGGGACAGCCGGGTCTTCGGGGCCGTACCGCCCGAGCTGGTCCTCGGGCGGGTGCGGGCGCGGTACCGGCCGGTGACGCCGGGGCGTCAGCGGTCGGCGGCGGTGACGCTCTCCTGGCTCGTCTCGGCGGTGAGGCCGGTGTGGTCCGTCCGCTCGGCCTCCAGGCGCTTGCGGGCCCGGTAGGCGGCGACGTTGGCGCGGGTGGCGCAGCGGTCGGAGCAGTAGCGCCGGGAGCGGTTGGTGGAGGTGTCCAGGTAGGCGTTCCGGCAGGGCGGGGCCTGGCAGAGGCCGAGCCGGTCGGCGCCGAACTCGGTCAGGTGGAAGGCGAGGCCCATCGCCGCGATCGCCGCGTACCCCGCGGTGGGGTTCGAGGGGTGGTCGGCGAGGTGCATGTGCCAGCGGGGGCGGCCGTCGTCGTCGAGGAGGTCGTGGCCGGAGATCTGGGGGCTGACCGGGAACTCCAGGAGGAGCGAGTTCAGCAGGTCGACCGCGCCGGTGTGGTCGCCCTCGTCGGCCGCGACGAAGACCGCCCGCAGCCGGGCGCGCACCGACCGGAAGCGGGTGACGTCCGGGTCGGTGACCCGCCGGGCCATCTGGGTGGCCGGGCCGAAGAGCTCCCGGATCACCTCGACGGAGGTCAGGCTGTCCTTGTTGCGGGCCGGCTCCTCGGTGTTGACCAGACGCACGGCATAGTCCGAGTAATAGGCCAGTTCCACTTGTAGTCCTTACTCTGGCGGGCTAGGGTCTTGGTCGTGAGGGGTAATGGCTATGTCCCCTTCGAGGGTATTACGAAGGAGCGGGGAGGGTACGGCGATGACCGGAACCGACTGGGCGGCCTGGCAGCGGAGCTGGGACCGTCAGCAGGAGTGGTACATGCCGGACCGCGAGGAGCGGTTCCGCGTGATGCTCGACATGGTCGAAGCGGTCGTGGGACCGAAGCCCCGCGTGCTCGACCTCGCCTGCGGTACGGGAAGTATCACGGATCGGCTGCTCCGTAGGTTCCCCGATTCCACCAGTACTGGAGTGGACCTCGACCCGGCCCTCCTGGCCATCGCCGAAGGCCACTTCGCCGGCGACGAGCGCGTCACCTTCGTGGCGGCCGACCTCAAGGACCCGTCCTGGACCTCGCTGCTGCCCCACGACACCTATGACGCCGTCCTCACCGCCACCGCCCTCCACTGGCTGCACAGGGAGCCGCTGACGGCCCTCTACGGCCGGCTCTCCGGCCTCGTCCGGGACGGCGGCGTCTTCATGAACGCCGACCACATGATCGACGAGACCACGCCCCGCATCAACGCCGCCGAGCGCGCACACCGGCACGCCGCCATGGACCGGGCCAAGGCCGCCGGCGCCCAGGACTGGGCCGAGTGGTGGGCCGCCGCCGCGGCGGACCCGGCCCTCGCCGGACCCACCGCCCGCCGCTTCGAGATCTACGGCGAGCACGCCGACGGCGACACGCCCTCCGCGCGCTGGCACGCCGACACCCTCCGCGCCGCCGGCTTCGGCGAGGCGCGCCCGGTCTGGGCCTCGCCCTCGGACACCCTCCTCCTCGCCGTGAAATAGCCGCGCGCGACACGGCGAAGGGGCGGTACGGGAGAACCCGTACCGCCCCTTCGCGCGTGCCTTACAGCACCTTGGACAGGAACGCCTTCGTCCGGTCGTGCTGGGGGTTGGTCAGGACGTCCCGCGGGTTGCCCGACTCGACCACGACGCCGCCGTCCATGAAGACCAGCGAGTCGCCGACCTCACGGGCGAAGCCCATCTCGTGCGTGACGACGACCATCGTCATGCCCGACTCGGCCAGGTCCCGCATGACGTCGAGGACGTCGCCGACCAGCTCCGGGTCGAGCGCCGAGGTGGGCTCGTCGAAGAGCATCAGCTTCGGCTCCATCGCCAGCGCGCGGGCGATGGCGACACGCTGCTGCTGGCCGCCGGAGAGCTGCGAGGGGTAGTTCCCCGCCTTGTCGCCCAGGCCGACCCGGTCGAGCAGGCGCTCGGCACGCTCGCGCGCCACCGCCTTGGTCTCGCCCTTGACCTGGATGGGCGCCTCCATGACGTTGGCCAGGGCCGTCATGTGCGGGAAGAGGTTGAAGCGCTGGAAGACCATGCCGATGTCGCGGCGCTGGGCGGCGATCTCGGCGTCCTTCAGCTCATAGAGCTTGTCGCCCTTCTGGCGGTAGCCCACCAGCTGGCCGTCGACGTACAGCCGGCCGGCGTTGATCTGCTCCAGGTGGTTGATGCACCGGAGGAAGGTCGACTTGCCGGAACCGGACGGGCCGATCAGGCAGAACACCTCGCCGTTCTGCACTTCCAGGTCGATGCCCTTGAGGATGTGCGCGGCGCCGTACGACTTGTGGACGCCCTCGGCCTTCACCATGGCGGTCATCGGGTCACCGCCTCACGGTTGGAGAGTCGGGAGAGGTTCGCCTTGACCTTCTGCCACGGGGTGGGCGGCAGGGAGCGCAGCGACCCGCGGGCGTAGTGCCTCTCCAGGTAGAACTGCCCGACGCTGAACACCGAGGTGAGGATCAGGTACCAGATCGAGGCGACGAAGAACATCTCCATCACCGCGAACGAGGTCGAGGCGATGTCCTGCGCGGCCCGCAGGAGGTCGGGGTACTGCACGGCCACGACCAGGGACGAGGTCTTCAGCATGTTGATGAACTCGTTGCCCGTCGGCGGGATGATCACCCGCATCGACTGGGGGAGCACCACGCGGCGCATCGTCTTCGCCTGGCTCATGCCCAGCGCGTGCGACGCCTCCGTCTGGCCCTCGTCGACCGACTGGATGCCGGCCCGGACGATCTCCGCCATGTACGCGCCCTCGTTGAGGCCGAGACCCAGCAGGGCGGCCAGGAAGGGGGTCATGACATCGGTCATCTCGTCCTTGTAGAACCCGATGTTGAAGATCGGGAAGATCAGGGCGAGGTTGAACCAGATCAGCAGCTGCACGTAGACCGGGGTGCCGCGGAAGATCCAGATGTAGAGCCAGGCGACGGTGCTCGTCACCGGGTTCTTGGACAGGCGCATGACGGCGAACAGCACGCCGAGCACCAGACCCAGCGCCATCGAGGCGACGCTGATCAGGACCGTGTTGCCCAGGCCCTCGAGGATGCTGGGGTCGAACAGCTTCTCGGGGACGGTCGCCCAGCGGACGTCGCCCTGGGAGAACGCCACGGCCAGCAGCACCAGCAGTGCCGCCACGACGACACCGGCGACCCAGCGGCCGTAGTGGCGGACCGGAATGGCCTTGATGGCCTCCGGCGGGATCGCCGTCGGGGCGGGGGACGCCCCGGCGGGAACCTTGTCGACCTTGTCTTTGTCGAACTTGTCAGTCACAACGACTGCCCTTCAGTGGTGCCGGGAAGTCAGGAGCCGCCGTTGATCTTGGCCGCGGGGATGGCACCGTCGCCGGCGTTCCACTTGTCGAGGGCGGCCTTGTAGGAGCCGTCCTTGATGGCCGCGTCCAGGGCTTCCTTGAGCGCGTCGCGGAGCTGGGTGTTCTTCTTGTCGACGGCGATGCCGAAGAGACCGGCGTCCGTCTTGTTGGCGATGGCCTCGAAGTCGTTGCCGCCGCCCGCGGTCTGCGCGATGTACGCGGCGACCGGGGAGTCGTTCAGGTCGGCGACGGCGCCGCCCGCCTTGACGCGGGTCTGGGCCTCGGCGTCGGTCGGGAAGGACTCGAAGGTGAGGGCCGGCTTGCCGTCCTTCTTGCACTTCTCGGCCTGGTCCTTGGCGGCCTGCTCGTACGTGGTGCCGCGCTGGACCGCGAGCTTCTTGCCGCACAGGTCGTCGAGCGACTTGATGTTCTGGGGGTTGCCCTTCTTCACCAGGATGCCGGTGGAGGCGGTGAAGTAGTCGACGAAGTCGACACCGGTGCCGGTCTTCTGGCCCTTGTCGTCCAGACCCTCCTGGCGGGCCTTGGTGTCGGTCATCGAGGACATGACGACGTCGGTGCGCCCGGTCGGCAGGGCGGTGAGCAGCGTGTCGAACGTGCCGCTCTCGAACTGGAACTTCACGCCGAGCTGCTTGGAGAGCGCCGCGGCGATGTCGGGGTCGACGCCCACGATCGTCGCGCCCTGCTTGAACTCCATCGGGGCGTAGGTGGCGTCCGTGCCGACCTTGATGACGCCGGCCTTCTGGATGTCCGCGGGCAGCTTGGAGAAGAGCGGCGCCGTGGAGACCGCGCCGGACTTCGTGCCGCCCTCGGGCGTCGAGCCGCCCTCGGTCTGGTCGCCGCAGGCGGTCAGCAGCATGGAGCCGGCGACCGCGATGGCGGCGACCGCGGCAAGACGGGAGGTGCGGGTCTTGGCGACGGTCGTACAGCGCGTGGAGCGTGCGGTCATGGTCGGGTTCCTCCGGCGTTGAGGGAGCTGCCAGTAGGTCGCGTACGCGTCTTCGAGTGCCGCGACCTCGTGTGATTACGGCATCTTGCCATTCGGACCGCCTCAAACCGACGGCCAGTGATGTCAAAATCGGGTAACGGGTGACCCCCGAATCGATACAGGCCGGTACATCAAGGCCGGACCTTCTGCGGGATCCCTTCCCGTTCTCCGGAAAATCTGCGGTTGATCTCGCCATTCGGACGAGCCGAAGTCGGCCATTCGGGTGCGGTGGACATCTATCGGGACATCGGGTGACGTGTCGTTCTCCGTCCGTGTCCGGACGCACTCGGTATGAGTCGTGTCACCGAGAGGTTATGGACTCGTCTGCGGTGCCGTCTGTCCGGTAAGAAGGATCCTTACACCCCTCATCCGGGGCTCAGGGCGCGTTGTGCGGCGCGCCCGAGCGGCTGCCCGACAAGGCGGCCGCGGTGCCTCCCCACCCCTCCTCAACCAGGAGCGGCCACCCTCAAATGAAACAGACTTAAGGGGTCAACCCAATGGCAGCGGAGATCGTCAATCCTCGCAATGACAGCGGTACCGAAGCTCCCGAGGAGCCTTTCGACCCTGTCTTCGCGCTCCACCGGGGCGGCAAGATGGCCGTGCAGGCCACCGTGCCGCTCCGGGACAAGGACGACCTGTCCCTCGCTTACACGCCCGGCGTCGCGAAGGTGTGCACCGCGATCGCCGAGCACCCCGAGCTGGTCAACGACTACACCTGGAAGTCCCAGGTCGTCGCGGTCGTGACCGACGGCACGGCCGTGCTCGGCCTCGGCGACATCGGCCCGGAGGCCTCCCTCCCGGTCATGGAGGGGAAGGCCATCCTCTTCAAGCAGTTCGGCGGCGTGGACGCGGTCCCGATCGCCCTCGCCACCACCGACACCGACGAGATCGTCGAGACCGTCGTCCGGCTCGCCCCGTCCTTCGGCGGCGTCAACCTGGAGGACATCTCGGCGCCGCGGTGCTTCGAGATCGAGCGCAAGCTCCAGGAGCGCCTCGACATCCCGGTCTTCCACGACGACCAGCACGGCACCGCGATCGTCACCCTCGCGGCCCTGCGCAACGCGGCCAAGCTGACCGGCCGCACCCTCGGCGACCTCCGCGGCGTCATCTCCGGCGCGGGCGCGGCCGGCGTGGCCATCGCCAAGTTCCTCCTGGAGGCCGGCCTCGGCGACGTGGCCGTCGCCGACCGCAAGGGCATCGTCAGCCGGGACCGCGAGGACCTGACCGACGTCAAGCGCGAGATCGCCGAGCTCACCAACAAGGCGGGCCTGAGCGGCTCCCTGGAGACCGCCCTCGCCGGCGCCGACGTCTTCATCGGCGTGTCCGGCGGTACGGTCCCCGAGGCGGCCGTCGCGGCCATGGCTCCGAACGCGTTCGTGTTCGCCATGGCCAACCCGAACCCCGAGGTCCACCCCGACGTCGCGCACAAGTACGCGGCCGTCGTGGCGACCGGCCGTTCGGACTACCCGAACCAGATCAACAACGTCCTCGCGTTCCCCGGCATCTTCGCCGGCGCGCTCCAGGTCCGGGCCTCCCGGATCACCGAGGGCATGAAGATCGCCGCGGCCAACGCCATCGCGGACGTCGTCGGCGACCAGCTCGCCGCCGACTGCGTCATCCCGTCGCCGTTCGACGAGCGGGTCGCCCCGGCCGTCGCGGCCGCGGTCGCCGCAGCTGCCCGCGCCGAGGGCGTCGCGCGCCGCTGAGCTCGCTCCTGAGCCCTGAAGGGGCCCCGTTCCGCACCGCGCGGGACGGGGCCCCTTCATGTGCGACTGGGGGGTGTGTCACACGGGTGTGTGGTTCCGCCGCGTACCCGTCGGACCCTAGGGTCGGGGCCATGTTCGCTGCCTACGCTGCCCGAATCGACCGTGACCAGCCGCTGAACGGCCTTGAGTTGGGTGAACGCCCGGAACCCGAGGTGCGGCCCGGATGGACCACCGTGACCGTGAAGGCGGCCTCGCTCAACCACCACGACCTGTGGTCGCTGCGTGGGGTGGGGCTGCCCGAGGGAAGGCTTCCGATGATCCTCGGCTGTGACGCCGCGGGCATCGACGAGGACGGCAACGAGGTCGTCCTGCACTCCGTGATCGGCCAGACGGGTCACGGTGTCGGACCGGACGAGCCGCGGTCCATCCTCACCGAGCGGTACCAGGGGACGTTCGCCGAGCGGGTCACCGTGCCCCGCTGGAACGTGCTGCCCAAGCCGAAGGACCTGTCCTTCGAGGAGGCCGCCTGCCTGCCCACGGCCTGGCTGACCGCGTACCGGATGCTCTTCACCAACGCCGGGGTCCGGCCCGGCGACTCGGTCCTCGTGCAGGGCGCGGGCGGCGGCGTGGCCACCGCGGCCATCGCCCTGGGCAAGGCGGCGGGTCTGCGCGTCTTCGCCACCAGCCGCGACGAGGAGAAGCGGAAGCGGGCCGTCGAGCTCGGGGCCGTCGAGGCGTACGAGCCGGGGGCCCGGCTTCCGCAGCGGGTCGACGCGGTCATCGAGACCGTCGGCGCCGCCACCTGGTCGCACTCGGTGAAGTCGCTCCGGCCGGGCGGCACGCTGGTCATCTCGGGCGCCACGAGCGGCGACCGTCCCGCCCACGCCGAGCTGACCCGGATCTTCTTCCTGGAGCTGAAGGTCGTCGGCTCGACGATGGGCTCCAAGGACGAGCTGGAGGACCTGCTGTCGTTCTGCGCGGCGACGGGCGTGCGGCCGCTCGTCGACGACGTGCTGCCGCTGGACCGGGCGCGGGAGGGCTTCGAGCGGATGGCCTCCGGTGAACTCTTCGGAAAGATCGTGCTGACGACCTCTTGATGACTCGTCAGTACTCCTGATGGGATCTCCGGCACGCGAAACGTGAACATCACTCACCTTGTCGTGCCGGAGGTCCCCTTGTCGCGAACCACCCTTGCCGCGACCCTCGTCGTCGCCGCGCTGCTCGCCCCGACCGCCGCCCACGCCGGTCCGGCCGCCCACGCCGCCCATGCCGGTCCGGCCGTCCACGCCGGTCCGGCCGATCGATCCGACCGGGCCGATCGATCCGACCGGGCCGGGGCGTCGGACCCGGTGGGGGCGGGCATCCCCGCCCTGACCGACGAGCACGGCCGCACCCTCACCCTGCGTGGCTGGAACGTCGAGGACAAGGCCAACAGCGGCGACGCCGCCCTCTCGGCCGTCACCGAGAAGCACTTCCGGGACATGCGGGCCAAGGGCTTCGGCTTCGCGCGCCTGCTCGTCTTCTGGGACGACCTGGAGCCGCGGCCCGGCCGGTACAGCCAGAGCTATCTGCGGAAGATCGAACGGATCCTCGACTGGGCCGAGAAGTACGACGTCAGGGTCCTCGTCGACGCCCACCAGGACGTCTTCGGTCCCGCCTTCGGCCACCGGGGCGTGCCGGCCTGGGCGACCAGGACCGACGGACTGCCCTTCACCCCGCACCCGGACGACTGGTTCTCCGAGTACTTCGAACCCGCCGTCCAGCGGGCCTTCACCCACCTCTACGAGGACGAGGACCTGCGGCGCGCCCAGGCCCGCATGTGGCGGGTGCTCGCCGACCGCCTCGGCGACCACCCGGCCGTCCTCGGCTACGACCTCATCAACGAGCCGATGGGCGAGATGCGCGAGGGCGAGGACCTGCCGACGGCGGCCCGCCGCATCGAACGCGACCAGATCACCCCGATGTACAACCGCCTCGCGGACGCGGTCCGGTCGGTGGACCGGGACGCCTGGGTGTTCGTCGAACCCACCCCGATCGTGGGCGAGGGCGTGCCCACGGGGCTCGGCCGGATCGACGACCCGAAGGTCGTCTACGCCCCGCACTTCTACAACACCGGCATGGAGGCCGGCGCCGACTACGATCCCGACGCCGGCTGGATCGAGAGCTACGAGCAGGCCGTCACCCTGTACCCCGAGGAGTACAAGGTGCCCGTGGTGGTGGGGGAGTGGGGGCCGCTCAACAACTCCCTCCCGCGGATGAACCGCTTCTACCGCGACGCGATGGCCTCCCTCGGCCGTTACGGCTCCGGCTGGGCGGGCTACGTGTGGTGCTACGGCGGCGGCTACTGCGCCGTGGACGGCTCCGGGGCCTTCCGCACCAACAAGGAGCTCACCGCGGAGCCCTACGCCGAGGCCGTCGCCGGCACGGTCCGCTCCAGCGCCTACGACTCGGCGACCGGCGTCTACCGGCTGTCGTACGACTCCGCCGGCCGGCGCGGCCCCCGCGTCACCGAGCTCTCCCTTCCGCCCGGCACCTGGCGTCTGGCCGCCCGGGGCGGCGCCGTCGTCCTCCGCAAGGCCCCCGGCCGGGCCTGGGTCCTCGCGGCCCCGGGCGCCCGCGTGACGGTCACGGCCACCCGAGGCTGAGCCCCGCCCGGACCACGGGGCCCCCGGTCAGGTCTCTGAGCGGGGGCGGAGCAGGCCGGTGATGCGGACCGCCGCTGTCGACAGGTGCCGGCGGGTCTCGGTGAGCTGCTCCTGGGTGACTCCGTGGTCGCGGGCCGCGTCGCGGATCTCGTCGCGGAAGCGGTCGAGCAGCCGGTCGAGGTCGCGGGCCGGGTCGTGGGACGGCTCCGTGTCCCGCGCCCACTCCGGGGCGCCGGCGGTGGGGGCCGTCGCGAACGGCGGCTCCTGCGCGGCGGCCTTGGGGTGGGTCGTGCCGGCGACCAGGCCGCCGAGCTGGGCCGTGATGTCCGAGAGCCCCTCCCAGACGCCCTTGGGCCAGTCGCCCCGCGAGAAGCGGTCCTGGACCTCGTCCTGCACCTGCTGGGCGATCCGCTGGAACTCCTTGGCCTGGCGGCGCGCCGACCGGGCCTCCGCGCGGGCCTCGCGGGCCTGCTCCTTCCACTCCTGCCCGACCCGGCGCAGCTCCTCCTTGGCGTCGGCGAACGTGGAGGACTCCGCCGTCCGGGTCCGCCCCGCCTCCGCGCGCATCTCGCTGCGCACCCGGCCGGCCGCGCCGCGCACGTCCTCGCGCATCTCCGCCGCCAGTTCCGACACCGACTCGCGGATCTCCCGCTCCAGGTCGTCCAGCTCGGTGCCCCGCCCGGCCAGCTCGGCGCGGCCCGCGTCGGTGATCGAGTAGACCTTCCGTCCGCCTTCGCTGGCATGGGTGACGAGGCCCTCGGCCTCCAGCTTGGCGAGGCGCGGGTAGACCGTGCCGGCCGACGGGGCGTACAGCCCCTGGAAGCGCTCCTCCAGCAGGCGGATCACCTCGTAGCCGTGGCGCGGGGCCTCGTCGAGCAGCTTGAGCAGGTAGAGGCGGAGGCGGCCGTGGGCGAAGACGGGCGGCATGTCAGAGCACCTTTCCGGTCGCGGAGGGGGAGGGGGCGGGGGTGTCCCCGTCCGCCACGGGGCGGCGGAGCAGGGCGATGGAGCCGGAGACGGTGGTCGCCTTGAGCGTGCCCCGGCCCGCGCCCAGGGTGCCCGTGATGGACTTGGCGCCCCACTGGCCGCCCACACGCAGATCCTCGAAGGCGTTCGACACGGAGCCGCTCGTGGTGCTCGCCTCGACCCGGGCGTCCGCCGGGTGCGGCAGCCGGATGGCGACCTCGCCGGAGACGCTGGTGAGCCGGATGTCCGCGGGCGGTCCGTCGAGCTCGGCCGGGTCGAGGTCGACGACCATGTCGCCGCTGACCGTGTCGGCCTTCACCGAGGCGCCCGCGCCCTCGATCACCGTGACGTCCCCGGTCACCGAGTTGGCCCGCAGGGCGCCCGTCACCGACTGCGCCTCCAGGTTGCCCGAGACGCTCTCGGCGCGGACCGGGCCGGAGAGCCGCAGGAGGGTGGTGTCGCCGGTGACGCCGCGCACCTCCGTACGTCCGCTGATCCCGGAGACGACGGCCTCGGCGCCGACCACCCCCACCTCGACGTCGACGCCCGCCGGCACGGCGACGGAGACGACGGCCCGGCGCCGGTACTCCTTGCGGTCGAGCCACTTCAGGATGCTCTTCCAGTGCAGGTCCTCGTAGCTCACGGTCAGGGTCGGGCCGTCCTGCGACACGATCAGCGGCGGGCCCTCGATCTCGGAGATCTCCACGCGGACGGAGCTCTCGTCGGTCCCCACCACGTTCACCGCGCCGTTGACGATGCGGACCCGCAGGCGCGTCACGGGGTCGGCCGGCGCGAGTTTCGTCGGCTCGGTGACGGACCACTCTGTCATGGTGCTGACCTCCCGTATCGGCAACGCAACATATCGCGTCTCTCGATTGACACGATATATCGCGGCCTGGGGAAGTCAACCCTGACTCTCCCCTGACAGGGTCGGAGCAATTGCCTTCCTATACGGACAAATTGGCCTAGCGTAGGGGCATGAACGCGACATCCGGACCGAACCCCGTCGGGGCGCTGCTGCTCTGCCGCGCCGACCCACCGGCGGTCCGCCCGCCGGCCCGACTGCTCAGGGAACAGCTGCTCCTCGCCCCCGCGGGCACCGACTGGAGCGTGCTCGTCCCCGAGGGGAAACCGTGGCTGCACGGCGGGGAGCCGGTCGAGCAGGTCGTCACCGGCTGGGCCACCGCGCTCGCCGTCTCCGCCGCCACCTGGCCCGTCGTCGCCCTGTGGTGGGACCGCGAACGGGCCGGACTCACGCTCGCCGCCGGCTTCCGCCGCACCGTCGGCTACACCTGGCTCGCGGACGGCACCCCCGTCGGAGAGGACGAGGCCGTGCGCACCTTCGCCGCCCGGCTCGCCCTCGACCCCGTCCTGGACGTGCAGGCCCTGGAACCGCTCACCCGGCCCGACCCGGACGCCGACGCCCACGCCCGGCTGGTCGGCGTCGTCGCCGTCCTCGCCCGCGTCGGCCTCGCCCTGCCGACCGGCCTCACCCCCGGCGAGAACGCCGACCGGCTCCGCTCCGTCGCCCTGGCCCAGGACGCCGAGCAGCTCGAATGGCCCGGCGACAGCGGCTCCCCCGCCCTGACGAAGCTCCGGGCCCGGGGCGGCGACGCCGTGCGCGCCGAACTCGACGCGGTGGCCGAGGGCCCCCTCCGCCCGTACCTGCGCGGCCCGAAGGCACGGGCCCTGAGCGCGGTGCAGCTCGCCGCGGGCGCGCCGCTGCTCGTCTGGGGCGTCGGCCGGCGCTCCGGCGGCTGGGCGACGGCAGGAGCGCTGCTCGTCGCGTACGGCGTGCTCGGGCTCGCCCGCGACCGGTCGGGGAAGTGCTGAGCACACGACCGCCGCGGGGACGTCGAGCCGACGACCGGCTGGGGGTGCTGAGCTGAGCCCACGACCGGCCCGGGGCGTCGAGCCGACGACCGGCCGCGGTGGCGTCGAGCCGACGACCGGCCGCGGTGGCACCGAGCCGACGACCGGCGGCGGTGGGCCTGTGACCGGCCGCGGGAGCGCCGGCTTCGCCGCCCGGTGTGCTTCCTACTCGTCGTCGTCCTCGTCGTCGTCCAGGCGGGCCAGCCAGGTCGCGAGGCGCTCGACCGGCACCTCGAAGTCGGGGTTCAGGTCGACGAAGGTCCGCAGCTGCTCGGCGAGCCACTCGAAGGTGACCTCCTCCTCGCCGCGCCGCTTCTCCAGTTCCTCGATGCCACGGTCGGTGAAGTACATGCGATCAGGATAGGCCGGGGACGCCGGAGGCCCGGCACCCCCCAGGGGATGCCGGGCCTCCGGCCGCACGTGGTGCGGAAAGGTCGGTCAGGCCTCGAAGACCTCGTTGACCAGCTGCTGCTGCTCCGCCTGGTGGCGCTTGGCCGAGCCGACCGCCGGGGAGGAGGAGTGCGGACGCGAGATCCGGCGCAGGCGCTCGCCCGCGGGGATGTCCGCACCGACCGCCAGGTCCAGGTGGTCGATCAGGTTCAGCGCGATGAACGGCCACGCACCCTGGTTCGCCGGCTCCTCCTGCGCCCAGATGTACTTCGCGGCGTTCGGGTACTTGGCGATCTCGGCCTGGAGCTCGGCACCCGGCAGCGGGTACAGGCGCTCCAGACGGATGATCGCGGTCTCCGTGTCACCGCGCTTCTGACGCTCGGCCTCCAGGTCGTAGTAGACCTTGCCGGCGCAGAAGACGACCTTGCGGACGCCGGCCGGGTCGACCGTCGCGTCGCCGATGACCGGGCGGAAGCCGCCGGTGGTGAACTCCTCCACCTTGGACGCCGCGGCCTTCAGACGCAGCATCGACTTCGGGGTGAAGACGATGAGCGGCTTGTGGTGCGGGTTGTGGACCTGCCAGCGCAGCAGGTGGAAGTAGTTCGACGGCAGCGTCGGCATGGCGACCGTCATGTTGTCCTGGGCGCACATCTGGAGGAAGCGCTCCGGGCGCGCGGACGAGTGGTCCGGGCCCTGGCCCTCGTAGCCGTGCGGCAGGAGCAGCGTGACGCCGGAGGTCTGGCCCCACTTCTGCTCGGCCGAGGAGATGAACTCGTCGACGACGGTCTGCGCGCCGTTGACGAAGTCACCGAACTGGGCCTCCCAGATGACCAGGGCGTCCGGGCGCTCCAGGGAGTAGCCGTACTCGAAGCCCATCGCCGCGTACTCGCTGAGCAGCGAGTCGTAGACGTTGTAGTGGGCCTGCTCCTCGGTCAGGTAGAGCAGCGGGGTGTAGTCCTCGCCGGTCTCCTGGTCCACCAGGACCGCGTGGCGCTGACCGAAGGTGCCGCGGCGGGAGTCCTGGCCGGAGAGCCGGACCGGGGTGCCCTCCATCAGCAGGGAGCCGATGGCGAGGGTCTCGCCGAAGCCCCAGTCGATGGTGCCGTCGTCGATGGAGGCGGCACGGCGCTGCATCTGCGGCAGCAGACGCGGGTGGACCGTGATCCGCTCCGGGACGCTGACCTGCGACTCGGCGATCCGCTTCACGACCTCCTGGGAGACCGCGGTGGTGACGGAGACCGGGAACTCGGCCTTGGCGTCCGGCACGGTCGCCGACGCCGGGGCGTTGGTGGCCTCGCGGACCTCCGCGAACACCTTCTCCAGCTGGCCCTGGAAGTCCTGGAGCGCCTGCTCCGCCTCTTCGAGGGTGATGTCGCCGCGACCGATGAGCGACTCGGTGTACAGCTTGCGCACCGAACGCTTCTTGTCGATCAGGTTGTACATCTGCGGGTTGGTGAACTGCGGGTTGTCGCCCTCGTTGTGACCGCGGCGGCGGTAGCAGATGAGGTCGATCACGACGTCCTTGTTGAACGTCTGGCGGAACTCGAAGGCGAGCCGCGCGACGCGGACCACGGCCTCCGGGTCGTCGCCGTTCACGTGGAAGATCGGCGCCTCGATCATGCGGGCCACGTCGGTCGCGTACATCGAGGAACGCGAGGACTCCGGGGCGGCGGTGAAGCCGACCTGGTTGTTGATGACGATGTGGACCGTGCCGCCGGTGCGGTAGCCGCGCAGCTGAGACATGTTCAGCGTCTCGGCGACGACGCCCTGGCCGGCGAAGGCCGCGTCACCGTGCAGGGCGACGGGCAGGACGGTGAAGTCCGTGCCGCCCTTGTTGATGACGTCCTGCTTGGCGCGGACGATGCCTTCCAGGACCGGGTCGACCGCCTCCAGGTGGGAGGGGTTGGCGGCCAGGGAGACCTTGATCTCCTCGCCGTCGAGACCGACGAAGGTGCCCTCGGCGCCCAGGTGGTACTTGACGTCGCCGGAGCCGTGCATCGACTTCGGGTCGAGGTTGCCCTCGAACTCGCGGAAGATCTGCGCGTACGACTTGCCGACGATGTTCGCGAGGACGTTCAGGCGGCCGCGGTGGGCCATGCCGATGACGACCTCGTCGAGGCGCGACTCGGCGGCCGAGTCGATGACCGCGTCGAGCAGCGGGATGACGGACTCGCCGCCCTCCAGGGAGAAGCGCTTCTGGCCGACGTACTTGGTCTGCAGGAAGGTCTCGAAGGCCTCCGCCGCGTTCAGCCGGCGCAGGATCCGCAGCTGCTCCTCGCGCTCCACGCGGGAGTGCGGGCGCTCGACGCGGTCCTGGATCCACTTGCGCTGCTTCGGGTCCTGGATGTGCATGAACTCGACGCCGGTGGTGCGGCAGTACGAGTCGCGCAGCACGCCGAGGATGTCGCGGAGCTTCATCATCGACTTGCCGGCGAAGCCGCCGACCGCGAACTCGCGCTCCAGGTCCCACAGGGTGAGGCCGTGCTCGGTGATGTCCAGGTCGGGGTGCTTGCGCTGCTTGTACTCCAGCGGGTCGGTGTCGGCCATGACGTGGCCGCGGACCCGGTAGGAGTGGATCAGCTCGAAGACCCGCGCGGCCTTGGTGACGTCGTCGTCGTGCGACGCGTCGATGTCCTTGAGCCAGCGGACCGGCTCGTAGGGGATGCGCAGGGCCTTGAAGATGTCGTCGTAGAACCCCTCCTCGCCGAGGAGGTAGTTGGCGACGACGCGCAGGAACTCGCCGGAGGCGGCACCCTGGATGACCCGGTGGTCGTACGTCGAGGTCAGGGTCATGACCTTGGAGATGCCCAGCTTGTTCAGGGTGTCCTGGGAGGTGCCCTGGAACTCGGCCGGGTAGTCCATCGAGCCGACGCCCATGATGACCGACTGTCCGGGCATCAGACGCGGCACGGAGTGGACGGTGCCGAGGCCGCCGGGGTTGGTCAGCGAGACCGTGACGCCGGTGAAGTCCTCCATCGTCAGCTTGCCCACGCGGGCCCGCTTGACGATGTCCTCGTACGCCTGCCAGAACTCGAAGAAGTTGAGCGTCTCGGCCTTCTTGATGCCCGCGACGACGAGCTGGCGGTCGCCGTTCGGCTTCACCAGGTCGATCGCGAGACCGAAGTTCACGTGCTCCGGCTTGACCAGGGTCGGCTTGCCGTCCTTCTCCGCGAAGGAGTAGTTCATCGACGGCATGGCCTTGATCGCCTGCACCATCGCGTAGCCGATCAGGTGCGTGAAGGAGATCTTCCCGCCCCGGGCGCGCTTCAGGTGGTTGTTGATCACGATCCGGTTGTCGAAGAGCAGCTTCACCGGGACGGCGCGGACGGAGGTGGCCGTCGGCACATCGAGGGAGGCGTTCATGTTCTTCGCGACCGCGGCGGCGGGGCCGCGCAGCGTGATCAGCTCGGGACCGGCGGGGGCCTCCGCGGCGGGAGCGGCCTTGACCGGCGCCGGAGCGGCGGCGGCGGGCTTCGCGACGGCCGGCGCGGGGGCCGCGGCCGGCTTGGCCGGGGCCGGGGCGGGAGCCGGGGCGGGAACGACCGCGGGGGCCGAAGGCGCGGCCTGTGCGGGGCCCGCCTGCGACGCGGCGGGGACGCCCTGGGTGGACTGCGTGGTGGTGGCCGGGGCGGCCGGGGTCTCCGATGCTCCGGGCTTGTAGTCGGCGAAGAAGTCCCACCAGGCACGATCGACCGAATTCGGGTCCTGGAGGTACTGCTGGTAGATCTCGTCGACGAGCCACTCGTTGGCACCGAAGGCGGCGGCGGGGCTCACGCCCGTCCCGTCTTGGTCGGCCGGGGAGCTCGGGGTACTGGGGGACTGAGACGACACGGCGGCAACCGCCCTCTTCCGCTTCGCAAGGTGATGGACAGCGGAAATAAAGGCTACGCCTGTCCGGCCGAGAGGTGCAGGCCGGGCACTCCAACGTCGCGCAAGTCACACTTGACGGGGTGTTTCGGGGCCGTGAATGGCGGGAAACAACCGTGGTTCCGTCGGTGTGAGGGTACGGGAAAGCGCGGGCACGGCCCCCTTGGGCCGCATCCCTGATCGTGTCCCGCTCAGGTGCACGCAGGTGCCGATCACGGAGGCGCAGTTCCGCTCACGTCATCGCAGGTCCTGCTCACGTACACGCAGAACGTGCGCTTCCGGTTCGAACCCTACGTCAATCTCTCGAGCGAAGGCTGCCCGGAAGAGTGACTCTGATGCGGCAGCCGCGTGACGATTCGGCCACGCCGATCCCGCCGCCGTGCAGATCCACCGCCCAGCGGGCGATCGCCAGGCCGAGCCCCGTGCCGCCGTCGCTGCCCGGACCGGGCCGGTGCGGCGCCGAGCCGCGGTTGAACCGCTCGAAGACCTTGTGCCGCTCCGACTCGGGGATGCCGGGGCCCTCGTCCTCGACCTCCAGCTCCAGCGAGTCCGGATACGGCCCGCGCCGGGCCCGCACCGTGACGCGGCCGTGCGGCGGCGAGTGCTTCACCGCGTTGTCGATCAGGTTCGCCATCACCTGGTGCAGCCGCTCCGCGTCCGCGTGCGCGACCAGCTCGGGCGGCGACACGTCCAGGTGCAGGTGTACGTCCGTCCGGTTGTGCAGGCCCGAGGTGGAGGACAGGCCGCGCTGGGAGGCGGCGAGGTTCGCCTCGCGCAGCACCCCCGACAGATACGGCCAGACCTCGAAGCGGCTCGCCCGCAGCGCCACGACACCGTTGTCGAGGCGTGACAGGTCGAGCAGCGTCTCCACGAGCCGGCCGAGCCGCTCGGTCTGCTTCAGGGCCGACCGCATGGTCTCCGGATCGGCCTCGGAGACCCCGTCCACGACGTTCTCCAGGACCGCCCGGAGCGCGGCGATCGGGGTGCGGAGCTCGTGCGAGACGTTGGCCACCAGCTCCTTGCGGTGCCGGTCGACCGCCTCCAGGTCGTCCGCCATGCGGTTGATGGTCGACGCCAGGTCGCCCAGCTCGTCCCGCCGGTCCGCGCCCCGCACCCGACGGCTGAAGTCGCCGCGCGAGATCGCCCCCGCGACCGTCGTCATCTCGTCGAGCGGGGCCGTCAGGGACTGTGCCACGAACTGGGTGATCAGCAGGGTCGCGATCATCGCGAAGACCGTGATGTACCGGAACTCCGTGGACGTCCGGATCGCCACCAGGGCGAGGGCGGAGGTCAGCAGGACCGCCCCGACGACCAGGGCGCCCAGCTTCGTCTTGATCGAGATCACGATCCGGCGGGGACGTCGCGGCCGGTGGGGTCCCTGCCCCCCGTACGGCCTCCCCGGCACCGGCCGGCTCACGGCGCCGGGGTCTCCAGCGCGTACCCCACGCCGTGGACCGTGCGGATCCGCTCGGCCCCGATCTTCCGGCGCAGCGCCTTGATGTGGCTGTCCACGGTCCGGGTGCCCGACGCGTCCGCCCAGTCCCACACCTCGGCGAGGAGCTGCTCGCGGGAGAGCACCGCACGCGGGGTGCCCGCCAGGCAGACGAGCAGGTCGAACTCGGTCGGGGTCAGGTGCACGTCCTCCGCGCGCACCCGGACCCGGCGCTGCGCGTGGTCGATCTCCAGCTCGCCCAGGCGCAGGATCCCGCTGCGCGGGGTGACCGCCGCCAGCGCGGCCCGCTCCACCCGGCGCAGCAGCACGTGCACCCGGGCGGCCAGCTCGCGCATCGAGAACGGCTTGGTCATGTAGTCGTCCGCGCCGACGCCGAGCCCGACCAGCATGTCGGTCTCGTCGTCGCGGGCGGTCAGCATGAGGACCGGGACGGGGCGCTGGGCCTGGACCCGGCGGCACACCTCCAGGCCGTCGAAGCCGGGCAGCATCACGTCGAGGACCATCAGGTCCGGCTGCCAGGCCTCGGCCGCGTCGACGGCCGCCGGGCCGTCCGTCGCGGTCTGCACGAGGAAGCCCTCGGCGCGCAGCCGCGCGGAGATGGCCTCGACGATCGTGGCGTCGTCCTCGACCACCAGGACGCGCCGCTGGGCCCCCGGAGTGGCCGCCGCACCGTGGTGAGTGGTGTGTGTCTGCTCCATTGCCCCGCCTCGCGTCGCCGATGTCGGTGCAGCAGCCTAGAGGTACCGGCGGCGTCCCGGCTATCCAGGAGCGGTCCTGGCGCGATCAGGGGCGTACGGCGAGGTGGACCGCGTCGGGGACGCCCCGGGCAACGGGGACCTCTTCGGTCCGTACCCCGCTGAATCCGGCATTCCGCAACGACTCCTCGAAATCCGCGGAGGGTCGTGCGGACCATACGGCGAGGACACCGCCCGGGTTCAGGCGGGCCGCGCAGGCGGCCAACCCCTCGGCCGCGTACAGCGATTCGTTGTCCTCGGTGACGGTCCAGTCGGGGCCGTTGTCGATGTCGAGGCAGAGGGCGTCGTAGGTGTCGGGGGAAGTGCGGAGATAGTCCATCAAGTCCGTGTGCAGGATCACCGTCCGCGGATCGGCGAGCGCGGCCCCGGAGATGGCGGCGAGCGGGCCGTGGCGGTGCCAGTCGATGATCGCGTCCTCACGCTCGGCGACGACGATCCGGGCCCAGCGGGGGTCGGCGGCGGCGTGGGCGAGCGAGAAGCCGACGCCGAGACCGCCGACGAGGACGGCGGCGCCGGTGCGCGACTCGGCGGGGAGGGCGGCCTGGGCCGCGTCGATCAGGAGGCGCTCGGAACGCCCGTCGGAGGTGTCCATGAGGAAGGTGCCGTTGGCGATGATCTCGAAGTGCTCGGCGCGGCGGCGCAGCACGACCTCTCCGTACGGTCCTTCGCGGCGGTCGAGGGTCAAGGGGGAGGACATCGTCGTTCTATCCGCTCTCGTCTCGGCAGTCGGTCCCGGCCATCCTCGCGGGGCGGGACGGCCGGGACAAACACGTTTCGCGGTCGGGACGTCACGGAGCGGACACGCGCCCGCGTGGAGGGCGGCGCACCGCCGGTGTCAGGGGCGCGGGGCGTCGTGCTTCACGAAGTGCTCGATCCGGTCCAGCTCGCGGCGGGCGTCGACCGGGGTGCCGTACGTGCGGTCCCAGGTGATCGGGGCGATGGTGACGTGGCCCTTGTCGAGCAGCCAGGTGGAGTCGGCGTCGGCACGGCCCTCGGCGCACTCGCCCTCGCCGCCGCCGTCCACCGGGCAGAGACCGAGGGCGATGTCGAAGGAGTCGCCGTCCCCGCGCTGCTCGAAGGCGTGGTAGACGACCGCGCCGTCGCCGACGCGCGTCCACACCGGGGCCTGGGCCGGCACTCCGGCGCTGACGTCGGGGTAGTCGACCTTCAGGGCGAACTTCGGGGTCAGCAGGCCGCGCTGCCTCAGTCCGGCGACGAGCCGGGCGCCGAACTCGGCGTGCGCCCGGTAGTTGACGCGGGGGAAGTTCAGCCGGCTCTCGTCGCCGGAGGAGGAGAAGGCCAGGGCCGGGACGCCCTGGTCGACGGCGGCGACGGCCGCGCCGACCGTGCCGGAGTCGTTGACGCTTGCGGAGACGTTGGGGCCGGAGTTGATGCCGGTGAGGACGAGGTCGGGGGCCTCGGTCCAGCCGGCCCTGGCTCTGAGTCCGGCGCGGAGGGCGAGCTTGACGGTGTCGGCGGGAGTGGCGGACGGGGAGTCCTTGGTGCAGGGGCCGGCGGACAGGCAGACGCCGTAGACGGCGCCGGCGGAGGGCGCCTGGGAGCAGTCGTTCTCGTATCCGGCGGGCAGGGTGGTGCGGCGCTGGGCGGTGAGGACCCCGCCGTTGGTGACGGCGGTGCCCTTGCCGGACTGGACCTGCCAGGGGGCCATGACGACGACGTCCGCTCCGGCGGCGCACATCGCGCGGCGGAGCTCGTACAGGCCGAGGCCGTCGGAGTTGCTCGCCTTGGCGGCCTGCATCGAGTCGTCGTTGGAGATCAGGATCCGCATCCCGGCGAGCGGGCGGGCGGGTCCGGACCCGGCGGTGTCCGCGGTCGTGGCGTAGGCGGTGGCGCCGGCTCCGGCGAGTACGGCAACGGCCGCGGACAGGGCGAGGTGGGTGCGCATGGAGAACCCTTCAGGTGCATGACATGCGGGCGGGGGAAAGGGATCCGGGGCCCGGCCCCCCACGGGAGGGCCCCGGATCGTGCGCGGGGTCGTTCAGGTACCCCGCGGTCTGGGGGTGCGTGGACCGGAGGCGCTCGGGCACGCCGGCCGGGAGCCGGGTGCCTGCCGCTCGGCCGTGCGGCGGGGCTCTGGCCGTGCGGCGGGGCTCTGGCCGGGGGAGCCGGGGCACGCCGGGCACCCGGGGTCAGGCCCGAGGGGCAGCCCCAGGGTCAGGCCCGAGCGGTGGGGCGGTGGCTACGGGGCCGGGCCTTAAGGGGTGGGCGCCGCCTACCGGGTCGGGCCCGGGCGGTGGGGCGGCGGGAGTTGCAGGGTCAGGCCGTGGCCGTGCGGGAAGACCGGATCCGCCGTGTCGTTGGGGACGTCGGGCCGGGAGGCCTCCACGGCGGCCATCGAGCGCGGCAGCTCGAAGGGGAGCCGTCCCTCGGCCGTGGCGCGGCCGAAGGCGACGTCGAGCAGGGCGTCGTCGCTCGCCCCGTAGTCGGCGATCAGCGCCGCCGCCCGCTCGGCGATCTCCGGCAGGACGGCCGGCCGCTCCAGGTTGACGCAGACCACCGTGGGCACGGCGGCCAGCAGCCCGAGGATCCGGGCCAGCTCCCCGTCCGGGAAGGCGAGGGATCCGGAGTGGAAGAAGGACTCGAAGAGGGTGGGCCGCTCCTCGTACGGCGTGCGCAGCCGCAGCACCGCCAGGTCGGCCGCGGCCGGGTCGGCGACGACCTCGCCGTACGCCGCCGCGACCGCCGGGTCGACGTTCTCCACGTACAGCCTCGGCCGCCCCGTCAGGGGGAGCGGGCCGTCGGTGAGGACGGTGAGGGACCGGCGCTGGGCGGCGGCGCCCGCTGCCGTGAAGTCGGCGCGGCCCACCGTCTCGGCGGCCTCGTCGGGGTCGACGTACCGCCGCTCGTCGAAGAGCCCGAGCAGGAACTTCTCGCGCAGCAGGCGGCGTACGGAGTCGTCGACCCGCGCCTCGGGGACGCGGCCCGTCGCCATCAGCTCCACGATCACCTCGGGGCACTGCTCGCCGCCGAACTGGTCGACGCCCGCGTCGATGGCCTTGGCCGCCCGCTCCGCGACGCTCAGGTGCTCGACGCCCCAGGCCCGCGCCTCGTGCGTCTCGCCGAGGACGGCGGCATCGGTGAGCAGCCCCCAGTCGGTGCAGACGACGCCGGTGAAGCCGAGCTCCTCGCGGAGCAGACCGGTGACGACGCCCTTGTTGAAGCCGAAGCCGACCTCCTCCCAGTCGGTGCCGACGGGCTGCCCGTAGTACGGCATCATCTGCGAGCAGCCGGCGGTGATCGCGGCCCTGAACGGCTCCAGGTGCAGCTCGCGCAGGCCGCCCGGGTAGACCTGCTCCTTGCCGTGCGGGAAGTGCGGGTCCTCGCCGTCCTTCTGCGGGCCGCCGCCGGGGAAGTGCTTGACCATCGCGGCCACCGACTCGGTGCCCAGGAGGTCGCCCTGGAGGCCGCGGACGTACGCCTCCACCAGTTCGGCACTCAGCTGCGCGTCCGATCCGAAGGTGCCGGACTGGCGGGACCAGCGCGGTTCGGTCGCGAGGTCGATCTGCGGGTGGAGGGCGGTGCGGAAGCCGACGGAGAGGTACTCGCGGCGGACGGTGTCGGCGAAGCGGAAGACCAGCTCCGGGTCGCCGACGGCGGCGAGGCCCAGCGCCTCGGGCCAGGCGGAGAAGGCGCCGGAGCCGAAAGAGGCGCCGACGTGGTCGGTGAAGGCGTGCCGCGGGTCCGTCGAGAGCGAGACGGGGATGCCGAGCCGGGTGTCCGCGGCCATCTCCTGGATCGCGTTGTGCCAGCGGGCCGTCTCGCGGGCGCCGTGGGTGCCGAGCAGGTTGAAGTGGGTGAGCCCCCGGCCCGCGATGAGCTCGGGCGTGGTGAAGGGCGCCGTCCGGCCGTCCGTGGCGGTCACCGGGGTGCCGTCGGGATTCATCGTGAGCATCGAGTGGAAGAGCTGCCCGGCCTTCTCCTCCGGCGTCATGCGGGAGAGGAGGTCCTCCACGCGTTCGTCGACGGGGCGGGCGGGGTCCTGGTACGGGTGCATGTCAGGGCTCCGGGGTGTGGCCGGGAAGAGCGGTGCCTCCCCTGGACGCCCTCAGGCTAGGCGCGAAAACCGAGTGACCACTAGGTTTCTGGAATGTGTCCTGGATCACGCGACAAAAGCCCTGTTCCGGGCCGGTCTAAGGTGGGCGCATGCCGGAGAACACGGGCCGAGCGCCCCGCAAGAGCGCAGGCCGGGGCAGTTACGCGGTCGGCGACGCGCGCCGCCGGAAGATCCTCGACACCGCGGTCGACCACTTCGGCCGGTGGGGCTTCCACGCCTCCTCCCTCGCCCGGATCGCCCACGACTGCGGCATCACCCAGGGCGGGCTGCTGCACCATTTCCGCAGCAAGGAGGACCTGCTCCTCTCGGTCCTCGCGCAGAGCGAACAGCACGACGTGGAGCGGCTGTTCGGTGACGAGCCCGTGTCGTACGCGGCCTACCTCGACACCCTCGTCGCCCTGATCGAGGAGAACACCCGGCGTCCCGGCATCGTCCGCATGTTCAACGTCCTGGTGGGCGAGTCCGGCAACGTCGGCCACCCCGCCCACCAGTACTTCAAGGAGCGCTACGCGCGCGTGCTCCGGCACACCGTCGACCTCCTGGAGGCCGCCGTCCGCCGCGGTGAACTCCGCTCCGGCCTCGACTGCCTCGCCGTCGCCCAGGAGCACCTCGCCGTCATGGACGGCCTCCAGATCCAGTGGGCCCTCGACCCGTCCTCGATGGACATGCCCGCCCGCGTCGACGCCTACCTCCGCCGCCGGTACGCGGAGATCGCCGCGCCCACGGGCTGACGGGGCCCCGGGCCCGCACGCCGAGGCCGGTGGTCACGGGCTCGTCGGGGGGCCGCCTTCCGGGAGTGCGGCGAAGACGCGCCGGAGGGCGGGCGGGCGTTCCCCGTCGTCCGCGACCACGAGGTGGTGGCGGTGGGTGACGTAGTACTGGAAGCCGTCGGGGATCGGGTCACCGGTGGGGCGGTTCGGGACCCGCGCGTAGGCCGGGTCCTCCAGGGCGGCGCGGAGCTCGGCGGCTTCCGCGGGCGTCTGGCGGCCGGTGCGGGGCGGCTTGCTGCCGGAGTCGACGGTCCAGGTGCCGTCGTAGTGGACGACGAGCCGGTTGCGGACCCCGGCGAGGCCGCCGTTGACGACGACCTCGACGAGGACCTCGCCGGGGCGCGGCTCCGCGGACGGTGTCACCGGCGCCGTGGTCGCGGTGGTGGCCGGGGAGTCCGTCGGCGGGGTGGTGGGCGCGGTCGTGGTGGTGGCCGGCGTCGTGGGTGCGGTCGTGCCGGAGGCCGGGCCGCCGGGGGCCGGTGGGGCCTCGGCCCCGCAGCCGCTCGCTCCGCCGGCGGTCAGGGCCGCCGCGAGCAGCAGGGTCCCGCACCATTTTCTCCGTACGCCTCGCGCCATGGATCGAGCATGCCTCGTGTGGGGTGCCCCGCGCAGCCGGACGGGCGGGTTGGTGGGATGCGGTCCCGTTCGTGCGGGGTCGCGTCGGGCGCGGGGCCGGGCGGTCGGGCGGGGTCCGTGGGCGCGGGGCGGGTGCGGGGCGGAGGCGCCGCCTGGGGGGCCGTCCCGTGTGTCCACCCGTCCCGCCCCGGCGGAACGATTTGCCCGCACGGGGGCGGGAGCCCATGCGGGGGCGGGAGCGCGGTCGGGCGCGGTTCCGGGCGCGCCGGGTCGGGGGCCGGGGTCGGGCCGACCGGGGTGGGATCAGGGTTCGTCCCGGACGATGCCGGTGAGGGGGCCCCGGTAGCGCCAGTCGAGGGAGTCGTAGAGGGCGAGGCCGTCGGTGGTGGCGGCGAGGATGCCGGTCCCGGCGCCGGCCTGGGCGGCGGCGGCCTCCAGGGTGCGCATGACGTTGGAGCCGAGGCCGCGGCGGCGGTGGGCGGGGTCGGTCTCGATCTGGTCGGCGACGGCGGTGGAGCCGGTCGGGGCGATCTGGCCGCGGGCGGCGAGGGTGCCGTCCTGGGCGAGGATCCGGACCCGGATGACGCCGTCGCGGGTCTCGGTGGTCCGGGCGTACCCCTCCGGGGGCGCGGGCCGGGCGGCCGGGTCCAGCGGCTTGACCATCATGAAGCCGGGATCGTCGGGGACCGTCCACCCCTCGGTGATCCACGGGGCCACCTCCTCGGGGGCGGCCATCACCTTGAGCCAGCTGTACGGGGCGGTGAGCCGGGCGCAGAGCGCGCCGACGGAGGCGGCGTCGGGGGCGGGCAGGACGTGCCGTACGACGTGGCGGGGCAGGCCGACCTCGATGCGGTGGCCCCAGGGCTCGGGGACGGCGGCGGGGGTGCCGCGGGAGACGGTCCAGCCCGCCACCCAGGCCGATGTAATGGCTGCTATATCCATGGAGGCATTACATCCCGCGCCACGCGCTCGCGGGAGGGTGATCGCTCAGAGCGAACGAACGTCCGGGAACATTCCTGGGCTCAGGTGCATTGAGTCGGTACAGCTCAACTTGACTGCCGAAGGGGAGATCATGGCTTCTGAGTCCATGGCGTCCGTGCCGCTCACTCTGCCCGTGCTGCCGCTCGACGACGAGGTCGTGCTGCCCGGCATGGTGGTGCCGCTCGACCTGTCCGACAACGACGTACGGGCCGCCGTCGAGGCCGCCCAGGCCGCCGTGCGACCCGGAGCCGGAAAGCCGCGGGTGCTGCTCGTGCCCCGCGTCGACGGGACCTACGCCGCGACCGGCGTCCTCGGCGTCGTCGAGCAGGTGGGGCGCCTCTCCGACGGCGACCCCGGCGCCCTCATCCGCGGCATCGGCCGCGTCCGCATCGGCGCCGGCACCACCGGCCCCGGCGCGGCCCTGTGGGTGGAGGGCAGCACGGTCGAGGAGACCCTGCCCGACCCGCTGCCCGGCTCGGTGACCGAACTGGTCAAGGAGTACAAGGCGCTCGCCACCAGCTGGCTCAAGAAGCGCGGGGCCTGGCAGGTCGTCGACCGCGTCCAGCAGATCGACGGCGTCGGCGCGCTCGCCGACAACTCCGGTTACTCGCCCTTCCTCACCGTCGAGCAGAAGGTCGCGCTCCTGGAGGCCGCCGACCCGGTCGCCCGCCTCAAGCTCGCCACCGCCCAGCTCCGCGAGCACCTCGCCGAGCAGGACGTCGCCGAGACCATCGCCAAGGACGTCCAGGAGGGCGTCGACAAGCAGCAGCGCGAGTTCCTGCTCCGCCGCCAGCTCGAAGCCGTGCGCAAGGAGCTCCGTGACCTCAACGGCGAGGCCGAGGGCGACGAGTCCGACGACTACCGCGCCCGCGTGGAGGCCGCCGACCTGCCCGAGAAGGTCCGCGAGGCCGCCCTCAAGGAGGTCGAGAAGCTGGAGCGGTCCAGCGACCAGTCCCCCGAGGGCTCCTGGATCCGCACCTGGCTCGACACCGTCCTCGAACTGCCGTGGAACGAGCGGACCGAGGACCGCTACGACATCCGGGGCGCCCGCGCCGTCCTCGACGCCGAGCACGCCGGCCTCGACGACGTGAAGGAACGCATCACCGAGTACCTCGCCGTGCGCAAGCGGCGCTCCGACCGCGGCCTCGGCGTCGTCGGCGGCCGCCGCGGCGGAGCCGTGCTGGCCCTGGTCGGCCCGCCCGGCGTGGGAAAGACGAGCCTGGGACAGAGCGTCGCCCACGCCATGGGCCGCGAGTTCGTCCGGGTCGCCCTCGGCGGCGTACGGGACGAGGCCGAGATCCGCGGCCACCGGCGGACCTACGTCGGCGCGCTGCCCGGCCGGATCGTCCGCGCCATCAAGGAGGCCGGGTCCATGAACCCGGTGGTCCTGCTCGACGAGATCGACAAGGTCGGCTCCGACTTCCGGGGCGACCCGGCGGCGGCGCTGCTCGAAGTCCTCGACCCGGCGCAGAACCACACCTTCCGCGACCACTACCTGGAGGTCGAGCTCGACCTCTCCGACGTCGTCTTCCTCGCCACGGCCAACGTCCTCGAGGCCATCCCCGAGGCGCTCCTCGACCGCATGGAGCTGGTCAGGCTCGACGGCTACACGGAGGACGAGAAGGTCGTCATCGCCCGCGACCACCTGCTCCCGCGCCAGCTGGAGCGGGCCGGCCTGGAGTCCGGCGAGGTCGTCCTGGAGGAGGCCGCGCTGCGGAAGCTGGCCGGCGAGTACACCCGGGAGGCGGGCGTCCGCACCCTGGAGCGGTCGATCGCCCGGCTGCTGCGGAAGGTCACGGCCCAGCACGAACTCGGCGACCGCGAGCTGCCGTTCACGGTCACCCCGGAGGACCTGCGGGAACTCATCGGCCGGCCGCACCACGTGCCCGAGTCCGCCCAGGACCCGGCCGAGCGGCGCACGGCCGTGCCGGGCGTGGCCACCGGCCTCGCGGTCACCGGGGCGGGCGGTGACGTGCTCTTCGTCGAGGCGTCCCTCGCCGACCCGGAGACCGGCGCCGCCGGGCTGACCCTCACCGGCCAGCTGGGCGACGTGATGAAGGAGTCCGCGCAGATCGCGCTCTCCTTCCTCCGCTCGCACGGTGCGGAGCTCGAGCTGCCCGTCACCGGTCTCAAGGACCGCGGCGTGCACATCCACTTCCCGGCGGGTGCCGTCCCCAAGGACGGCCCGAGCGCGGGCGTCACCATGACGACCGCACTCGCGTCCCTGCTGAGCGGGCGCCTGGTCCGCACGGACGTGGCCATGACCGGAGAGGTCTCCCTCACCGGCCGGGTGCTGCCGATCGGCGGCGTGAAGCAGAAGCTCCTCGCCGCGCACCGGGCGGGCATCACCACGGTCGTGATCCCCAAGCGGAACGAGGCCGACCTGGACGACGTCCCGGCCGAGATCCTGGAGAAGCTGGAGGTCCACCCGGTGACGGACGTCCGGCAGGTGCTGGAGATCGCGCTGGCCCCGGCGGAGGTGCCGGTGGGCGTGGCCGCGTAACCCCCTCGTGAGCGGGGTGTCCCTCGGGGCACCCCGCTCCGGCGTGCACGGATGTCAGTCGGGGCTGGCATCCTCGTACACATGAACGACGACGCCTTCTGGGCTCTCATCGACGAGTTGAGCCGCCGTCCCGGTGACCGGGACGAGCGGCTGGAGTGGCTGCGGGCGGAGCTGACACGGCGTCCGGCGGTCGAGAGCGTGGCGTTCCAGGTGTTCCTTGAGGAGGCCTGCGAGGCCGCCGACACCCGCGCGCTGTGGACGGCGGCGAACCGGGTCGAGGGCGGCTGCTCGGACGACGGCTTCCACTACTTCACGCTCTGGCTGGTGGGGCAGGGGCGCGAGGTGTACGAGTCGGTCCTCGCCGACCCGGACGCGCTGGCCGACCTGCCCGCGGTGCGGGCGCTCGCCGGCCGCCACCGGGACACCTGGCAGGACGACGAGTGGCCCGAGTGGGAGGAGCTCGACTACGTCGCGCAGGACGCGTTCGACGAGCTGACCGGGCAGGAGGACGACGAGGGGGACGAGTTCCTCGACGCGGTCGAGGAACTCGCGGAGGAGCGGGGAGAGCGGGAAGAGGGCGAGGCGCCGTGGGCGTCCGCGCCGGAGGGGATGGCGACACCCCGGCTCACCGCCCTCTTCCCGCTCGGTTCGTCCGTCTCCTAGGGGACGCCGGGACACCCGGTGACCGGATGCCCCGGGGTGCCCGGGGCACCTGGTGGGGGCCGGAGGCGGCCGGTGACGGCCGGGGCCTCCGGTGTCACCGGGGGCGTCAGGAGGCGGACGAGTCTCGGCGGCGGCCCAGGAGGAGGCTGCCGGCGGCGAAGACGGCGAGGGCGCCCGCGCCCGCCAGGGCCAGGGGGAGCGGGCTGGAGGGGGATCCGGCCGCATCCGCGGAGAGGACCGGGGCCTGCTCGTCGCCGCCGTGGCCCGCGTGGCTCACGGTGGAGAGCTCGGCGCCCGCCGCGATCTTCGCCTCGGTCGGGGCGGTGGCCCGCGTGCCGGTGGCCGTGCCCGCCGCCGTGCCGCCGAAGGTGACGTCCGAGCAGCTGTAGAACGCCTCGGGACTGTCGCTGCGCTGCCACACCTTGTAGACGATGTGGCGGCCGGTGCGGGCCGGCAGGTTGCCGGTGAAGTCGTAGTAGCCGTCGGTCGAGGTCCGGGTGGTGGGGTGGACGGCGACGGGGGTGGCGTCCAGGTCGGACCACTTGAGCGGCTGCGTCGGGTCGAAGCCGGGCTTGGTGATGTAGACCGTCATGGTGCCCGAGTGGGGCGCGGTGACCCGGACCCTGAAGTCGAAGGAGCCGGCGGCGACGGCCGTCGCGGGCCAGTCGGTGCGCGCCCAGTCCAGGGCGCGGTACTTGGCGCGGTTCGCCGAGCAGAGCTTGCCGTCCGGGATGAGCGCCTGGTGCTGCCCGTCGGCGTTGGCGATGTTGACCTCGTTCCAGTCGTACAGCGGCTGGGTGCCGGAGTCGGCGACGAGGTCCTTGCACACCTGGGACTTGGGCGTCTCGGGGCCCTCGGCGTAGCAGGCGGCCACCCGGCTGACGGGGTTGAAGACGGCTCCGTGGGCGACGGCCGTCGTCGGGGTGAGGGTGACGAGCGCGGCGGCGGACAGGGTGGCCGCGGTGACGGCGGAGGTGCGGCGGTAGGAGGCCATGCGGGGGCTCTCTCTCGTGCGTGGGGAGTACGGGACGAGCAACACGCGTCGGCCGCAGGGGAGTTGTCTTCCCGGCGACCGGCGTAGAGCCTCGCATTGGTCCATACCAATGAGCAAGGGGGTGGTGCGAAAAAGCCGCGGCGGCCCCCGGGGTGCCGTACCCCCGGGGAGCCGCCGCGGACCGGTGGACGCGCGGAGGGGCTGGTCAGCCGTTCGCGAGCGCCTGTACGCGCGAGTAGTCGCCGTTGAAGTGGTTGTGGTCGCCGACCGTCGGGCCGGAGGAGGTGTACTGCCAGATCGTGTAGTACGGCCAGCCGGCCGGGAGTTCGCCGACCTCGGAGGCGTACCGCGCGATCCAGAGCGGATTGGTGCCGGCGAAGGCCGCCGAGTTGCCGGTGCACTGCTTCCACCAGCTCGTCGCCGTGTAGATCACCGGGTCGCGGCCGGTCCGGTACCGGTAGCGGTTCACGAAGTCCTGGATCCAGGCGACCATCCCGGACGCCGTCTTGCCGTAGCAGGTCGCGCCGTACGGGTTCCACTCGATGTCGAGCACCCCCGGCAGGGTCTTCCCGTCCTTCGACCAGCCGCCGCCGTTGTTCACGAAGTAGTCGGCCTGGGCGGCGCCGCTCGCGGTGTCCGGGGTGGCGAAGTGGTACGTGCCGCGGATCATGCCCACGTTGTAGGAGCCGTTGTACTGCTGGGTGAAGTACGTGTTCTTGTAGTACGTGCCTTCCGTCGCCTTGACGTAGGCCCACCTGACCCCGCTGTTCCACAGCGTGGACCAGGCCACGTTGCCGTTGTGGCTGGAGACGTCCACGCCCTCCGTCTGGGTGGCCAGGGTGGTGGCGCCGCCGGGCTTCACGCCCTTGCCGTCGTGCGCGATCACGCCCATGCCCATGTACGCGGAACCGCGTTCGGGGACGGCCCGGGCGCCCGGGTCCTGGGCGGCGCCGGCGGATCCGGCGAGGGGCAGGAGCAGGGCCAGCGTCGCGAGGGCCGCGCCGGCGAGGGTCGTTCCGGATCTGTGCACACGCATTGCGTGCCTCCGAAAGGCTCGGTGGGGGGAGCTCTGTTGGGGGAGCGGGCGCAGGGTGCCGACGGGTCATGGAATGGACATGTCATCCCGGCGCCGGGCACGACGCTACGCACGTAGACCACCCGGCGGAAGGGGGCCCGATCGCCGCCGTTGGTCTACGCCTGCGAAATACTGGAGGAGCTGCGGCGATGGCCGCGGCGGGAAGAAACTTTCAGCCGCCGGAAACCGGCGGCCCGGCCACCGGACAGCCGCCGGAGGACACGTGGGAGGTGCTGACGTGCACGGAAGCGGTACGGGAAGCGACGGCCGGGCCGCCGGGGGCGCGGCCGGGCGCGGACGGAGCGAGGCGCCCGGCGTGGACCCCGAGTTCCTGGCGCTCGAACGCGAGCTGGCGGTGTTCCTGCGCCGGGCACGGGCACAGTCGGGGGAGATGGCGCGGGAGGTGCACCCCGAACTGGAGCCCGCGGCCTACGGCCTCTTCGTCCGGCTCGACGAGGCCGGGCCGCAGCGCGCCACCGAACTCGCCGGCTACTTCGGGGTCGGGAAGGCGACGATGAGCCGTCAGCTGAGGGCCCTGGAGGTCCTCGGGCTCGTCGTCCGGGACCCGGACCCCGCCGACGGGCGCGCCTCCCTGGTGCGCCTCACGGAGGAGGGCCGGGACCGCTTCCGGCACGTGCGTGACGCGCGGCGCGAGCGGTACGTGCGCAAGCTGGTCGACTGGGACCGCGGGGAGGTCGCGGAACTGGCGCGACTGCTGCACCACTTCAACGTACGGGCGGAAGGCTGAGCCGGGCCCGCCCGGCGGCCTCACCGCCCTCCCGCACGACGGGCCCCGCCGCCGGCCGCCCTCCGCACGACGGGCCCGCCACCCGGCCTCGGCCGAATCGGCGTCCTCCCGCACGACGGGTCCCGCCGCCGGCCGTCCTCTGCCCGGCGGCCTCACCGCCCTCCCGCACGACGGGCCCCGCCGCCGGCCGCCATCCGGCCGCGGCCTGGCCGGTCGTCCGGTCCCGGTCAGCCGGACCGGCGCCGGCCGGGGGCGCCGAGTTCCACGTACGCCGCCGTGGCGTCGTCGTGCCGCTTCCAGCGGTGCGTGCCGCCCGCCCGCGCGTCGGCCGCCTCCAGGTCCCGCACTCGGCCCAGGAGACCGACCGCGCCCTCCTCGCGCAGGACGCCGAGGCAGGCCGTCCAGTCGCCCGCGCCGAACAGCTCCACCCAGCGGCTCGCCCCGTCCGTGAGCGCCGCCAGGGCGCGTACCCGCGCGCGGGGGGTCGTACCGGTGATCGCCCGCTCCGCGACCGCGGGGTCGGCCGCGGCGGTGAAGAATCCGCCCTCCCGATTGCGAAGCCGGTCCGTCGCCTCCAGCGAACGCCGGACCGCGTCGGGGACCCGGTCGAGCCGGTCGTCGAGGACCGCCCGGACCGTGCCGTCCGGCTCCTCCAGGAGGAGGGCGGAGTCGGACAGGACGAGATGCTCGACCGAGGCCTCGTCCCAGCGGGCGAGGACGACGGTCGCCTGAGGCGTTCGCACGTGAGAAAGGTCACAGGAGTGCCGGTGGGCTTCCGCGGTGCGCCGGATGGCGTGCGACAGGATCTCGGACAGGGGCATGTCCGGTCGAGAAGCGGACAGTTCGGTCAAAGCCCCGCCGAGCCGCGCGGTGAACCACGGCACGCCGTGCACACAACCGCCATCACCGGCGGGTGGTGTGACGCCGTCGAGCAGGACCACGGTTCCCCCGCCCCCCGAACCGGGCAGAGCGGCTGCCACCCAGTCCTCGTTGGGGCGTTCGGGGCTGCCGGGGAGTGAGGCGACGTCGCTGCGCATGCGTCCCAGTGTGCCCGCCCCCCGTCCGGCGGCCGCGTCCTCCTTCACGGGACCTGCAAATGACCGGAAATGGCCTGTACCAAGCATGCGGCCGCGGCGCGTGAGGCGGAACGGGCACCTCCGGAGAGCTGCGGGCGGGCATCCTGCCAAAGCCCGCCCGGAAGATCCAACCGGCGCCCCGCCGGGACCCGCGAAACGGGCCCGGAGAAGTTGTTCGCCAACTACTGAGTGTTGTTCACTCGTTCGGGTGGCGGAGCGGCCGATGCGCGCCTCCTTCCCAGAAGCGCTGGAATGGTCGGAAGCCGTACCAGGGGTGGGGGCGCTCCATGTGACCGGTCGTCACCTCTGCTTTGTGGGCGGACGAGTCAAGAATGCGAGCACCGGTGCAGAAGAAGCGGCCTCGGAGCAACAACGGCACGCGGAGCCAGGCCCCCGGTGCGGAGCCGGTCCCGGACGCCGCGGCGACGCCACCGGCGCAGCAGACCCCCGCAGGCCGCACCAAGCGCGTCCGCAACCGCCTGGTCGCCGGTGTCGCCCTCGTCGGCGTCACCGTACTCGCCGCCGGGGCCCCCGCGGTCCTCGCCGCCTCAGCCGAGCTGACCGACTCCCAGCGTCTGGTCACCCTCGCCGAACTCGACCGGCAGGCCGTCACCCTGGCGCACTCCCTCGCCGACGAGCGCGACGAGGTCGTCGCGTACATCGCCGCGGGCCGCGACGCGCAGACCGGCGACGCCAAGCACCGGCGGCAGATCACCGACACCCGGTCCACCCGCGTCGACCGGCAGATCGACGAGATCCGGCCCGCCGCACCCACCGAACTCCGCCGGGACCTCGCCGGAGTGCCCTCCATCCGCCGCACCGCCCTCACCGGCAAGGGCACGGCCCTGGAGGCCCACAAGGCGTACTCGGACGTCATCGGCAAGCTCCAGGTCCTCGCCGACGAGCTCGCCGACAAGACCCCGGCCCGCGCCGCCGACGCCTCGCTCACCGAGGCCACCCGCGCCCCGGCCGCCCTCGGCCGCGCCGTCGAACAGGCCTCCGCCACCCGCGGCCTGCTCCTCGCCGCACTCTCCGTGCCGCAGCCGGAGCCCACCGGCGACGTCCACTACGACTCCGAGTCCGGCACCTACGTCCCCGACGTGCCCGAAGGCGCCGAGGAGGCCGAGCGCGCCCGCGACCTCCTCAGCGCCGCCGCCCAGCAGGCCCGCGTCCGCGAACTCGCCGCCCTCGGCGACTTCGACCAGGCCGCCGGGGCCGCCGCCCGCGACTCGCTCGCCGCCACCGTCACCGGCCCCGACGTCAAGAGCGCCCAGCGCTTCCTCGCCTCCCTCACCGACCAGCCCCGGCTCACCGAGGCCGAGCGCGCGACCGACCCGGCCGGCCTGGAGTCGGCCCTCTCCGCCCGCATCGAGCAGATGCGCGGCGTCGAGTCCGCCCTCGCCGCCGGGCGCGTCGAGCGGATCGGCGTGCTCCGCGACGACGACGTCACCGCCCTCGAACTGCGCCTCGCCTTCCTCGGCGGCTGCTTCCTGGTCGCGATCGGCATCTCCACCTACGTCGCCCGCACCCTCACCCGGCCCCTCGCCGTCCTCCGCATCGGCGCCGCCCGGCTGGCCGCGGCGCCCGCGCCGCACACCGAGGAGCAGGTCCGCTTCACCGGCCGCAACGACGAGTTCGCGCAGGTCGTCCGCTCCCTCAACACCTTGCACGGCAAGCTCGCGGGCCTCGCCGGGCAGGCCGAACGGCTCACCGACGAGCGGACCGACCTCGTCGCGGCCAAGGAGGCCGTCGGCGCCGAACTCGCCGCCCAGCGCGCGGACCTCCAGGGCCGCGTCGCCCTGCTCACCGCCGACCTCGAACGGCTCCGGAACACCGTCCACCACACCTTCGTCAACCTCTCGCTGCGCAGCCTCGGGCTCGTCGAGCGCCAGCTCGGCGTCATCGAGAAGCTGGAGGAGCGCGAGCAGGACCCGGACCGCCTCGGCACCCTCTTCAAGCTCGACCACCTGGCGACCGTCATGCGCCGCCACAGCGAGAACCTGCTCGTCCTCGCCGGCCACGAGCACGTCCACGGGCACGCCGGGCCCGTCCCGCTGGTCGACGTGCTGCGCGCCGCCGTCAGCGAGATCGAGCGGTACGAGCGGGTCACCATCCAGTCCCTGCCGCCGCACGCCCAGGTCGCCGGCTTCGCCGCGGACGACCTGAGCCACCTCGTCGCGGAGCTCCTGGAGAACGCCACCTCCTTCTCGCCGCCCGACGCCGAGGTCCAGCTCTCCGGCTGGCTCCTGGAGAGCGGCGAGGTGATGCTCTCCGTCCAGGACGCCGGCATCGGCATGACCTCCTCGCGGTTCGCCGAGCTGAACGCCCGGCTGGCCGACGCGGACCCGGACGCCTTCGACGGCGAGGGGCTCGGCATGCGGGTCATCGCCCTGCTCGCCGCCCGCCACGGTGTCCGCGTCGAGCTCCGCGAGCAGCAGCAGGGCGGCACGGCGGCCGTCGTCGTCCTCCCGCTGCCCCTGCTGCCCACCGCCCCGCCGGCCGCCGTGTCCCCTCCCGTACGGGTGGCGGGCACGGCCCCCACGATCCACCTTCCCGGCTCGGTCGCGGAGGCGAACTCCAACACCCTGCCGTCCCGCACCCGCGACCCCCTCGTGGAGGCCGCCGAGCGGGCCGTCCTCGCCGCGGAGGCGGCCGGCGAGATGACCGAGCGCACCCCGGAACCGGAACCCGAGCCGGTGTACGAGCCCGAGCCGGCCTACGAGCCCGAGCCCGAGGCGCGGTACGAGCCGGCCCCGGAACCGGCGTACACCCCGGAACCGGCACCCGAGCCGGCCTGCGAGCCCGAGCCCGAGGCCCGGTACGAGCCCGCGCCCCTCGGGGAGTCCGTCTCCGAGACCACGCTCCAGGTGCGGCTGCCCGACCCGCCGCCCGAGCCGGACGCGCACGAGCGCGCGGTGGAGCACGGCGAGGCGACCCACCGGGCGGAGGACCCGGCCGCCACGGCTCCGGCACCGGAGCCGGCCGTCGACCCGGGGGTTCCCGGGCCGCGCCCGGCCCAGTGGGAGCGGGTCACGGACAAGGGGCTGCCGAAGCGCACCCCGCAGGTGGTCCGTCAGCCCGACGCCGCCGCCACCACCCGTAAGGGCAGCGTGGACGCGGAGGCCCTGCGCCGGCGTCTCGGTGGCTTCCACCAGGGAGCCAAGGCCGGACGGCGCGACGTGGAGGCCGAGTTGGAGGCGGAGCCGATGGACACGGCCCGGACCGAGGCCATAAGGACTGCACGTACAGAGGAGACGACGGGGGACACAGTCGAGGAGGCACGCAGTTGACCGCGACGGGAACGTTCGGACTGAGCACGGAGGCCCGCAACCTGCAATGGCTGCTGGGCAATCTGGTCGAGGAGGTGCCCGGCGTCCGCTCGGTGGCCGTCGTCTCCTCCGACGGTCTGCTCCTGCTGTCGTCCGACCCGGCTGCCCAGCAGACCACGACGACCGCCGCCGACCCCGCCCGCCCGGGCGGGCCGCGCGGCTCCAGCGCCGACCTGGCCACCATCGTCTCCGGGATCGGCAGCCTCACCATCGGCGCCGCCCGGCTGATGGACGGCGGCGGGGTCAAGCAGACCATGGTGGCGATGGAGGAGGGCAGCGTCTTCGTGATGTCGATCAGCGACGGATCGCTGCTCGGCGTGCACGCCACGCCCGACTGCGACATGAGCGTCGTGGCGTACCACATGGCGCTCTTCGTGGGCCGCGCCGGACACGTCCTCACGCCCGAGGTCCGCAGCGAGCTGCGCAAGTCGATGGAGGGCCCCCGGTGACGGCGATGTCCTCGGCCTCACAGGTCCACCGGCTGCCGGTCCGGGGCGAGGGACGGCGCCCCGCGCGCGTGCGCCCGTACTCGCTGACCGGCGGCCGCACCCGCTTCGGGCACGTCCTGCTCGTCGAGACCTTCGTGGCGGCGCTCGAAGCGCCGGCCGTCCGCAAGGTCCTGACGGACGGCGGGCCCGCGGCCCGCGGGCTGATGCCGGAGATGCGCGCCATCGTCGAGATCTGCCGCCGGATGCGGACGGTCGCGGAGATCTCGGCGCTCCTCAAGATGCCGTTGGGGGTCGTCCGGGTGCTGCTCAGCGACCTGGCCGACCAGGGAAAGATCCGTGTGTACGGGACCGGTCACGGCACCGGCCAGCCCGACCGCGCGCTCCTCGAAAGGGTGCTGAGTGGACTCCGTCGTCTCTGACGCCTCCGCCGTCTCCGAATCACCGGCGGTCGCGGGCATTCCCGCGCAGCCCCGGACCGGTCCTTCCGCACCGGGCGCGTCCGGACCGGACCCGGCCGGACCGGACGCCGAGGACGGCGCCCAGGACTGGCAGCTCGACCACACCCGCGCCCCGATCGCGACGAAGATAGTCGTCGCGGGCGGCTTCGGCGTCGGCAAGACCACCTTCGTCCGCGCGGTCTCGGAGATCACCCCGCTCCAGACCGAGGCGCTGATGACCCAGGCGAGCGAGGAGACCGACGACCTCACCGCCACCCCGGACAAGCTCACCACCACGGTCGCGATGGACTTCGGCCGGATCACGCTCGACAACGACCTGGTGCTGTACGTCTTCGGCACGCCGGGGCAGCAGCGCTTCTGGTTCATGTGGGACGACCTGGTGCGCGGTGCGATCGGCGCGATCGTGCTGGCCGACACCCGGCGGCTCACGGACTGCTTCCCGGCCCTGGACTACTTCGAGAGCTGCGGGCTGCCGTACATCGTGGCCGTCAACCACTTCGAGGGCACCGAGGTGTTCGAGGCGGAGGACGTCAGGGAGGCCCTGACCGTCCCTCCGCACGTACCCGTGGTGATCATGGACGCGCGCAAGCGCTACAGCGTCGTCGAGAGCCTGCTCGCGATGGTCGCGCACGCGCTCGAAGCCACCCCCGAATAGCACTCCCCCTCGCTCACAGTCGCCAGGAGCACCACCCATGCGGAAGATACTCATAGTCGGCGCCGGACAGTCCGGCCTCCAGCTCGCCCTCGGCCTCCAGTCCCAGGGGTACGAGGTCACGCTCATGTCGAACCGGACGGCGGACGAGATCCGGTCCGGCCGGGTCATGTCCACCCAGTGCATGTTCGACACCGCGCTCCAGCACGAGCGGGACCTCGGCCTCGACTTCTGGGAGTCCCAGGCGCCCCGGATCGAGGGCCTCGGCGTCTCGGTCGCGGGCCCCGACTCCGCCCGCGTGATCGACTGGGTGGGCCGGCTCGACGGGTTCGCCCAGTCCGTCGACCAGCGCGTGAAGATGGCCGGCTGGATGGAGACCTTCGCCCAGCGCGGCGGCCAGCTGGTGATACACGGCGTGGCCGTCGGCGACCTGGACTACTTCTCCCGCAGCTACGACCTGGTGCTCGTCGCCGCCGGCAAGGGCGAGCTGGTCTCCATGTTCGGCCGGGACGCGTCCCGCTCGCCGTACGCCGAGCCGCAGCGCGCCCTCGCCGTCGCGTACGTCCACGGCCTCGGCCCGCGCCCCGAGCACCCCGACTTCGACGCGGTCCGCTGCAACGTGGTGCCGGGCGTCGGCGAGCTGTTCGTCATGCCGACGCTCACCACCGGCGGCCGTGCCGACATCCTCTTCTGGGAGGGCGTCCCCGGCGGTCCGCTCGACGTCTTCCAGGGCGTCAAGGACCCCTCCGAGCACCTGGCGCTGACGCTGGAGCTGATGGAGCGGTTCACGCCCTGGGAGTACGCCCGGGCCACCAAGGTCGAACTGACCGACGCGGGCGGCACCCTCGCCGGCCGGTACGCGCCGACCGTCCGCAACCCGATCGGCCGGCTGCCCGGCGGCGGCCTGGTCCTCGGCGTCGCCGACGTCGTCGTCGCCAACGACCCGATCACCGGCCAGGGCTCCAACTCGGCGGCCAAGTGCGCCGCCGCGTACCTCGCCGCCATCGTCGAGCACGGCGACCGGCCCTTCGACGAGGAGTGGATGCAGGGTGCCTTCGAGCGCTACTGGCAGACGGCCCGGCACGTCACCAAGTGGACGAACGCCATGCTGGCCCCGCCGCCGGAGCACGTCCTCAACCTCCTCGGCGCCGCCGGCGGGCTCCAGCCCGTCGCCGACCGCTTCGCCAACGGCTTCAACGACCCCGCCGACTTCGAGAACTTCTTCTTCGACCCGGAGAAGACGAACGCGTACCTGGCGTCGGTCTCCGGCTGACGCACCGACGGCACGCCGACGGCCGGTCCCGTTCACGGGGCCGGCCGTCGGCGTCGTAAAACGGGTCGAGGCGTTCCGGTCGGATGGCCGATCATGTGTTCATGTCACTGGAGAACACCTTGGCCCGTGTGGACGCCGACCTCGCCGCGGGGCGTGTGCCCATGGCCCGGCAGCGGCTGCGCGGGCTGGTCTCGTCGTTTCCGCAGGATCCGGTGGTGCGGCGCAGGCTGGCCGAGGTGTACCGGTTGTACGGGGACGCGGCCGAGGCGGGGCGCTGGATGTACCTCGAAGAGGACCGGGACACGGACGAGACGGCGGCGTTCGAGGAGCGGTACGGGTCCCCCGGGTGGCGGATGAAGGCCCTGGCGTGGCGGGGGACCGAGGCGCTGGCGCCGACCGTGTTCGCCCAGGAGCAGCTGGTGGCCGTGCGTACCGCCCACGCCGAGGAGTCGGGGCGGGCGGTCGACTGGGACGATCCGGCGTCCTACGAGGACGACGGGTTCGGCGAGGCCGCGCCGGAGAGCGGTGGGTGGAGCGTCGGCGGGGTGCTCGCGGGACTCGGCTGCCTGGTGGGGGGTACCGCGTTCGCGGCGGTCTGGGTGATCGGCGTGATCGCGCTCTTCGAGTAGGACCCGGCCACGCCGCACGCCGCACGCCGCACGCCGCACGGCGAACGGGGTGAGGTTGCCGGCGATGCCGAGCCCGAGGCGATGACTTGGGCATGACGGGGCTCCGTGGCCGTGACGAGAGGTCGGTAAGGACCCGGCAGGCTTGTCGTGTATTGCTTTCACGGGCAAGTCCCTTGGGCGGAGGGGGACTTCATGGGCGGTCGAAGCCCTCGTCCGCGCCGTCCGAGGCGCCGTGCGGAAGGGCGGGCGGGGTGTACGAGGCCAGGGCGCGGCCGCCCGGATCGGGGCGTACGGCCCCGAGCAGCGGGTTCGCCGCGATGGGGGAGACCTTCACCTTCCCGCCGGGGCGCGGCGCCTGCACCACCAGGCCCCCGCCGAGGTAGAGCGCGACATGGGTGGCGCCGGGGAAGTACACCACCAGATCGCCGGGGCGCAGCTCGCCGAGCGGCACGCGGGGAAGGGCCGCCCACTGCTCCTGGCTGGTCCGCGGGATCTCCCGCCCCGCCGCCGCCCACGCCCGCTGGGTCAGCCCCGAGCAGTCGTACGCGTCCGGGCCCTCCGCCCCCCACTCGTACGGCTTGCCGATCTCGCCCACCGCGAATTCCAGCGCCTCCCCGCCCGCCCGCGACGGGGTGCGGGTGCCGTCCAGGACACCGGAGTCGAGCAGCTCGCGCTGCGCGCCCGCGGTCTGGGCGCGCTCGAGCTCGGTCAGCCGGGTGAGCTGCTCGGCCGAGAGGCCGGCGAGCAGCTTCTCCACCTCCCGCAACCTGCCCGTCACCTCGTCGCGCCGGGTGCGCTGCGCCGCCGCGAGGCCCTGCTGCCGGTCCAGGGCCTTGCGCGAGGCGCTCGCGAGGGCGTCGGCCCGGCGCTCGGCCCCTTCGAGCCGCCCGACGGCCGTGGCCCGGCCGCGGGCCGCGCGGGCCATCAGATGCCCCTGGTCGAGCGCCGACTGCGGGTCCGACGAGAACAGCAGCCCCAGGTACGAGGAGAACTCGGACCTGCCCTGGTACTGCTCCCGCGCGATCCGTCCCGCCTCGGCGCGCCCCCGGGCCAGGGCGGTCCGGGCGGCGGTGAGCCGGGCCGTGACCTTCCTGGTGTCGGCCGTCTGCGCCTTCAGCGCCTCCTCGGCGGCGTTGAACCGTTCCGTGGCCTCCTCCGCCTGCCGGTACAGCGTCCGCAGCCGGGTCAGGAGCCCGGCCACGGAATCGCCACCGGGGGGCGGCAGGGCGGCGGCGTCGTCGGCCGCGGCGGCCTCCGGATCACCGGCTTCCGGCGCGAGGGGGGCGCCGGGCCTCGTGGAGGGGGGCTTCGGGCCGGCCGGGTCCGCCGGATCCGTCGGGTCCGTCGTCGGGTCGAGTGGATCGAGGGGGGCGAGTGGGTCGAGCGGGTCCGTCGGTTCCGCGCTCGGGTCCGCCGGGTCGGCGGTCGGGTCCGCCGGGTCGCTCGGGTCCGCCGTCGGGGCGGCCGGACGCGCGGCCGGGTCCACCGGGCCGACCGGCTCCGCCGCCGGGTCGGCCCAGGCGATCGGGGCCCGGGCCGGGGGGTCCGCGGGCGGGTCGGGTGCGGCGGCGCCCGCCGCCGGGAGTGCCCCGGTGAGCGCGGTCACCGCGGCGAGCGCCCCCGTGCAGACCGTGCGCAGCAGTCTTCGTGACACGTCACCACCTCCAGGAGGATGATGGCGTGTCACTTCATCCGATTACCGTACGAATCGGGGCGCGTCCGGCGTCCTCACCCGTTCGGCTCAGCGTCCTTCGGGTCCCTCGCGGCGCCGCCGGCCGGCTTGGACCACGGCCACCTCGGTTCGCGCCGCTCGCGGCCCTCGGGGGCGTACTCGTAGACCCAGCCGCGCTGCAGACCGAGCCGCTTCGTGTACCCCGCGGGCTCGCGCCGGTAGGCGTACAGGGTCGGCGGGCGGCCGTCGTGGGCCGGGACCGGGACCTCGTACCACTTCGGCGGATGGCCGGTCGGGCCGACCAGGATCGGCAGCACCCGGCCGTCGAGGGGGCCGCCGCGGAAGGGGGTGTTCTCGCTTCTCACCCCTCCAGTCTCTCCCGCCGCCTCCGGCACCGGCTCACAGCAGGTGCGCCGCCTCGCCGAGCACCGGGACGACCCTGCGGGCGAGCGTCGCCACCGGTCCCGCGGCGGTCTCCTGCGCGAGGAGCCGCCGGACGACGTCCGCGGTCTCCGCGTCGCTCGCCGTGGTCGCCGCGAGCAGGGCGACCAGGTGGTCGACGAGCCAGTCCCGCAGCTCCCGTGCCGGGGGCTGCTTCTCCTCGTCGAGCCAGATGAGCGAGGCCGCCTCCACGGCCGCGATCCACGTCCGGACCAGCATGGAGAGCCGGGAGCCGGGCCGCTCCGCCCCCAGGTGGAAGAGGATCTGCTCGGCGGCGGCCCGCCGGACCTCGTCCACGATCGCGGTCGTCCGGGAGGTCTCGGCGACGCTGCCGCCCCGCAGCAGGGCGCTGAACCCGGCGTCGTGCTCGTCGACGAAGGCCAGGTACCGGTCGAGCACCCGGCCGAGCCGCTCCGTGGGCGGCCCCTCCGGCGGCTCGGTGAAGCAGCGGTTCAGGGCGTCGGCCGAGGACCGCAGGGCCGCCTCGTACAGCTGCTGCTTGCCGCCGGGGAAGTACCGGTAGACGAGGGGCCGTGAGACACCGGCCGCCTCGGCGACGTCGTCGAGCGAGACGTCCTCGGGCGCCTGATGGGCGAAGAGCCCCAGGGCGGCGTCGAGCAGCTGCCCGCGCCGCTCCTCGACGGTGAGCCTGCGGTACGCGGGAGTGGCGGCGCTGGTCATGCTCCGCAGCGTAGTCGTGGAGCGTTCCCCTCAGGCGGCCGGCCGGATGCCCGGCGCGGACGGGCGGGGCTCCCGGGCGGGCGGCCGACGCCGGACGCCGAGCCGCGGTCCCGGACGGGCGGCCGAGCCGGACGGCGGGGTGGACGGCGGGGTGGACGGCGGTCCGGACGCCGAGCCGGACGCCGGGGCGGGACGCCGGGGTCCGGCTCGGCGGCGGCCTCTCAGGCCAGCAGGCCGGAGGACCGCCAGAGGCGGCGGCCCGGGCCGCGCAGGAGGCCGATGTCGTCGAGGAAGTCCGTCAGGCGCTTGGCGCCGGACCGCATGACCTCGCGGCGGTGCCCGCTCGCCTTCACCTGGGCGACGGCCTCCCGGCGGTCCAGGCCCACCGCCTCGTACACCCCGGGGTTGACGAAGCAGGTGGAGAAGACCCGGGCGGCCTCGCCGCAGCTCAGCCGGGTGAACTCCTGCTCCCAGCGCGGAGCGGTCGCCATCTGGCGGCGCAGCTCCTCGCGGGCGTACCGCACGTGGCGGGCCTCCTCGACGACGTGGATCCGGGTGACCCCGCGCACCAGGGTCTGCACCCGCTCGTCCGGGAAGGTCAGGCGCTGCATCCAGTCGAGGATCTCCTCGCCGAGCAGGGTGGCCGCGAAGGAGCCGGGGGTGGTGGAGACGGTCTTCAGGACCCGCGCGAGGTTGTGGTAGATCCGCGGCACCGGGTAGGCGGGGGTGCCGCCGCGGGTGATCAGCCGGGCGAACATCATCGAGTGCCGGCACTCGTCGGCGATCTCGGTGAGCGCGTACCGCACGTGATGGCTGGTCAGCGACTTGTCGTAGATGTGCCGGACGAGCAGCTGCATCAGGATGATCTCGAACCAGATGCCGAGCGAGGCGAGCGAGGCGGCCTCGTGGCGCGAGAGGGCGATCCGCTGCTCCTCGGACATCCGGCGCCACAGCGGGGTGTCGTAGAGCGAGACGAGCTCGGGTGGCCAGAACCACTTGCCGTCCTCGAAGGGCGCGTCCCAGTCGAGTTCGGTGTCCGGGTCGAAGGAGTGCTTGCGGGAGGACTCCAGGAGGCGCTCGGCGACCTGCTCACGGTCGCGCAGCGGCCCCAGGGCGTCCCGGAGGAGGCTGAAGTCGGGCTCGGTGAAGGGGGTCATGGTTCGGCACCTCACTGTGCTCGCCGTCGCGTTACCGGGGGTCGCTCTCGATGAGACAACCCGTCAGCAAGCCCGTCAATCCCTTGCGCGCGACTTGTTGACGACCTGTCTATCACCGTGTGAGCCTGCTGGAAACGGACGGAAGGAGTCGTCGGTGTCGACGCACGACCTCTACGTGAACGCCCCCGCCGGACCCGTGTGGCAGGTGCCGGCCACCGGCGCCGCCCGCTTCTCGTGGGACTACGACGACGGCCGCGAGCGCCTCCTCGCCCTCTACCGGAAGGGCAAGGACAAACAGTGGGACGGCGCCACCCGCATCGACTGGGACCTGGAGGTCGACCCGTACGACCCGCTCGGCACCCCCGACGAGGTCCTCAACCTCTACGGCACCCGCCACTGGGCGAAGATGACCGAGAAGGACAAGGGCGACCTGCGGCGCCACTACTCCTCCTGGCAGTTCAGCCAGTTCCTCCACGGCGAGCAGGGCGCGATGATCTGCGCCGCCCGGATCGTCGAGTCCGTCCCCGACCTCGACGCCAAGTTCTACTCGGCCACCCAGACCATGGACGAGGCCCGGCACGCCGAGATCTACGGCCGCTTCCTCCACGAGAAGATCGGGATGCTCTACCCGATCAACGACGACCTCCAGGGCCTGCTCGACGACACCCTGCGCGACTCCCGCTGGGACGTGCCCTACCTCGGCATGCAGGTCCTCATCGAGGGCCTGGCCCTCGCCGCCTTCGGCATGATCCGCGACACCACCGACAAGCCGCTCCCCAAGCAGATCCTCGCCTACGTGATGCAGGACGAGGCCCGGCACGTGGCCTTCGGCCGGATGGCGCTGCGCGACTACTACCGGCAGCTCTCCGACGCCGAACTCCGCGAGCGCGAGGAGTTCGTCATCGAGGGCTGCCACCTGATGCGCGACCGGCTGCGCGGGGTCGAGGTCCTGGAGAACTTCGGCATCCCGAAGAAGGAGGCGGAGGAGCTGAGCGAGCAGAGCGAGTTCCTGCACCTCTTCCGCAAGCTGCTGTTCAGCCGGATCGTGCCCTGCGTCAAGGACATCGGCCTCTGGGGCGAACGCCTCCAGAAGGCCTACCTCGACATGGGCGTCTTCGACCTCGGCGACTCCGACCTGGACCTCCTCATGACCCAGGACGAGGAGATCGCCGAACGCCTCGACGCGCAGCGCTTCGCGGCGGAGGAACAGGCCCGCGTGACGGAGGTCGCGGACGCGATCGCGGAGGGCGCGGCCGGCGAGTGACCCTCGCGACGGGGGACTCCTCCCGCTCCCGGGCGCTGGGCCCGCGGGGGGCCTACCTCCGGGACTCGGCCTCCAGGCGCAGGGCCTCCTGCATCACGGCCTTGGCGATGGGGGCCGCGCTGCCGCCGCCGCTGATGTCGGTGCGGGAGGCCTCCGCGTCCTCGACGACGACGGCCACCGCGACCGCGGGCTGGGCCGAGTGCTCCGCCTGCGCCCAGGCGATGAACCAGGCGTAGGGGGTGCCGGTGTTGCCGAAGCCGTGCTGGGCGGTGCCCGTCTTGCCGCCGACGCGGGCCCCGGGGATCGCCGCGTTCGTGCCGGTGCCCTCCTCCACGGCCTTGACCATCAGGCGCTGGAGCTGGATCGCGGTGGAGGGGTTCATCGCCTGGCGGTAGCTGCGGCGGCCGGTGCGGTCGACCGTCGTGCCGCCGGAGGTCGTGGTGCGGTCGACGAGGTGGGGGTGGGCGATCTCCCCGTTGTTGGCGACGGCCGCCGCGACCATCGCCATCTGGAGCGGGGTCGCCGTCGTGTCGAACTGCCCGATCGACGAGAGCGCCAGCTGGTCCGGGCTCATCTCCCGGTCGAAGTTGGACTTCGCGACCCAGGACGGGACCCGCAGGGCGGTGTCGTTGAAGCCGAACCGCTCCACCGCGTCGACCATGCCGGTCAGTCCGACCTCCACCGCGAGGCCGGCCATCACCGTGTTGCACGACCACTGGATCGCGTAGGCGAGGGTGGCGTCGGCGCAGCCCTTCGCCTCGTTCGGCAGCACCTGCCGGGTGCCCGGCAGCACGAACGGGTCCGGGGTGTCGGTGGGCGCGTCGACGTCCCGGACGGCCCCGGCGTCCAGGGCCGCCGCCGCCGTCACGATCTTGAAGGTGGAGCCGGGCGGGTACGTCTGCCGCAGGGCCCGGTTCAGCATCGGCTGGTTCGGGGAGGTGTTCAGCCGCCTCCACGCGTCCTTGACCCCCCGCCCCGTCCCGGAGAGGACTCCGGGGTCGTACGACGGCGAGCTGACGAGGGCCAGGACGCGACCGCTGGACGGCTCGACGGCCACGACCGCGCCGCGCTTCCCGTCGAGTCCCCGGAAGGCGGCCTCCTGCAGGGAGGCGCGGATCGTGGTCACCACGTCGCCGCCCGGCTGGTGGTTGCGGGTGAGGTCGTTCCAGAGGGGGAGCGGCGCCAGCATCGGGTCGGTCCCCGACAGGACCTCGTCCTCGGCGTGCTCGATGAGCGTGGTGCCGTACGTCTGGGAGGCGAAGCCGGTCAGGGGGGCGTACAACGGCCCCTGCCGGTAGGTGCGTTCCCAGCGCAGCTGCTGCCGGCTGTCCCGCGAGCCGGTGACCGGCTTCCCGTCGACGACGATCTCGCCGCGCGGTTCGGCGTACCGCTCGATCGCGATCCGCCGGTTCGCCGGGTTGCCGTCGAGCTCCCCGGCCTCGAGGACCATCACCCGGGCGGCGTTGACGAGCAGGGCGACGAGGAGGACGAGGCAGAGGGCGGCCGCCCGGCGGATGTAGCGGATCACCGGACCTCCTGGGTCACGCGCGCGAGCGTCCCGGTGTCGGCGTCGTCCGGCCGGGGGGCGCGGGCCGAGTCGCTGACCCGGATGAGGAGGGCCACGATGACCCAGTTGGTGACGACCGACGAGCCGCCCTGGGCCAGGAACGGCATCGCCATGCCGGTCAGCGGGATGAGGCCCATCACCCCGCCGGCGATGACGAACACCTGGAGGGCCACGATCGAGGCGAGCCCGATGGCGAGCAGCCGCCCGAAGGGGTCGCGCAGCGAGAGGCCGGCGCGGTAGCCGCGGGCGACGAGCAGCGCGTAGAGCAGGAAGAGCGCGGTGAGGCCGACGAGCCCCAGCTCCTCGCCGGCCGTCGCCAGGATGAAGTCGGACTTCACGGCGAAGCCGATGAGGACCGAGTGGCCGAGCCCGAGGCCGGTGCCGAGGATTCCCCCGGCGGCGAAGGCGAACAGCGACTGGGCCAGCTGTCCCGGCCCCTCGCCCGCCCGGATGGAGGCGTAGGGGTCGAGCCAGTCCTGCACCCTGCTGTGCACGTGCGGTTCGAGCGACCCGACGAGGAACGCGCCGGCGGAGGCGAGCACGAGGCCGACCGCGATCCAGCCGGTCCGCCCGGTCGCCACGTACAGCATGATCACGAAGAGGCCGAAGAAGAGCAGCGAGGTGCCGAGGTCCCGTTCCAGGACGAGCACGCCGACGCTGAGGAGCCAGATCGCCACGATGGGTCCGAGCACCCGACCGGTGGGGAACTGGAACTTCCAGATCCGGCGGCCGGTGTACGCCAGGGCGTTGCGGTTGGCGGCGAGGTACGCGGCGAAGAACACCGCGAGCAGGATCTTGGCGAACTCACCCGGCTGGAACGAGAGCCCGCCGATCCTGATCCAGATCTTCGCCCCGTTCACCGCCGGGAAGAAGATCGGCAGGATCATCAGGCCGAGCGCGGCGGCCACCGACACGTACGCGTACCCCTGGAGCGTGCGGTGGTCGCGCAGCAGCAGGACGACCACGATGAAGAGCGCCACCCCGAGCGTGGACCAGACGAGCTGCGTCGCCGCCGCCTGGTCGTGCGGCGTCTCCAGGTCGAGGCGGTAGATCAGCACCAGGCCCAGGCCGTTGAGCAGGACCGCGATCGGCAGCAGCAGCGGATCGGCGTACGGGGCGCGGAACCGGACCGCGAGATGGGCCGTGAGCGCGAGCAGCCCGAGTCCGGCGCCGTAGCGGGCGGCGTCCGGCGGCACGGCGCCGCTCCGGGCGAGGCCGACCGCGGCGTAGCCGGAGACGGAGATGAGGACGGCGCAGACGAGGAGGGAGAGTTCCACGCCGCGGCGCTTCGGGATGCGTACCCCGGGCGGGGGAGCGTCCGTGCGCGGTGCGGTCATGGTCGGCAACGTAGCAAGCGGTATGCCCTATGTCCCTTTTGTGTGACGGTGTGCCGTGGCGCGCCGTCAGTCCTCCGGACCGGTGTCCGTGAGGCGTACGTACTCCGGGAGCCGCAGCAGGGCCTCGGCGCCCCCGCCCTCCCCGGGCCGGGCGAAGACCAGCTCGGCGCCGATCACCCGCGCCTGCCCGACGGCGATCGTCAGCCCGAGCCCGTGCCCCTTGCCGCCGCTCTCGGTACGGAACCGCTGCGGACCCGACTCCAGGAGGTACGCGGGATAGCCGGGGCCGTGGTCCCGCACCGACACCACGGGCCCGTCCACCGTCACCACCACCGGCGGCGCCCCGTGCTTGTGCGCGTTGGCGACCAGGTTGCCGAGGACCCGCTCCAGGCGCCGCCGGTCCGTCTCCACCGTGGCGTCCCGGACGACCCGCACCCCGGTGTCCGTGCCCGAGGCGCGCACCACCCGCTCGGCCAGCGGCCCCAGCTCGTGCACCGCCAGGTCCACGGTCTCGTTGCGGGCGTCGAGCCGCGAGATCTCCAGGAGGTCCTCGGTGAGGCCGCGCATCGCCCGCACCCGGTCCTGTACGAGCTCCGACGGCCGTCCCTCCGGCAGCAGCTCGGCCGCCGCCGACAGTCCGGTCAGCGGGGTGCGCAGCTCGTGCGCCACGTCGGCGGTGAACCGCTGCTCGCTCTGCAGCTTGCGCTGGAGCGACGAGGCCATCGTGTCCAGCGCCCCGGAGACGGTGGCCACCTCGTCCTGCGGGCGCGAGGGGTCCTTCGTGCGGGGGTCGTCGACGCGCGCGTCCAGGTCGCCGGCGCTGATCCGGCGGGCCACCTGCGCGGTCAGGTGCAGCCGGCGGGTGACCCGGGTGACGGCGAACGCGCCCACGAGCAGGGTCGCGCCGATCGCGAGCACGGAGGAGCCGAGGATCGACCGGTCGAGCGCGTCGATCGTCTCGGCGCTCTGCGTGTAGTCGACCCGTACGGCGAGGGCGCGGCCGTCCGCGGGGCCGGCCGCCCACATCGTCGGCCGGCCCCGGTCGTCGGCGACCATCGTGCCGCGCTCGCCGCGGGCCGCGAGCGCCCGCAGGGGCGCGGGGAGCCCGGGCGGGTCGACCCCGGCGAACCGGGGCAGCGGTTCGCCCGCCTCGTAGAGCCGGGTGACCTCGGTGAGGCGGGTCAGCGCCTTCTCCCGGGAGTCGTTCACGGTCTGGGAGGCCACCGACACGTGGACGAGGACGCCGAGCAGCGCGGCCAGCGCGCAGCACATCACGGCGATGAAGACCGCGGCCTTCCAGGTGAGGGTCGCGGTCCAGGCCGGCAGCCGGGGCCGCCTCACCGGGTGGGCTCGGCGGGGAGGGGTTCGGCCGGGGCGGGGTCCGCGGGCTCCCCGGACGCGGTCGGGGAGTCCGGGGCCGGGGTGGCGCTGGGGCTGACCAGCCGCGGCACGGGCACGGCGGAGGGCCCGGTGCGGGAGGGCCGCACCCGGACGATCTCGTCCCGGGTCGGCAGCATGCTGTGCTGCTGCTCGTCCCAGGACCAGGCGGTGCGGTACTCGTACCCGGGGATGCCGGCCGAACTGACCCGCATGATCAGGTCGCGGCCGGCCAGCTCCACGCTGACGACCTGGTCGACGGTGGACATGATCCTGGTGAGCCCGCCGTTCTCGGCGAGGTAGACCCGCACCCCGACCTGCTGCTCCGGCATCCGGATCCCCACGATCAGCTCGTCCCGGCCGTTGCCGGTGAGGTCGCGGTAGTACGGCCGCATGACGGGACACGCCTCGGGTGCGGTGGGGCAGGCCTCGATCGCCCGCGCGGTCTCCTCGTAGAGCCCGTCGGCGCCCGTGTACGTGTCGGGGTGGGCGCGGACCTCGGCGCGGACGACCGCCATCGCGTCGACGGCGTGGACGTCGTTGTCGGCGACCTCGATGCCCGAGACGCGCTGCGTGTCGGACTCGCCGTAGTCCATCGGCGGGTTCGTCGCGGGGGCGAGGTCGGGCCACAGCCGGACCGGGCCGACGGCCGCGGGCGTCGCCCCGGCGCTCTGCGGCCCGCCCTCCCGGCCGCCGCATCCGGTGAGCGCCAGCACGAGGCCGAGGGCGCACAGGGCGCCGACGGCGCTGTGCGGTCCGCGCGCTCTCACGGTGCTCCTCGGTCGTCGGGGTCGGTGCTGCCCTTCTCCCGTAGACCTTATTCGGAGGGAAGTCCTTTTTGTCTACTCGTCCGGTTGTCGGGACGGGACGGGGCCCCCGGGAGCCGGCTCCCGGGCCGGGCCGGGAGCGTCCGCGCTCACCGGGGGGAATCCCGCTCCATCCGGGCCAGGGCCGCCCGGCACAAGGTGAGGAGCTTCTCGTCGACGTGGATGTCGTGGCTGCCCGAGGCGCCCTCACGGGCGTTGTGACGACGCCTGCGCGTCAGCTCGGTGAGGATCACGAGCTGGGCCTCCGCGGCCGCGGGACCCATCTCCGCCAGACACTCGACGATGTCCACGCGCGCGTGCCGGTTCTCCTCCCAGGCCGCGAGCAGCACCGGCAGGGTCGCGCGGGTCTCGCCGGACACCCGCCACAGGGCCGTCGCGGTCCTGACCCGCACCCACAGGTCCCGGGAGGTCAGGCCGGGCCGGAGGGCGGGGGCCGTGGAGGCCGCCGCGGGGCCGATCTCGGCCAGCGCCAGGGCGGCGGAGCACCAGTCCGCTCCCGGCGTGCCCGGCCGCAGCCACCCCTCCAGGGCCGCCAGCGCCTCCCCGGTGTCACCCTCGGCCGCCCACAGCGCGCGCGCCGCCGCCGTGGCGACCGAGGCCGACTCGGCGGCCAGGAGTCTTCGCAGCTCCGGTACGGCCTGCCGGGCCGCCGGGCCGAACGAGGCCAGGGTCCGCAGGGCGGCCTCCCGCACCCAGTCGCGCCGGTTCTCCGGGGCGCCCCGCAGCACCCGCAGCACCTCGGGCACGGCCTGCCCGCCCCGCACGGCCGCCAGGGCGTACAGCAGCGGCGCCGCCCGGTCGTACAACCGCTCGTCGAGATCGACCTCCGCCAGCCGGCGCCGCAGCAGCGGGGCGAGCATCGCCGCCGAGGGCCCGAGGCCGTCCATGGCGTAGAGCAGCTCCCGCCGCACCTCGCCCTCCTCCAGGGCGCGGGCCAGGAGCGGGACCGCGCGGGTGTCCCCGGCGCGGGCCAGCGCGAGCAGCGCCCCGTCCCGCCCGGAGCGGCCGACGAAGGCGTATCCGCTGCCGTGACCGTGACCGGGACCGGCGGGGCCGTCGAGGCCGTCGAGGGACCCGGCGGCGAACGGCGCCCGGCCGGCCGGGCCGGGGCCGGTCAGCGCCGCCGGACCGCTCGTCAGGCGGGCCACGAGGGCGTCGGCGGCGGGGCCGCCCAGTTCGAAGAGCCGCTCCAGGAACGAGGTGGCGGCCTCCCTCAGCCGGGGCTCGGGGTCGTGGAGCTGGACGCCGACGAGCCGGACGACCTCCTCGTACCGGCCCCGCCACAACCTGATCAACCCGCCGCACAGCCAGATCGCGTCCGAACGCTGACCCCAGTCCGGGCTCCGCAACTGCGCCAGGATGAGCGCGATCCGGTCGTCGACGCGGTCGTCGAGCGCGGTGTGCAGGGTCCGCAGCAGCTCTTCGGTCCAGGGGGCGGGCCGCCCGGCGGCGTGCTCCTCCAGGAGTTCCCTGACCTGGCCGATCAGCGTGGGCGCGGCGGACCGGTGCGCGTCGGCGCCGGTCCCCGGCCGCTGGGCCGCCGTGCGGATCTCCTCCAGGAGCCGGGTCACCCACGGCACGACGTCGTCCGGGATCTCCGCCGGCGCGCAGCGGGCCCGCTGCGCCAGGGCCGCGAGCCGGAGCCCCGGGTCCTGGGCGGCGCGGGCGAGCCAGTCGAGCCAGTCGACGGTCTCGTCGCGCAGCGACGCGTGCCGCAGCGCGATCCGCCCGACGGCGGCCACGAGGGCGAGCCGCACCTCGGTGTCCCGCTCGACGGTGAGCCGCTCCCGCAGCAGGGTCAGCGCCCGCGCGGGCTCGGGGTGCAGCGAGGCGAGCGCGCACGGCGCGGCGAGCCGCACCTCGGGGTCCGGGTCGGCGACGAGCCCCAGGAAGACGTCGGCCCCGGCCGCGATGGCGGCGGCCGCCATCGCGTAGTTGGCGGCGGGGATGAACTCCTCGTCTTCGAGGGCGAGTTGATCCAGTGCGTCGAGCTCGTCGTCGTCGTCGAGCTCGATCCCGCCGATACTGGTGAGCAACTCGACGATGCAGCCGCGGTCCTGGACCGCGGGATCGGCGACCAGTTCGAGGAGGAAGGGGATGCAGGCGAGCGTCGAGTCGTACACGTCGCCCTGGTGGTGCACGGCGCCGTACATGCCGTCGAGGGCGGTCTCGCGCTCCGCGGGATCGGCGGAGGCGAGTCCGCGGAGCAGCTCCGGCACGTCGTCCGCGGGGCCGTACGCGTGCCCCAGTGAGGCCCAGTCGACCTCCTCGATCCCCGTCAGCATTGCCAGGCCGCCTTCCCCGTGAGCGCTGTACCAGGCAGCAAGTGTGCACCACAGGGCCGCTCCCGACGCCGAACCGGCGACACCGGCCGCGCGCGGGGCCCCGGTTGCGGCCTCTTTGCGCCATATACAGTGCGGAGCAGGGCAGTTGCTCTCGGTGGCGGCATGATCCGAGGGGCGGACCCGGGCCCTGCGCTCACCCTTTCGAGCGGACCCGGACGAACGCCGCGGCCCCGTGCCGCCCCACGGCCCGGCGCGGCTCGACGGGGAGCGGCGGGTCCACCGGGCGCACGGGCCGGTGTTCCGGACCGTCGGCGAGCGCTCCGGCGCGGTCGCCCGCCGACGCGCCGACCTCGCGCACCTGTACCGGGGTGAGCCGCGGCGAGGTGGTCGCCGTACCGCCGTCGGGGAGCCGTACGAGCAGGGCCGGGGGCCGGTCCGCCGGGTCGACCGGGCCCACGACCGGGCCCACGAGCAGGCCGTCGCTGGTGTCGGTGTGCCGGATCTTCCGCCGGGCCCAGGTGGAGCCGGCCTGGCAGGGCGAGGCGAGACGCCTGGCGACGAGCCCCTCGATGTCCTTGATCCCCTCGATGCCCGCTTCCCGCAGGTCACGGAACCATCCGCGCGCGGTCTCCCCGTCCCGGGTGGCCGGCACCCGCCGGAGGGGCGGGCCGACCTCCGCGAGGGCCGCGCCCGGCAGCTCCCACCTGCCACGGAGCGGCAGGCTCCGCACGTCCCGGCCGGGGACGGCGAGCAGGTCGAGGGCGACGCACGAGACCGGCACGCCCGCCCGTACCCGCTCCGTGTGAGAGCGGAGCAGGTCGGTGAAGCCCAGCCGTCCCTCGCGGTACGCGCACGGCTCCCCGTCGCACACGACCCCGGCCGGCGGCCGCTCGCCCAGGTCCGCGGCGATCCCGGGGAACTCGGGCGCGAGGTCCCGGCGGGACCGGGGCCGGAGCGCGGCCCTCCCGCCGTCGAGCACGAACGCGAGGGCCCGGAACCCGTCCGGTTCGAGGGAGTACCGCAGCTCCCGGGGCGGTTCGCCCTGCCCGGGGATCTCGTCGGCGGACCGGGGCCGCATGGCGTCGACGGGTGGCAGGAGCACCACGGCCCCGCCCGCCCCACCACCTCCCGCTCCACGGCCCGCGCCGCCCGTTCCACCGCCGCCCGCCCTGCCGTCGCCCGTGCCACCGCCCGCGCCGGCCGCCCCGCCGTGGCCTGCCCCGCCGCCCGCACCGCCTGCTCCACCGCCGGACCGTGTCGCCGCGCGCGCCCCGTTCACGGCACGTCCCCCGCCCGTTCAGGCGTGAAAAGCGGCTCCAGGAGCTTCCGTACCGCTCAAGACGTGGCGCGATGTCGTCCATGAGGAGGGCGAGCGACCCGGGGTCCCCGAGGGCGTGGCCCCCGAGTCCCTCCGTCACCGTCCGGGACGCCGAACTCGGCCCGGCGGACGCGCTGACGGACACCCTCGGCGAGGTCGACATGAGCCGGCCCGAGAGCCCCGAAGCCGCCCGATCCGCCGCCGACCGGCACCAAAGCCCCCCGGTGCGCATCCCTCCTCCGGGGGCTTCTCGTTGCCCGAAGGCGGGCACGCGGGTACCTAACTCGCCGCATAACGAACAGAGTTATCTGACCTTCGGACAACAGCTGGTCAAATCCTTGTTGCAGACCTGTCAAACAGGCGGCTTCGCTGGCACGCTCACACCCGCATCACCCACCCCCACAACCCCCACGCTTTTCAGCGAAGGAGCCCGCGTGACCCGCCAGCAGTCCTCGCACCGCCGTACCACCGCCCGCGCCGCCGCCCTGCTCGCCTCGGCCGCCATGGTCGTCGTCGGAGTCCAGACCGGATCCGCCAACGCCGACGCCCAGCGCGAGGCCGGAGCCACCGCGCTCGCCCTCTCCGGCGGCCAGCGCGCCGCGGCCGTCCAGGAGGCCCAGGCCGGTGCCGCGGCCACCGGCAAGGCCATCGGCCTGTCCGGCAAGGAGGCGCTCGTCGTCCGCGACGTGGTCAAGGACGCCGACGGCACCGTCCACACGCGCTACGAGCGCACCTACGAGGGCCTCCCGGTCCTCGGCGGCGACCTGGTCGTCCACCAGAAGAAGTCGGGTGCCCGCTCCACCACCAAGGCGACCGGGGCCCTGATATCCGTGGCGACCACGACCGCCGCGGTCCCGTCCGCCGCCGCGAAGCAGGCCGCCCTCGCCTCCGGCGCCAACGCCTCCGAGGCCGCCTCCACCGCCCGCAAGGTCATCTGGGCCGCCACCGGCAAGCCCGTCCTCGCCTGGGAGACCATCGTCACCGGCGTCCAGCAGGACGGCACCCCCAGCCGCCGCCAGGTCGTCACCGACGCCACCACCGGCAAGGAGCTGTACGCCTACGAGATGATCGAGACCGGCACCGGCAACACCATGTACGCCGGCCAGGTCACCCTCGGCACCTCGGGCTCGTACACCCTCACCGACGCCCTGCGCGGCGGCCACAAGACGTACGACCTCAACGGCGGCACGTCCGGCACCGGCACCCTCTTCACCAACTCCACCGACACCTGGGGCAACGGCCTCGCGTCCAACCGCGCGACCGCCGCCGCCGACGCCCACTACGGCGCGGCCCTCACCTGGGACTTCTACAAGAACGAGCTCGGTCGCAACGGCATCCGCGGCGACGGCGTCGCCGCCTACTCCCGCGTCCACTACGGCAACGCCTACGTGAACGCCTTCTGGGACGACAGCTGCTTCTGCATGACCTACGGCGACGGCATCAACAACACCCACCCGCTCACGTCCATCGACGTGGCCGGCCACGAGATGTCCCACGGCCTGACCTCCTCCACCGCCAACCTCCGCTACAGCGGCGAGTCCGGCGGCCTGAACGAGGCCACCTCCGACATCCTCGGCACCTCGGTCGAGTTCTACGCGGGCAACGCCACCGACGCCGGCGACTACCTCATCGGCGAGAAGATCGACATCAACGGCAACGGCACGCCGCTCCGTTACATGGACAAGCCCAGCAAGGACGGCAAGTCCGCCGACTACTGGTCGAAGTCGGTCGGCCGCCTCAACGTGCACTACTCCTCGGGCCCGGCCAACCACTTCTTCTACCTGCTCTCCGAGGGCAGCGGCTCGAAGACGATCAACGGCGTCACCTACGACTCGCCGACCTACGACGGCTCCACCGTCACCGGCATCGGCCGCACCGCCGCGTACAAGATCTGGTACAAGGCCCTGTCCACCTACATGACCTCCACCACCGGCTACTCGGGTGCCCGCACGGCCACCCTGAACGCCGCGCGTGACCTGTACGGCGCCGGCAGCACCCAGTACAACGCCGTCGCCTCCGCCTGGACCGCGATCAACGTCAAGTAACCCCGGCGACACGGCGTGAACGAAGGGGTCGCCCGGCGGTACCGACCGCCGGGCGACCCCTGTCCCCGTCCCTCCGGGCGACAGTCCGGATCAGACGGCGTCGGTGACGACGGCCGTCCTCTCGAACCAGGCGTGCACCTCGCCGAGCACGTCCTCGACCTCCTTGCGCGACCCGCCGGTCGCCAGCGCCGAGGCGATCTTGTCCGTGCTGAACTGCGCGCCCGACATGACCGTTCCGGGCTTGGCGTAGCTCTTGTAGGCCGCGACGTCCGGGACCGGGCAGCTGTCCGGGATCTCGACGAGCGTCCCCGGCCGCGGCGGGAAGAGCGTCACGCCGGCGATCCGCAGCGGACGCTCCGGGACCTCGGGCGGGTTGTTGCCGCCGAGGGACCGGAAGTACACCTCGTGCGGCTTGACGCCGAAGCCGAGTTCGAGCATGTCCTCGATCATCCCGCCGCCCATCCGGACGGCGATCTCGTTGAAGACGAGACCCGCCCCGCCCCGGCGGTCACGGAAGATCTCCGCGTGGAAGACGCAGCTGCCCGGCGTGGGAAGGGCCTTCAGCGCCGCGAGCGTCATCTCGCGGAGCGGCTCGGTCAGCGGGTCCTCGGGATCCATGAGGGAGCTGCGCAGCGACAGGCCGTTGACGATGTCCAGGCACGTGGTGTCACCCTGGCTGGACGGCCAGACCATCCTGACCTCGCCGTCGACGAGGACGCCGTCGATGTGGAAGAGCTCGTGGTCGAGGTACGTCTCGGCCAGCAGGTGGGCGCCGTCGTCGGTGCCCAACTCCGGGTTGCGCTCGAAGAGTCCCGTCAGGTCGTCGGGGCCGCGCAGGACCTCCACGTCCATCGACCCGCCACCGCGGCGCGGCTTGACCACGATCGGATAGCCGTGCTCCGCGACGAAGCCGAGGACGTCGGTCGCGTAGGTGACGGCGGCGAAGGGGAGCAGCGGCACGTCCGACTCCGCCAGCCGCTCCTTCATGGCGAACTTGTCGCGGAACGCCATGACGTCCTCCGGCGCGTGGCCGGATATCCCCATGGAGACCCGGAGCCGCGCGGCCCGCATCAGGTCGAACTCCGCGAAGGCCAGTACGTCGTCGAACTGCCACTTCTCGTGCAGTTCGAGGGCCAGCCGGTCGACGGCCGGGTCGAAGTGGAAGCTCTCGACACACTCGACGTGGGCGTATCCGGCCAGTACGGCGGCCCGTTCGGCCGGATCCTTGGGCACCGCGGCGGCTGCGGTGACGAGGACCACTTCGTGCTCGGGCCCCAGCCACACGTCGTAGCGGCGCATGGTGAGGGCGGTCCGATTGAGAATGAGGTATCGCATCTTCGCTCCGTGAAGTGGTGGTGCGGCGACGCCGAAACGGCGTGATGCGACTCTCACGTGAAGGGGCTCAGCGAGCGGCCGGCCGCTCCGGTGCAGCGCAGGACGTCGCCATCCGCGTCGACGAGGACAGCGTCCGGGTGATGGGGACCCCATGGGAGAACGGTCATGGCACTGTCCTGTGCGTTCCGCATCAAAGCACGCGCCCGAAGAGGCGGTCAACGAACTCAGGAGCGCGTTCGGCGAGATACGAATCCATGGCCAGTGGGCGACTCAGCGTGCTCCAATCCGGGCACCGACCGGTCCGCCCACACGGCGGCCGGCCGGCGAGCAGACAGTCGAGTCGAGGGGGAAGTGTGCTCACACCACGACCCGAGAAGGTCTCCCCGTGACCCACCGGAACCTGTGGCAGGCGTTCGTCGAGACCGCCGCGGCCCACCCCGGCCAGGAGGCGTTCGCCGGCCCGGACGGGGCGGTCGACTACCGCCGGACGGCCGCCGCCGCGGCCGCCCTCGCGGACCGGCTGGCCGCCCGGAACGTCGGCGCCGGCGACCTCGTCGCCGTCGAGATGCCGGTGGGCGCGCCGTTCGTCGTCGGCGTGCTGGCGGCGACCGCCGTGGGCGCCGCGTACGTCCCGCTCGACGTGACCGGTCCCGCCAAGCGGCGCGAGCAGATCCTGACGGACGCCCGGCCCTCGGTGGTCCTCCGTGCCGGCGACGACGACGTGCGTGCCGTCGCGCCCCTGCTGACGGCTCCGCCCGCGGCCGGCTCACCGGGCCCCGAGCGGCACGCCCCCGCCACGGACGGCGACGACCCGGCCTACGTCATCTACACCTCCGGGTCCACCGGCAGGCCCAAGGGCGTCGTGGTCCCGGCCCGCGGTGTCCACACCCTGCTCGCCGCGTTCCAGCGCCGGGCGCCGCTCGGCCCCGGGGCCCGGCACAGCTGGTGGACGTCGCCCGGCTTCGACGTGTCCGTGTACGAGATGTGGAGCGCGCTCACCAGCGGCGGGACCGTGGTCCCGGTCCCCGACGCGTACCGCCGCGACATCGACGCCACGCTCGACCACCTGGCCGAGCAGCGCGTCGACTCCGCCTACCTGCCGCCCCAGTTCCTCACCGCGCTGCGCGACCGGACCACCCGCGACCGGACGGACGCCGACCGGCCCGTCCCCCGCCTCCGGCGGCTGCTGACCGGCGTCGAGCCCATTCCGCTGGGACTCCTCGTCGAACTGCGGCAGCGCACCCCGGGGCTGGTCGTCGTCAACGGCTACGGGCCGACCGAGACGACGGTCTGCGCCACCCTCTACACCGTCCCCGACCACTGCGCCGAGCCGCAGCGGCGCACCCCGATCGGCGAGGTCGTCGAGGGCAACCGCGGCTTCGTGCTCGACGACCGGCTCGCGCCGGTGGAGCAGGGACAGCCCGGCGAGCTCTGCGTCGCGGGCCCGGGCGTCGCCCTCGGCTACCTCCACGACCCGGAGCGCACCGCGGAACGCTTCGTGCCGGCCGCCGACGGCGACGGCGTCATGTACCGGACGGGCGACATCGTCGTCGCCGACGCCACGGGCGAACTGACCTTCCTCGGGCGGATCGACGACCAGCTCAAGATCGACGGCGTCAGGATCGAACCGGCCGAGACGGAGGCCGCGCTCCGGCGATGTCCCGAGGTCGCGGACGTCGCCGTCCTCGCCCGGCCCGCGAGCCCCGGCGGCCCGTCCGTCCTCACCGCCTTCGTGGTGCTCGCAGCCGGGACCGACTCCGTTGCCGGGACCGACGCCGACGCCGAGCCCCGGACCGGGACCGACTCCGACGCCGAGCCCCGGACCGAGACCGAGACCGAGACCGACGGCGACAGTGCGAACGGCGGCGCGAACGACAGCGCGAACGGCGGCGCGAACGACGCCGACGCCCGAACCCGCGCCGACCTGTGGGCCGGCCTCAAGGCGCGGCTCGCCGAGGAGCTCCCCCCGCAGGCCGTGCCCCGGCGCTTCTTCGCGCTGGCACGGATCCCGATGACCAGCGACGGCAAGCTCGACCGCGCCGCCCTCCCCACCTCGGCCGAGTCGCCGGCGCGGACGGCCGTGGACGGGCACGAGCGCGCCGTCGAGGACGCCTGCCGCACCGTGCTCACCCACGCCCCCGCGTCGGCGCTCGACCTCGGGTTCGCCGAGGCGGGCGGCGACTCCCTGCAGGCCACGCGCCTCGCGGCACTGTTGCGGGAGGCCACCGGCCGGGCCGTCACCGCCGCCGACGTGCTCGCGGCGCCGACCCTGGCCGCCCTCGCGGCACGCCTCCCCGCGCTGCCCGCCGCGGACGCGTCCGGTGACGAGGGGACGGCCGGCAAGGGGTCTCCGCTGACGCCGGGCCAGGCGGGCATCTGGGCGGCGGAACTCACCGGCGCCGCGCCCCCCGGGACCTTCCACGAGGCCGTGGCCGTCGAGTTCACCGGCCCGCTGTGCCCCGAGCGCACGGCCAAGGAACTGGCCGCGGTCCTCGACCGGCACGTCGTCTTCCGGGGCCGCGTGGACGAGGACGACGCCCGGTTCGTGACCGACGGCGCGCCGGTGTCCGTCACCGTCCGGCCCGTCGCGGCCGGGGAGGGCGTGGACGACGCCTGGGAGCGGCTGGTGGCCGAGTTCCAGCGGCCGCCGTTCGACCTCGGCCGGGGACCCCTCGTCCGGGCCGCGGTCCTCTCCGCGGCGGACACCGTCCGGGTGCTGCTCGTCTGGCACCACCTCGTCGTCGACGCGTGGAGCGCCCGGATCGTCCTGGAGGAGCTCGCCGCCGCGCTGCGCGGTGACGCGCCCGCCCTCCCCGAGGACCACGGCCACGCCGGGTACGCGCGCCGCCAGCGCCGCTACCTCGACTCCCCGGCGGGCCGGGACGCCGTGCGCGCGGCGGCCGACCGGGCACGCGCCTGGCTGCCCGAGCGGGCGGAGCCCGGCCCCGCGCAGGACTCCTGCAGGGTCGAGGCCTTCACCGTCGGGGCACGGGCGTGGTCCCGGGTCCGCGACCGCGCGCGCCGCGACGCCACCACGGCGTTCGCCGTCGTGCTGGCCGCCGCACTCGACCCGCTGTGCGAACTGGCCGGGACGGACGGCAGGTTCGCGCTCGCCGTCGCCGACCGGGACGGGGTGGAGGCGGCCGACACCGCCGGGTACCTCCTCACGACCGTCCCCTTCGGCCCGCGCCCCGGCGACGCCCGCGAGGCCGGTCCCGCCGGGGCCCTGCGCCGGGCGCGGGACGTGGTGGCAGAGGCGCGCGCCTGGTCGCGCGTGCCCTTCCCCGCGCTGACGGCGGCGCTCGGTCTGCGCGCGGCGGGCCCCCTCGCACCACTGGTCATCGCCTGGGACCGCGACCCGGCACCCGCGCTGTCCGTCCCCGGATGCACGGCGCGGTCGCTGCCGGTGACCCCGCTGGGCGTGCGCTGGCCCTGGACCGTCCTGCTGACCGACCACGGGGACGCGGGACTGACCGGGCGGATCGAGTACCCGCCGTGGGTCTCCCGCGACCGGGTCCTCGCGTTCTGCGCGCGGTGGGAATCGCTGCTGGACGCGTTCACCGAGAACGCCTGACCTCCGTCCGGAACGCGCCCCGCCGGGGCGCGGACCGCCGGACGACACCGAGAATTGTTCGTTTCCTGGGGGAAGAGTTGCCCGAAGTTCTCAGCGACGCAGGCACCGTGACCGAGCGTGCGGAAGTCGCCTCCACGCTGCCCGCCTGGTTCGCCCACCAGGCCGCCCTGAGCGACCAGGCCATCGCGCTGACGGCCGACGGCACGTCGCTCTCGTACGCCGAACTCCACCGGGTCGCCGGATGCGTGGCCGGCCGCCTGGCCGCCGCCGGCGTCCGCCCCGGCGACCTGGTGCCCGTGCTCGTGCCGCGCCGCCACATCGTGCCGGCCGTCCTCGGCGTCCTCATGGCGGGCGCGGCGTACGTGCCGCTCGACCCGCGCCACCCCGACACGCGCATCGCCGACATCGTCGGACGCGTCGCCGCCCCGGTGCTCCTGACCACCGGGGACCTCGCCGACCGCGCGGGGCGGTGGCACGGTGGACCCGTCGTGCTCGCCGACGCCGCGCCCGACGCCGAGTGCCCGCCGGTGCACGTCCCGGTCGGTCCGGACGACCTGGCCTACGTGATGTTCACGTCGGGATCGACCGGCACCCCCAAGGGCGTCGAGGTCACGCACCGCAACGTCACCCGGCTGATGGCCGTCGCCTCCGGCCTCTACGAACCCGGCCCGGACGACGTGTGGACCATGCTGCACTCCTTCGCCTTCGACTTCTCGGTCTGGGAGATGTGGGGGGCGCTGCTCTTCGGCGGCCGTCTCGTCGTCGTCGACGACGACAAGGCCCGGGCCCCCGACGAGCTGCTCCGGCTGATCGACGCCGAGGGCGTCACGGTCCTGAGCCAGACGCCCTCGGCGCTGGCCGCCCTGATCAGCGCCGACGAGCAGCAGCAGGCCGGACTCGACCGGCTGCGACTGGTCGTCCTCGGCGGCGAGCGGCTCGACCCGGCCTCGCTCGGCGCGTGGTTCGCGCGCCGGGGCGACGCCCGGCCCCTGGTGGTCAACATGTACGGGATCACCGAGACGACCGTCCACGTGACCCACCGCCGGATCACCGCGGCGGACGCGGCCGCCGACGCGGGCAGCCCCATCGGCGTACCGCTGCCCGACCTGGAGATCTCGCTGCGGGACGCCGACGGCGAGCCCACCCCGGACGGCGAGACCGGCGAGATCACGATCTCCGGACCGGGGCTCGCCCGGGGCTACTTCGGCGACGCCGACACCACCGACCGCGCCTTCCGCACCGTCGCCTGGGGGCCCGGCGACCTCCGCCGCACCTACTTCAGCGGCGACCTGGCCCGACGGGACGCCGACGGCGAACTCCGCTACGTGGGACGCCGGGACGAGCAGGTGAAGGTACGCGGTTACCGCATCGAACTCGGCGAGATCGGTGCGACGGTCAAGGCCCACCCGGCCGTCGTCGACGCCTGCGTCCTGACCGACACCGGCGAGTCGGTCGGCTCGACGCTCCTCGCCTGGGCGACCGTCCGGCCCGGCGGCCCCGACGCGGTCGCGCTCCGCGCGTTCCTCGCCGACCGGCTGCCCGCGCACATGGTCCCCGGCGAGCTGCGGATCCTGGACGCCCTGCCGCTGACCGCCAACGGCAAGGTCGACCGCCGCGCCCTGCTCGAACGGGCCCGCACCGCGCCCGCGAGCGCGGACCCCGCCGCCCGGCAGCCGCGCGGCGACTCCCTCGAAGAGGCCGTGGCCGCCATCTGGGCCGAGGAACTCGGCGTCGCCGAGGTCGGGCCCGCGGACGACTTCTTCTCCCTCGGCGGGCACTCGCTGATGGTGATCAAGGTCGTCAACCGCACCCGCAGGGAAGCCGGGGCGGACATCCCCGTACGCGCCCTGTTCGAGGCACCCGTGCTGGCCGACTTCGTCGCCCGGGTCCGCGCCGGAACCACGACCGGGGCCCCGCCGGTGCCGGCCGAGTCGTGAGAGCCGCCGCCGCAACGCCACACCGATCCACCTGGAGTCCTCCCATGCAACGAACACCCCTGCCCGCACAGCCCGTCGCCGTGATCGGCATGGCGGCCCGCTTCGCGGGAGCCGACGACGTCGAGAGCTACTGGACCAACCTCGTCGGCGGCGTCGAGTCGGTCACCCGCGTCGACGCGGACGGACCGGTCGACGGCGGGGCCCACCGGGTGCGCGCCGCGGCGAAGGTCGCCGACGTCGAGTGGTTCGACGCGGACTTCTTCCGTACGCCTCCGACGGAGGCCGTCATCATGGACCCGCAGCAGCGCGTGCTCCTCGAAGTGGCCGCCGAGGCGCTGGAGGACGCCGGCTACGCCGGCCGGCGCGACGCGGTCGTCGGCGTGTTCGTCGGCTCGGGCGAGAACCACTACTTCCGCGAGTTCGTCGCCCCGGCCGAGGAGCGGGCCGGCCGCGGCGGCGACGTGCGCATCACGCTCGCCAACGAGAAGGACTTCCTCGCTCCGCGCCTGGCCTTCAAGCTCGGCCTCACCGGACCGGCGATCACCGTGCAGACCGGCTGCGCCACCGCGCTCAGCGCCGTGGCCCAGGCCTGCTCGGCGCTGGCCGCCGGCGACTGCGACATCGCGCTGGCCGGCGGCGTGAGCCTGCTCATGCCCGACGTCGACGGCTACGACTACACCGAGGGCGGCATCCTGTCGGCGGACGGCCGCTGCCGCGCGTTCGACGCCGACGCCTCGGGCACGATCCCGGGCGCGGGCGCCGGCATCGTCGTGCTCCGGCGGGACACCGACGCCCGCGCGGCGCACGACCGCCGCCGGGCCGTGATCCGCGGCTGGGCGGTCAACAACGACGGCGGATCGCGCGCCAGCTTCACCGTGCCGAACATCGCCGGCCAGGAAGCCGTCATCCGCGGCGCGCTCGCCCGGGCCGGCGTCGCACCCGACGAGGTCGGTTACGTCGAGGCCCACGGCACCGGCACCGCCATCGGCGACCCGGTCGAGTTCGAGGCGCTCCGGCGCGTCTTCGCCACCCCCGGCAGGGCGGCCGAGAGCATCACCCTGAGCTCGGTCAAGCCCAACATCGGGCACACCGACGCGGCGGCGGGCGTCGCCGGCCTCATCAAGGCGACCCTCGCGGTCGAGCGGGCCACCGTGCCGGGAACGCTGCACTTCCGCAGCCCGAACCCGGAGATCCCGCTCGCCTCGTCCCCCTTCGTCATCACCTCCGAGACCCGGGCGTGGGACACCGAAGGACCGCGCATCGCGGGCGTCAGCTCGTTCGGCCTCGGCGGCTCGAACGCCCACGTGGTCGTGGAGGCCGCGGAGACCGCGCCCACCGCGGCGGCGGCGCGCCCCCGGCAGGTCATCGCGCTGTCGGCCCGTACCGACGACGAGCTGACCCGCATGCGGGAGCGGCTCGCCGAGCGGCTCGCGGCGACGACCCCGGGCGCGGGGGCCGAACTCGCCGACATCGCCTACACGCTGGGAGTGGGCCGCGCCCGCTTCACGCGCCGCTGGGCCGCCGTCGTCGCCGACGCGGACGAGGCCCTCGCGCAGCTGAAGGCGGCCGCCGAGACCGGCCGTCCCACCACCCGCTGGTCGCTGGCCGTCCACGGCACGCCCGCCGAACTGGCGGCCCTGGGAGCCCGGTTGCTCGGCGAAGAGCCGCTGTTCCGCTCCGCGGTCGCCGAACTCACCGACGGCTTCGCCGGAGAGTCCGCCCTCGACGGCCTGGCCCCTCAGCAGGCCGGTGCGCTCACCGCGCTGGGCGTCGCCCGCGTTCTGCGCCGCCTCGGCCTGACGTTCTCGCGCGTGGACGCCCCCGACTGGGCGCGCCCGGCCACCGACTGGCTCGCCCAGGGCGGCGACACCGCCGCGCTGGAGGCGGCCCTCGCCGCCTGCACCGGCGGCGCCGCCGACGCCGGGTCCGTCCGCGAGCGGGTGGGCCAGGTCCTGGTCGGCCCGTCGTTCGACCTGGCCGAGGCGGTGGCCGCGGCCTGGCGGGCCGGCGTGGCCGTCGACTGGACCGCCTACTACGGCGACGAGGCACGCGGCCGGGTGCCGCTGCCGACCTACCCGTTCACCCGCACCCGGTTCTGGCTCGACCGGCCCGAACCCCGCCCCGAGCCCGAGCTCGTCCGGCCGGAGACGCCGGAGGCCGCCGCCGCCGCGAACGTCGCCGCGTTCGTCGAGCAGGTCTGGCGCGAGGTCCTCGGCATCCAGCACATCGCACCTGACGCCCATTTCGTGAACGACCTCGGAGGCGACTCGCTGTACGCGGTCGAGATCGGCGCTCGCCTGAACGCCGGCTTCGGCATCGACCTCCCGGTCGACCTGCCGTTCATCGCCCCCACGATCGCCGCCACCACGACCGCTGTCGAGGAGGCCCTGGCCATGGAGAAGAACTCATGAGCACTGTCAACGACACCACCGTCCTCGTCCGCCGCCTGGACGTCACCGCCCGGCGGACCGACCAGGTCATGGAGCTGAGCGACCGCGCCGAGGGCGGGGTGCTGCTGGAGACCGTGATCGGCCGGTACGTGCTCGACCGCGACGCGCGCGTGGTCTGGCTGCTCGTCGACGGGCGCCGCACCCTCGCCGAGATCACCGACGCCGTCGCCGGACAGCTGGACCGGCCGGTGGCGGAGGTCCGTGAGGGCGTCCACGAGGTGAGCGCCCGCCTTCTCGACCTCGGTCTCGTCGAGATCGTGTCCGCGGCCGACGCCGAGGCCTTCGCCCAGCTGACGGTCTCCGGATGAGCCGCCGCCCCCTGACCCGGGTCGGCTTCCAGTACGCCGGGTACTCCTTCCCGGGAGTCATGGACAACCGGCTCTTCCAGCAGGTCGTCGACATCGCGCACGCCGCCGAGGCGTCCGGCTTCGACAGCCTCTGGACGATGGACCACGTCCATCAGATCGCCTCCGTCGGCGAGGCCGACGAGCCGATCCTGGAGGCGTACACGACGCTCGCCGCCCTGGCCGCCGTGACCACGACCGCCCGCCTCGGCGTGCTCGTGTCCTGCAACAGCTTCCGCAACCCGGCGCTGCTGGCGAAGATGGTCACCACCATCGACGTCATCAGCTCGGGACGCGCGGTCCTCGGCATCGGCGCCGGCTGGCACGAGGAGGAGACCCACGCCTACGGCATGGAGTTCCGCACGCCCCGGGAGCGCCTGGCGCAGCTCGACGAGGCGGTGCAGATCTGCCGGGCGATGTTCACCGAGCACGCGCCCCGGTTCTCCGGGAAGCACCACAGCGTGGACGAGCCGCTGAACGTGCCGGCCCCCGTCAGCCCCGGCGGCCCGCCGATCCTCATCGGCGGCGGCGGCGAGAAGGTCCTCATCCCGCTGGTGGCCCGGCACGGCGACGCCTGCAACTTCTTCGGCGGGCCCGCCACCGTGCGCCACAAGATCGAGGTGCTGGAACGGGCGTGCGAGGCCGCGGGGCGCGACAGCTCCGAGATCAGCCGGACCTGGCTGGGCACGGCGATCGTCACCGACTCCGAGGCCGAGCTCCAGGAGTCGCTGGAACGCCTCGGCACGCTCCTGGGCGTCGCGCCGAGCGCGGCCCGCGGCCTGGCGCTGTGCGGCACCCGGGCGCAGGTGCAGGAGCGGATCGGGGAGTACCGCGCGGCCGGCGTCGAGGGCATGATCGTCACGGTCCTCGACCCCAGCGACCTCGACCACCTCCAGCGGGTCGGCACGACGCTGCGCGAGGTGCTCGATGACTGAGACGCCGAGCGACCCCGGGACCGTCCTCGATCTGGACGGTCCAGCGGCCGAGGTCATTGCCGCGGTCTGGGCCGAGGCCCTCGACCTGGACGAAGTCGATCCCGACACGGGCTTCTTCGACCTGGGCGCCTCGTCGAGCACCGTGGTGAAGGTCGTCCGCGTCCTGCGGGGCCGCTGGCCGGACCTTCAGCTCGTCCAGGTCTTCTCGCACCCGACGGTCGCGCAGCTCGCGGAGCTCCTCGACGATGCGTGAGCGGACCGGGGCCGCGGAGGGCTCACCCGAGCGCGTCCCGGACGCAGCCGGCGAGGGCCGGCCACGCCGCACCGCCGAAGAGGTGGTCGGCGCCGGCCACCTCACGGAGCTCCACCGCGCCGGTGGTCTCGGCACGCCAGCCGTCGACCGCCGCACGGTCGAGGTGCTCGTCCTCCGCGCCGTACACGACGGTGAGGCGGGAGTCGAGCGGCACGGACGCCGCGCGGTCGTAGCCCGACACCAGCCGCATGTCCGCGGAGAGGATCGGCAGCAGCAGCTCCATGAGTTCGGGTTCGCTCCGGAGGTCCTCGGACACGAAGCGGGTCAGGTCGTCGTCCGACTCGACGGGGGCCTCCGCGTAGGCGCGCGGCGGCAGTTGCGAGGCCACCACCAGGTGTCCGACCTCGGGTGCTCCGGCGGACCGGCGCAGCGCGTGGGCGAGTTCGAAGGCGAGCAGGGCTCCCGAGCAGTGGCCGAAGAGGGCCACGCGCGCGGCGCCCAGCGCGGTCACCTCCCGGACGAGCTCGGCGACGGTGTCCGCGAGCACGGTGCCCGGCGGCTCGGTCTGGCGGCTCTCCCGTCCGGCGAGCCGGACGCCGTACACATCGGCCGCGTCACCGACGACCGGACCCCAGGCGCGGAACGGAGTCGCCCCGGCGCCGGCCCACGGAATGCAGACGAGGGCGGTTTCATTCCGTATTTCCGAACTCCACGGAACCAGTGCCTGAGAACGGCGCGAAGTATTCATGAAAACGGATCATAGCCCATGCGCGGCACCAGTCGTATTGCGGCGAAGTAATCGGGGATATCGGGGATTTCGGCGTCGATTCCCCGGTCGGTCCCTATGAAACGCCCCCATAGTCTCTGCTATTCGGAAGGTATTCTCATGTTCAACCCCACAGTCCAGGTCATCGCCGCACAGCCGAAGGTCCTCACCCCTCCGGACATTTCCTTCGAGGCCATCCTCAAGCACTTTCCCGGGCTGGCCGAGGCCGAGGCCGTCTGCATGACGGGCTCGATCGCCGCCGGGTGGGGAAACGCCTTCAGCGACATCGACCTCTACGCGTTCTCCGACAAGGAACTCGTCCTCCCGGTCGACGAGACCATGGAGACCTGGCCCGGCGCCGATTCGAGCGGCGTGCGCTGGCACAACTGGATGGGCGTCTACGACAACGCGCGCGTCGACCTGAAGGTGTGGCCGACGTCCACGCTCACCACGGCCCTCGAGCCGTACCTCGCCACCGAGGTCGAGTTCTGCAGCATGGGCGACTTCCTCCAGGACTTCGTCTACCGCCTCGACGTCGCCATGCCGCTGAAGAACGAGGAGTTCTTCGGCCGCATGAAGGAGCTCATCGCCGGCTCCTCCTACCCGCGCGCCCGGGCCCGCCGCCTCAAGGCCGACGTGGAGAACCGCCTCACGGACGTCGCCGGCCAGCTGGACGCCGGTGACGACAAGACGGCCCGCGTCTCCGCCGCCCTCGCCGCCGCCACCATCGCGGACGCGGCGCTCGTGCTCTCCGGCGAACTGTGCCGGCGCGAGAAGTGGCTGGTGCGCCGCCTGGAGAAGACCCCCCAGTGCGGGATCACCGTCGACGACTACGTCACGCAGATCCTCGACGGCGCCCGTCCCGGCGAGTCCGACGCCGCGACCGCCCTCCGCATGGCCCGGTGGACCCAGGCCCACCTCGTCCGGCTCGAGGACGCCTTCCTGTCGGCCTCCTGAACGGACCGACCGCGGCGCCGGGCCCGCCGCGGGCCGTCCCCCGACGGACCGCGGCGGGCCCGGCACCCCAGTGACCCCCCCATGCGCACCCCCGACTCGAAGCCAGGAGAGACACCGTGAACGCTCTGCACGCCCTGTGGCAGGTCAGCGAGGGCACCCCGTCATGAGCCGGATGACCAAGTTCCGCACCGCGCTGCGCGGTCCGGAGGAACCCCGCCAGCGGCTGCTGGCCCTGGCGACCGTCGTCAACACGATCGGCATGGGCATCTTCCTGTCGGCGGGGACCATCTTCCTCATCCGGTCCGCCGGGTTCACCCCCACCGAGGCGGGCATCGGCCTCACCGTCGGTTCGCTGTGCGGCTTCGGGGCCGGCGTCGTCATCGGCGACTGGGCCGACCGGCGGGGCTCGCGCGAGGTCGTCATCGGCTCCATGCTCCTCGAGGCCGCCGCGAGCATCTCCCTCCTGTTCGTGCACAACCTCTGGTCCCTCGTCGTCGTGGCCGCCGCCGCGGCCGTCGGCCGGGCGGGAACCGTCAGCGCGCGCGGCGCGATGATCGGCGTGCTGGCCGGTGACAAGGGCGCGCAGTACCGCACGTACCTGCGCGCGGTGACCAACGTCGGCCTGGCCATCGGCACCATCGGGGCCGCCGTCGTCCTGGCCTTCGACACGCGCCCGGCCTACGTGTCCGTCATCGTCACCGACACGGTCACCTTCCTGCTCGCCGCCGCGATCCTCACGCGCCTCCCGCACATCCCGCCGACGCGCTCGGCGAAGAAGGAGGACGGGGAGGGGGCCGAGCCCGCCGGGAAGGAGCGCCGCTGGGTGGCCCTGCGCGACCTCCCCTACCTCGCGCTGACGGCCACGTCGTCGATCACGAGCCTGCAGTACTTCGTCCTCGTCCCCGCGCTGCCCGTGTGGATCGTCATGCACACCGAGGCGCCGCGCTGGATGGCGGCCGTCGTCCTGTTCTTCGAGTCGGTCCTGGTCGCCGCCACCCAGGTCCCCGCGACCCGCTCCATCGACGGACCGCGCTCCGCGGCCCGCCTGCTGGCGCTGTCCGGCCCGGTGTTCCTCGTCGCGTGGGTGCTGATCGCCCTCGCGGAGGGCCCGTCCGCGGGGGTCGCGCTCACGCTGCTCATCGTCGGCGTCGTCCTGCACGCCCTCGCCGAGGTCTGGCAGGCGGCCGGGACGTTCGAGCTCTCCTTCGCCCTCGCCAAGCCCGAGGCCCAGGGCCAGTACCAGGGAGTGATGGGGCTCGGCCACGGCCTCGCCGAGGCCGTGGCGCCGATCGTGGTCATCTCCATGTGCATCAACTGGGGCAAGCCCGGCTGGATCGTCCTCGCCCTGGTCGTGATGCTGGGCGGCTTCGTCTGCGCCTTCATCGAGCGGGTCTGGGCGCGCTCGCAGCCGGCCGCCGAGGCGGCGCCCGCCACGGCGTGACCCCGTGCCGGGCCGGGGGCGGCCGTCGTCGAAGCCGCCCCGGGCCCGGCGCCGTGCCGTATCCCACCTGCTCTGCCGAAGGTCGTACGTATGGAGAGGCTGCATTACCTCCGCCGCGGTGCCGGCTCGCCCCTGCTGCTCGTCCAGGGCACCGCCGCGCACTCCCTGCACTGGGGCGAGCGGCTGCTCTCGCTCCTCTCGGAGTCGTTCGACGTGGTGGCCTACGACCACCGCGGGACCGGCCGCTCGGCACCGCTGGACCGGGGCTTCGGGGTGGCGGACCTCGCCGACGACGCGGCCGCCCTGCTCGACGAGCTGGGCTGGCCGCGCGCGTACGTCCTGGGGGTGTCGATGGGCGGTCTCGTCGCCCAGGAGCTGGCGCTGCGCCATCCGGACCGGGTCGGCGGCCTCCTGCTCGGCTGCACCCACACCGGAGGCGCCGGCGCGCCGCCCGAGGTCCTGGAGGTGCTCACCGCGGCCGTCGTCCGGGGCGACCCGCTCGCGACGGTGCGCAATGTGTTCCACGTCGGCGTGAAGGACCCGGAGGCCGTTCGGGAGGGCGCCTGGGACGAGTACCGCGAGGCCACCCTGACCCTGCCGGTGCCCCCGCAGGTGACCGCCGGCCAGATCGCCGCGGTGGCCCGGCACAGTACGGCGGACCGGCTGCACCGGATCGCCGTGCCGACGCACGTCGTCCACGGCGACGCCGACCGGCTCGTCCCGGTGGCCGAGGGCGAGCGGATCGCCGCCGCCATCCCGGGCGCCCGGTTCACCCTCGTCCCGGCCGGTCACTTCTTCTGGATGGAACAGCCGGAGACCACGGCCGCGTGGGTCGCGGAGGCCTGTGCGGGGTCGCGCAATACACACCTTTGACGGCATTCGTACACGAGAGCGAGAACGGACTTGACGAACTTCGAGATCGAGCGGAAGTTTCTGGTCGCCACGGAATGGCTTATTCCGGCCGGTGCTCCCTCGAGCCACCTCCGTCAGGCGTACCTCAGTCCGCTGGGCTCCGGCAACGAGATCCGGGTGCGGGCCAAGGGTGACGCCCGGCTGATGACCGTGAAGGCCCCCGACGAGGACGGGAACCCGCTGGTGCGCCGGGAGGTGGAGTTCCCGATCGCCGACGAGGTCTTCGAGCAGCTGTGGGCCCTGGCCGGGCGGGACCGGCTGAGCAAGCGCCGCTGGGCCGTTCCGCTCGGGGACGCGACCGCCGTGGTCGACGTGTACGAAGGGGAGTTGGCGGGCCTGCGGGTCGTGGAGGTCGAGTTCGACGGCGTCGGCGCGGCCCGCGCCTTCGAGCCGCCGGCGTGGTTCGGCGAAGAGCTGACGGGGGACCCGGCGTGGAGCAACCGCGAACTGGCCGCGCGGAGCGGCGGCGGGCAGCCGAAATCCGACTGAATCCGCGGGCGTTCCCGATCACTCCAAGTCCACTTACCTGAACGAAATATGACGACTCGTCACCAGAACAACCCCATGGGTGCGTCCGGCGTCCTCATGACCGTGCACTCGTCGCCTTCGATTATCACTCGCGCAGGGTGGTAATCGAAGGCATTGTGCCGTTGGGGCCCTTTGTGAACGGTTCGGTCGGGCGGATGTCATTTCGCCCCGCCGGGTGCACGTCTGAAGGGTGAATCGCGCATCTGATGGCGGGAGGTGGTGGAGAGTGCACCGGATCAAGCCGGGTTGACGCACAGGGTTCTGTGCGATCATGGGGGCCGCCCAAGCGACCGCTTAGATCCTCTGACCGAGCGTTCCATGCAACTTTAGGGGAATTTTGCACTGCCATGGGAATCTTCAAATTCGCGGACGTGATACCCGGACTTCCTGGCGCCCACGCGACGCCATTTCATTTGCTTGAGGGGGCGTATGCCTACCGGTGATTCGGATCGGCCCGACCAGTCGATGCTTCCGGAAGCGGAGTTCAGACGCCTGCTCTCCGCGTCGCGCACCTCTCTGAGCCGGATCGCCCGGGAGGCGGAGGAGGTCTCGGCCACGATCGAGGCGGCCACCGCCGGGCTCGTACGCCTTCGGCCGGCGGAGCGGAGCGCGGTGGACGCGGAGCTCGTCGTCGGCCAGGACCGGATAGCCGAACTGCTCGACCGGGTGCCCTCCCTCGCGCAGGAGGAGATCATCTCCATGCACCCGGGGCTCGTGCTGCCGTCCACGGAACTCGCCGACGGGATGCAGCGCAATCACAACCTGCCCGAGGGCGTGGCCATGCGCACCATCCACCTCACCCCGATGAGCCGTGTGCCGCGGGGCGCGATGCACCTCCAGTCGCTGGTCGACCACGGCGTCTCGGTGCGCCTCGCCAACGCGCTCCCGTTCCGGCTGATCATCGTCGACCGGTACTGGGCGATGGCGCCCGCCTCGGCCGCCGAGGGCGAGATGGCGCTGATGCTCTTCCGGGGCGGCAGCATGGTCCAGCTCCTGACCAAGGTCTTCGAGCTGTGCTGGCTCATGGCGTCCCCGCTGGAGGACGCCACGGAGACCGTCGTCGACGAGCCGACGCCTCAGCAGCGGATCATCCTCAGAGCCATGGTGTCCGGCATGAAGGACGAGGCCGTGGCCCGCGAGCTGGGGGTGTCGATCCGCACCTACCGGCGTCTGCTGGCCGGACTCATGGACCTGCTGGGCGCCGAGTCCAGATTCCAGGCCGGCGCCAAGGCGATGAGCCTGGGCTGGCTCCAGTGATCCGCTGACATCCGGCGCCGCGACGGGTTCGGCACGTCGCGGCGCCGGGTGCCCCGGTGGCGCCTGCTCGGTGGCCGCCTGCTCAGGCGTCGACCGGGGCGGCGATCTGGACGCGCTTGAGGTGCCGGGAGGGGTCCTCGAAGGCGTTGCGGGAGTGGAGCATCCGCCAGTTGTCCCAGACGATCAGGTCGCGCTGCTCGTAGCTGACCGCGATGTGGTTCTCGTCGTAGATCTCCTTGCCGCGCTCGCGCAGGCGCGCGGCCAGCTCGTCACCCTCCGGCACGATCATGTTGTTGTACGAGAAGCGGAACACGCGGCCGCCGTTGCGGTTCTCCAACACCGGGTGCTCGACCCGGACGTCCACACCACGCCGCGAGAGGCCGTCGGTCGACTTCCACTCGTACGTCGTGTCGAACAGGCGCTGCCGCTCCTCCTCGGTGAACTCGTCGAGGATCTGGTTCCCGTCGAGCATGGTCGTCTCGCCGCCCTCGCCGGAGGCCGGCGTGACGCACCACAGGCCGAGGTAACGCGGCGGGACGCCGCGGAACTCGTAGCCCTCGCTGTGCGGGAGCAGCGACTTCCGGTTCTGCGCGTGGTACGTGTCGTCCATGTCGGCTTCGGGCTTCAGGTCGCCGACGACGGTGCCCGTCGGCGTCGGCTGGAAGTCACCGAGCTCCTTGAGGAACGCGACGTGGTCGAAGGACTTCGGCACGTTGACCACGTGCACGTACCCGTTGTTGCCGAGCAGCTGGTGGAACGCGTAGCGGAGGACGCCGTCCGACAGGAGGTCCCCGTTGACGTCGGTGCAGGACAGGACACTATCCGGCAACTTGCTCACGATTCTTAACTTTCCGTTCTTTTGATTGATCGGTCGGCTTCGAGTGCGGTTGCCGGAAGGTGGTAGCCGGTTCTGCTTCGGACGTCGTCCCCCCGACGCGTACTGCCCCTGCTATCCCCAGATCAGGTCCTCGAGAACGAACGTGGCGTCCGCCGCGGCGCTCGCGGCGCTTCGGTCGTTCTCCGCGGCCGGCGCGGCCTGCGACACCAGGACCAGGGCCAGCATGGCGGTCGCGGCGAGGTTCGTGGCCAGGAGGAAGGACCGCTTCGGAGCCGGCGGGTAGGAGATGTTGCGGGGGTGCGAATTGCGTGCCATGTTTGTGCTTCCGCTTCTCACGTTCGGTAAACGGCAACGCCTTTTGTGGGGCGTCGCGAATTACGTAGGTGCTCAAGATTCTTGTGGAGCAGCGGAATCCGGGCAAGAGTTCGAGCCTGGCGCAGAGAGGCCGTGGCAGCAATGGGCCGAGGTGCGGCCCACCGCCGCCACCCCTCAGGCCGACGGCTCCGGCAGCACACCGCCGACGCCGAGACCCGGAGCATCCGGCAGCTCCAGGACCGGGCCGCGGTACGAGACCCCGCCCCGCACCGGCGAAGCACCCAGCCACAGCGGGGCGTCGAGGTCGACATGGGTCACCGCGCTGCGCGCGGCGACCACGCTCGCGGCGGCCGTGATGGAGATCTCCGTCTCCAGGGAGCAGCCGATCATGCAGGTCAGCCCGGCCGCCTCGGCGATCGAGACGACACGCAGGACGCCCCGCACACCGCCGCTCTTCTGCACCTTGACGCTCAGGATGTCCGCGGCTTCCTGGCGCACGACCTCCAGGGCGTCCTGCGCGGTGAGCACGCTCTCGTCGGCCACCACGGGGGTGTCGACGCGCTCCCGGACGAAACGCAGCCCCCGCAGGTCCCGCGCCGCGACCGGCTGCTCGATGAGCTCGATGTCCGCGCCGCGGTCCTCCAGGAGCCGCACGGCCCGCACGGACTCCTTGGCGGTCCAGCCCTGGTTGGCGTCGAGGCGCAGCCGGATGTCCGGCCCGACGGCCTCGCGGACCGCCTCCACGCGCTGCACGTCGTGCGCGATCGCGTGGCCGACCTTCAGCTTCAGCGCCGTGAAGCCGTCCTTGACCAGCTCGGTCGCGCGCAGGGCCATCTCGTCCGGGGTGCCGAGGCCCACGGTGATGCTGGTCTCCATGGTCCCCTGGCCGCCGCCCAGCGCGCGGAAGAGCGGGATCCCGAGACCGCGGGCGAAGGCGTCGTGCAGGGCGATGTCCACGCCGGCCTTGGCGCCGCCGTTGCCGAGGATGCTCCGCTCGACCCGGTCGCAGGTCTCCTCGAGGTTCTCGGTGTGCCGGCCGACGACGGCCGCGCGCAGCGGGCCGTTCAGCGCGGCCACCACGCTGCCCGGGGTCTCACCCGTCACGGCGGGCATGGACACGGCCTCGCCCCACGCCGAGCTGCCGTCCTCCAGGACCAGCTCGACCAGGGTGACGTGGGCCTCGTCCACGGTCCCCCGGATGACCGAGGAGTACGGCATACGGAGGGGGACCTGACGGTGGTGGACGACGAGGTCGGTGATGCGCATGAACTGCCTTTCCTGTTTCGAGATCGAGGTGACGCGTCGCGCCGGGCGGCCGGTCGGGTTTCGAGATCGAGGTGACGCGTCGCGCCGGGCGGCCGGTCGGGCCGCCCGGCGCGAGCGCCCCCGCTGCGCCGTCCCGCCGCGGAGCCGCTCCACGGGGCGGTACGGCGCCTGGTGCCCGGGGGGCCTGACGGCCGGTGGCCGGCTACTGCCCGGCAGGGACCGTGTTCACCGCGGGCTCTCCCGAGACCCGCACGGACAGCTTCCGGCCGCCCTGGAAGACGTTCACCCGGTCGCCCGTGGACGCCTTCGCGCCGAACCCGACGAAACGGCCGCCCCAGACGAACGAGTCCAGGCTCACGGCCATCGGTACCGTCCTGCCGTCCTCGCACAGCACCGGGCAGCTGACCGGTGCCACGTACTCCTGGAGCAGCCGGCCGCGCGCGGCCCCGTCGGAGACGGCGTCGCCCCAGACGTCGCCGCGGGTCGCGCGGCCCACCAGGACCCCGTCGCCGCGGATGTCGTAGGGCTCCTTGAGGACGAAGTCCGTGGCCCGGGCCCGGATCTCCGCCTCGGACGGCAGGTCCGAACCCCCGCGCAGAGCACGCGACCAGGGCAGGACCTCCGCCACGAGCGAGCGTTCCGCCGCGTCGAAGCGGTCCGCGAACCGCGGGTCCTGCACCAGGGCGAGCGCCAGCTTGCTCTCCGCCACATAGCGGGCGCCCATGGAGTTGACGTGCAGGAACCCCTCGTGGGCGAGGGCCCGGCACCACCGTTCGACCAGGTCCGCGGAGTCCTCCACGAGCCCGCGCCACAGCACGGTGTTCACCTTGTTCCAGCACAGGTCGGCCGGGCGCCCGGCGAACCGTACGACACCGTCGACGAGCTCGATGTCCCGGGGGTCGGCCAGGAACGCCGTGGCGCCGTGCGCGTTCAACTGCGCCACCAGTTCCGCGGGTTCGACGCCGACGGCGTCCCGGGGCTGGAGCACGGCCACCCGCAGGCCCGCGGAGGGTGCGCCGAGCCGCTCGGCGTGGGCGAGCAGATGGGTCGCGAAGGCGCGGTCGTCCCGGAAGGCGAACGTGCCGGGGTCGCCGCCGTCCAGGCCCAGCTGCCGGTGCACGTCGGCCACGACCGTGTTGATCCGCGGGGTGAAGACGGCACCCGCCGGCGCGTCCGCGTTGTTCTCCAGGAACCGCAGCCGGCCGGTCGCCGCGTCCACGTAGCCGTCGATCCGCGCGACGGTCACCCGGTCCCGTGCCGCGTCGCACGCGCGGATCAGCCGCTCCGCCGCGGCCGAGAGCCCGAAGAACGCCCGGACCTCCGCGTCCGCGCGGTACAGCGCGAGCACCTTGTCCAGGAGCGCCACATAGGACTCGACGCGGGACACGTGGTCCGCGACGCGCGAGGCCTCGACGAACAGCGCGCTCGGCGACAGGGGGAAGGCCCGGTTGCGCAACGGCGGCCCCGCGTCGACCCGTTCGCTGGTCAACGCCAGCGACCGCCGCGGATACCGCGCGAGTTCGGCGGTGGTCACGCCGGTCCTGATCCAGTCAATCAACGGGGCTCCACGACACGTCGGTGGCCGGGGCGTCGCCCCGGACCTCGGCGAAGTACCGGTCCACGATCCGGTCCGTGACCGGCGACCCCGGCCAGGCGGGGAGCTCGGCGCCGTCGATCGCGCGCACCGTCGCGAACTCCAGGCCCGTCCCGCACAGGAACACCTCGTCGGCCCCGCGCAGCCGCTCCGCCCCGATCACCGCGGGGGCGGCCGGGATGCCGAGGGTCCGGCACGCGGCCAGGACCCAGGCGCGCGTGACGCCCGGCAGGACGCCGTCGCTGAGCGGGGGAGTGGCGAGCGCACCGTCGTGGACCGTGCACAGGGTCGCCGTCGGCGCCTCGGCCACATGCCCCTCCGGCGTCGTCAGCAGGCACCCGTCGTATCCGGCGGCCTTCGCCTCCATCAGCGCGACGCGGGAACCGGCGTACTGGGAGATGCTCTTGGCGTGCGTCGGCAGCACGGCGGCCGACGGCCGCTGCCAGCGGCTCACGCCCAGCCGCATGCCCTCGGCCCCCGCCAGCCACCGCTTGCGGCCCATGGGCCGCACCGTGACCGTGAGCGCCGAGCGGACCGGGGCGTCGATCAGCCCCGGGCCGTCCGCGCTGACGCTGATCCGGCAGTAGGCGTCGTCGGTCAGGCCGTTGCGCCCCGTCAGCTCGTCGACGATGTCCGCGAGCCGGTCGACACCCGGGTCGGGCAGCCGCATCGCGTCCATCGACGACCGGAGGCGCTCGACGTGCTGCGCCAGCAGCCAGGGGCGCAGCCCGCCGTCGGTGCGCCGGTAGAGCCGTACGCCCTCGAAGACCGAGAGCCCGTAGCGCAGCGCCATGCTGTCGACCCGCAGGGCCGCCTGGTCGGCGGGGACCATCCGGCCGGCGTGGAACACCGTGTCCGCCGGTCCGGCGCCGCCCGGGAGGTCAGGCGTTGTCGTCATCACTGCCCTGGTACCTGAAGACCGGCTCCGACGGGTCGTAGCCCTCGGCGAGGATCATGTCGAAGTGCCGGTGGCGCAGTTCGAGGGCGCGGGCGAGCGCCGTGCGGGCCCCCTCCTGGAGCTCCGGGGTCGTGCAGTAGCGGCGCAGCAACTCGCGTGCCGCGTCCGCGTGCTCGTCCTCCAGCTCGCTCACCGCGTCGGCGTCGTGGTCCGCCGAGGCGTGGTGCACGAAGAACTCCAGCCCGGAGGCGGGCAGCCCGTACACGTCACGCATGACCGAGAGCATGCTGTTCCCGCCGTCGCTGACGATCGGGGGCTGCCCCTCCATCAGGAGCAGCACGGAGGCGACGCCCTCGGTGAAGTGCCGGCCGGAGTTGCAGACCGAGACGTTGTGCTCGATCACGGCGCGGGTCTCGGGACGCGGGTCCTCGGTCGACAGCGAATCCCTGGCCACGCCCACCGAGACGCCGAAGTCGGCGAAGGTCTCCAGGTGGCGCTTGCTGTGGCTGAGCGCGCCGGTCTCCTCCTCGTAGACGTTCTCCACGAGGAGGGAGCGCAGCCGGTAGTCCTCGACGCGCGAGGCTATGCCCAGGATGTTGCGGGTCCACATGCTCTTGATGGGCCAGCGGTGGCGCACGAACTCGGCGAGCAGGCGCTCGGTGGCCTTGCCGGTCAGGATGACCTGGTAGAGCGGGCTCGTCATCTTGCGGCGCTCGCGGATCATCCGGTCGAGGCCGTCGACGAAGTCGGTCACGTCAGTTCCGTTCTTCATGGGTCAGGGAGGGTGGGGCGTCCGTGTCCCCGGTGAGGTCCGGCCCCCGGTGGGGAGCCGCGTCGACGAATGCCAGGATGTGGTCGAACGACCGGGAGAAGAGGGGCCCGGCCTGGTCGATGTCCAGGTCGAACAGGCCCGCGGCCCAGGCCGCCGACTCCTGCCGTCGCCGTGTCGTCGTCTCTTCCCGCAGGACCTGGGCCAGCGGGGCCAGCGGCCGGACCGTGAAGTCGTCCCGGCCCCGTGACCGCAGGTAGGCGAGGAGCAGTTCCAGGACGAGGTTTCCGCCGCCCTTGCCGATCCCGTCGAACGACGCGTCGACATGGGAGGCGCCCGCGCGGAGCGCGGCCAGGCTGTTGGCGAGGGCGAGCCGCAGGTTGTCGTGGCCGTGGAACCCGACCGGCACGGGCACGGCACGGCACAGGGCCCGCACCAGCTCGTCGGTCGCGTCAGGGGTGAGGCTGCCGTTCGAGTCGGCGACGTAGAGCGCGCCGGCTCCGAGCCCGGTCGCCGCGACCGCGGCCGCGACCACCGGGTCGAGCGCCTGCGAGCTCACCCGGATCAGGTTGACCGCCGTCTCCAGGCCGGCCCGGCGGGCCCGCTCCAGGACCGGTCCGAGTTCCGCGGCCCGCGCCACGGTCACGGGGAAGCGCACCGCCCCGACACCGCGACCGGCGAGGGCGGCCCAGTCGGGCTCGTCGCCGAAGGGCTTCACCATCATGACGACGGTGGCCGGACCGGCCGCCGCGACCAGGTCGCCCAGCAGCGCCGGCGAGGGGTACGCGACACCGGCGTTCGCGTACCCGACCTCGATACGGCGGACCCCGGCGGCCGACACCGCGCGGACGACGGCCAGCGCCCGGTCCGCCGTCCAGGCGTGGCCGTTGAGGTAGCCGCCGTCGCGCAGCGTCACATCGGTGACCTCGACGTCGGCGACGCGTTCGGCGAGATCCCGGTTCGGCCGGGCGAGCGCGGACCGTCTCATCTGGGGATCACTCTCTCCAACGCCTGGTGGAACTCGACGGGTTCGACGAGCGCGGACCGCTTCATCCGAAGATCACTTTTTCCAACGCATCGTATACCTGGGCGAGTTCGGAGAGTTCGACCCGTTCCCTCGGGCCGTGCGCCAGTTCCGGGTCCCCGGGGCCGAAGTTGGCGGCGGGGATGCCCAGCGCGGCGAGCCGGCCGACGTCCGTCCAGCCGAGCTTCGGCCGCACCCGCCCCTCGACCAGCTCGCTCAGCCGGGTCAGTACGGGGTGGTCAAGGGACGGCGGCGCGGCGGGCGAGTCCAGCGTGACGTCGAGCTCCGCCGCGTCCGGCCCGAGGAGCTCCCGGAGCTCGGCCAGCACCTCCGCCTTCGTCCGGTTCGGCGCGTACCGGGCGTTCAGGTGCACCACGCACCGGTCCGGCACCACGTTGCTGTCACCGCCCGCGGCGACGCCCACGACCTGGAGGGCCTGCGGGTAGCGCAGACCGTCCAGCATCACCACCTCCGGCTTGTGGGCCGCGCACCGCTCCAGGGCGGGCAGCGCCACCTCGACCGCGTTGACGCCCTGCCAGGGGCGGGCGGTGTGGGCGGCGCGGCCCCGGAAGGCGGCACTCACCCGCAGGCTGCCCTGGCAGCCCGGTTCGAGCCAGCCGCCGGTGGGTTCGAGCAGGATCGCCGCGTCGGCCCGCAGGAGTTCGGGGTGCAGCCGGCTCAGGCGGTTCATGCCGCTGCGGTGGCTGCCGACCTCCTCCTGGTCGTAGAAGACCAGCGTGCAGTCGTGCCCCGCCGTGCGCACCGCCCGCTCGGCGAGCCGCAGCAGGACGGCGACGCCGCCCTTCATGTCGACGGCACCGCGTCCGGTCACCGCGCCGTCCACCAGGTCCGCCGGCTGCGCCGGGACGGTGTCCGGCACCGTGTCCAGATGCCCGGCCAGCAGGATCCGGCGGCCGCGGCCGAAGTCGCTGCGCGCGACGACGGCGTCCCCGATCCGGAACACCTCGAGGAACTCCAGACGCCGCAGCCGCTCCTCCATGAAGTCCGCGATCGCCGCCTCGGATCCGCTCTCGGACGGGATCCGGATCAGCCGCAGCGCGAGCTCGCCCAGCTCCGCGGGCAGGTCCCCCGCCCCGCCGGAAGCGGCCGGAGCACCGTACGGCGTCACAGCGCACCGCTCGCGTCGGGCCCGTGGAAGCATCCGCCGACGCGCGCGCCGCTGCCCATGCTGACCACGCCCACGTCGGGGTCGGCGACACCGCGCACGACCGCTCCGGCGTAGCGGTCGCCCGCCATGAAGACACCCCAGTTCAGCACGCTGGGGCCGGTGACGTCGCCGTCGGCGAAGGTCTCGGGCTCCGGCGTGACACGGCGCTGCACCACGAACGGGCTGCGCATCGCGTCGTCCAGCGCCGCGCGCCACTCGGCCTCGCCCATCAGCCAGCCGGCCGCGAAGCCCATGCCGCCGTGCAGCAGGCTGGGCTTGAGCACGAGGTCCGCGCGGTTCTCCACGCAGTACGCCTCCAGGTCGACGTACGCGCCGCCCACCTCGACCTCGCCGCGGCGCACCCGCCGGGTCCAGGGCACGAAGCGGTCGACCAGGGCACGGTCCTCGCCGGACAGGGACTGCCGCACCCGCTCGTCGCCGAGCAGCGCCAGCGCCCGCTTGTTCCCGTACATCTCGGTGTCGAGCGGTGCGAAGACCGTGACCCCGCCGTTCTCGTGACAGCGCAGGATCGGGTCGATCAGCTCCAGCTCGCCCGTCTCCTCCAGCAGGTCCTCGATGATGAAGAACCGGTAGACGATGTCCACGGGACGGTCCCCGACGTACAGGCGTCCGTCCCGGGCCTCGATCTGCCCGGTGTGGCAGGGCACCGCGTCGATCCCGTACGCGCCCAGCAGCTCGGCCATGAAACCGAGCCTGCGCTCCAGGTCCGTGAAGCTGCCGGGGGTGTCGACCAGGGCGACGAAGGGGCGGTCGCCCCAGTAGGGGGCGGTGTGCGCGTCCAGCATGACGCGGACGATCTCGCCGAGGGTGTCGACGTGCCGCAGCCGCTCCCGCTCGGCGAAGTCGGCGATCGCCGGCACGTCCCGCAGGGCCCGGTTGATCTCGGCGTTCTCGAAGCCGCCGAGGGCGCTGCTGATGTTGAACTCCAGCAGCCGGAAGCCCTCGCCGTCGTGGTAGAGGTCCGCCCGGCCCAGCGGCACCGGCGGGCCGCCCGCCGTCCGGCGGACCGCGTCGGCCTGCGAGGGCGTCATGCCGACCAGCTCGCAGTAGCGCGCGAGGTCGCCGTCCGCCACCAGGCCCGGCAGCGAGGTCAGCAGCCGGAAGATCCCGGCGAGGTCGTCGCCCAGTCCCTCCTGCTGCGCGTGGTCCAGGAACACGGGACGGCTCAGGAACGCCCCGCCGTAGGCGACGCGCAGGAGCTCCACGTCCACGGCCTTGTGCACGGTGTCGCGGACCGTGCGGTCGTCGACGGACGCCACGTACCGCTGGGTGAGCTGGTTGGTCACGACTCTTCCTTCATGGGGTGGCTCTCGGGAGTGGGCGCGCCGACGGCCGCGGACTCCGGTCCGCCGTGCGCCGGGCGCTCCGGTCCGCCGTCGGGCGAGCGCTCCGGTCCGCCGTGCGCCGGGCGCTCCGGTCCGCCGTCGGCCGTGGACTCCGGTCCGTCGCCGGCCGGGCGCTCCGCCGCGCCGCCCGTCGCACGCGAGACGTGCCGGAGGCCGAAGAACCAGGCGGCGGCGGTCGTCAGCACGCTGAGGACGCCCGCGCCCAGGAACACGGGGCGCGGATCCCCGTGGTTCATCGTCGTGAGCGCGCCGCCGACGAGCGCGCCGACCGGGCTGGCGACCAGGGCGGTGACGCGGGCCGTGGCGGTGACCCGCCCGAGCAGGTGGCGGGGGACCACGCTCTGCCGGACGGTGCGGATGATGACCACGGCGAGGACCGCCGAGGCGCTCATCGTGAGGTTCAGGAGCAGCAGCGGAACCAGGGACGTCGACATGCCGAGACCGGTCAGGGCCGTGCCCAGGGCCGCCGCGCCCAGGGTGATCAGCACCTCGTGGCGCACCTTGCCGCCGAGCCGGAAGGCGGCGGCCGCGCCGAGCACGCCGCCCACCCCGCCCGCGGTGACCACGATGCTGACCGCGGTGTCCCCGAGGTGCAGGGTGTTGCGGACGTAGAAGACCAGGAGGGTGGCCACGGCCAGGAAGAGGTTCGCGCTCGCCTGGAGACAGGTGATGACGAGGACGACCCGGAGCGAGCGCAGGCAGCGCAGCCCCTCCGCCAGGTCCTTGCCGATCCCCCGCAGGGCCACCGACAGCGGGGCGGAGGGCGCCGCGCCCGGCTGATCGCCCTTCAGCACGGTGAAGACCGTGGCGAACGACACCACGAAGGTGCTCGCGGTGACGAGCAGCGCCGCCTGCAGACCGACCACGGCCGTCAGGACGCCCACCAGACCGGGGCCGACGATCTGCGCGCTCTGGTTGGCGGCCTCCAGAAGGGAGTTGGCCCGGTGGAGCCGGTCCTCCTCCACGTTGTCGCGTACGGCCACGGCCAGCGCGGTCTCGAAGAACACGCCCGCGGCCGCGGCCACGAAGGCCAGCGCCAGGATCACCGGGACCTGGAGGCGGTCCAGCGCCCCCAGCGTGGCGAGCGTCGCGAAGACGCCGAACCGTACGGCGTCCATGACCAGCATCACGGTCCGGGGGTTCATCCGGTCGACCAGCGCGCCCGCCGGCAGACCGACCGCCAGATAGCCGACGGTCCGCGGGATGGCGGCCAGCACCGCGGCCGAGGGACTGCCGCTGATCTGCAGGACGAGCAGGGGGATCGCGAGGATCGCCAGACCGTCGCCGATCAGCGACACGGTCTGGCCGCCGAGGAAGATCTTGAAGGCCAGCGCGGAGGTCCGGGCGGGCGCCACCGGGGGCGGGGCGAGCGCCACTCAGGCCACCGCCTCGACGAGGGCGCCGACGATCTGGCACGCCTGGCTCATGGTCAGCGTCGAGAACCCCTCGGGCTCGACCGGCTCCCCGGCCGCCAGCGGCCGGCCGTCCGGAGACAGCCGGTCGCCCCACCTGATCTGCCGGCGGAAGGCCGCGGACAGCTCCGCGCCCTCGGCCTCCAGCCACTCGGCCACGACCCGCTGGATCTCGGGGGCCGTCCGGTCCACGCGCTCGGGCCAGGCGGCGATCGCCGTACGGACCCGGGTGAGCAGGGCCGCGATCAGCGCCGCGTCACGCGGCTCGCGCGAGGACGGCCACAGCAGGAAGGGCGCGGTGGGCGCGATGACGAACAGCAGGGGAGCGGCCCAGGGCAGGTCCCGCGCCACGGCCTCGTACATCCACCTGGTCTTCTTCGCGCCGCTGAAGAAGTACCCGCGGCGCTGCGGCGGGTAGCCGCCCATGGCCAGGGCGCCCCACTGCACGTGCACGTCGAAGTCCCCGCAGACCGGGGGCTGTCCGGGGGCTCGATGGGTGCCGAGGACCGCGTAGAGGAGGGTGACCGCGTCGACCGACAGCAGCGGCGCGTGCGGCGGAGGGGCGGCGTCCGCGTCGGTGAACCGTCCGGCGGCGATCGCGGCCCGCGCGGGCAGCAGGCTCGCCGCGACCAGCGCGTCGGCCGTGGGGTAGCTGACGGGTCCCAGGTGGTAGCCCGAGGCGTCGGCCGTCGGCTTGAACCGCTCCACGCTTCCGTCGCGGCGCACGATCCGGTCGAACACGTAGGACAGGGCACGGGTGTCCGTCCCGGCCGCCCGGAGCAGCGTGTGCAGCACCTCCGCGACCCGCTCCTCCTCACCGGTCAGGAGGTCGGAGTGGAAGGTGGCGTCGGGGAAGTGCTCGCGCATCCGGCGGCGGTGCAGCTCGGTGAGGGGCAGTCGCTCGCCCTCCCACTCGGTCTCGGCGTACGGCACGAACAGCGATCCGTCGCCGTCGTACCGCTCCATGCCGGCCGGCGACCGGTGCCGGAGGGGGAGCCGGCCGCGCACACCGGCCTCGACCAGGGAGCCGGGCAGGAAGAGGGTGTCGCCGCTCGCGAGGGCGGTGTCCTCGGTCTGGTTGAAGTCGTAGAGCAGGGGGCGGGCGAGCCCCGGGACGCGGCAGACCACGCGGTTGTAGTCCAGGACCGTGCTGCGCCCGGCGGCGATGTCGCCCCAGTCGGCGAGGTGGCCCGTGCGGATCGGGGTGAGCGGCAACGCGGCGATCGAAGCGGTCAGTTCGCCCATCGGGAGCTGTACGCGTCCCATGTGCCGGGCGACGAATCCCGCGCTGCCGGAGCGGAGTTCGCTCCACGACTCCTCGTCGAGGCCGATCGTCTTGAGTTCCTGTGGTGCCAGGCCGAGCTCCGGGGTCATCGGGAAGCGGCCATGTCCAGGACGGCCCGGCCGAGGATGCGGGTCACGTCGTGCACGTTCGGGGGGAGCTCGGGCAGCAGCGGCGACAGGTCCGTGCAGCCGACGACGACGCCGTCCCCGGGTCGCGTCCACTCCCCTTCGACGGCCTTGCGCAGCTGGGCCGAAGCCTCCGGCACACGGCCGGACTTGACCATTTCGACGCACTCCTGGATCTCGCGCTGGGTGGCGGGGTCAGGGTAGACGGGGGTGAGGCCCGCGTCCACCAGGGCCCGGTGCAGCAGACCGAGCTTCAGGGCGCCGTCGGTGACCGCGAGGGCGGGACGCCGGACGCCGGCCTCCCGCAGCCCGGCGGCCACGACCGCGAGCATGTCGACCACGGGAACGTCCACCGCGGCCGAGACCTCGTCGTAGTAGGCCTGCGTGGTGACGGAGGGCATCGCGATCAGCTGGGCGCCGGCCTCCTGCAGGCGCCGCGCCACGGCCTGGAGCTGTTCCACCGGCGAAGGTCCGTCGGACAGGAGGTGGTCGAGGCGACTGGGGATGGCCGGGCTGGAGAGGAGGACGACCTCCGGGTGCTCCTGGTCGCTGCCGGCCGTCGTCAGCTCGACGAGACGCAGGTAGAAATGAGCGCAGGCAAGGGGGCCGAGCCCGCCGATAATGCCTATCTTCTGCCAGTGGTCTATCGCGGCGTTACTCACGTGGTCCAGCCTGCTTCGGACGGCGGCCGGAAAACAACCCCGAACCGGTGGCATATGACGGTCATGGCGCATAAGTGTCAGCCATGAAGCGGTGCAAACCGGGCGTCCGCCAGGCCGTTGCGAAAGAATGTTGACGTCTTTCAGACCTGAGTATTACGTTGATCGCCACTTCACGCTCGACGCCGGGGGAACGGCGTAATGGGGCGCACCGAATTTTTGTCCTTGATGGTGCAGCGGCTACTGGATGGGCACGTCCGAGCAGTCGGGCGGCGGCGTTTTCACCGGCATTGGAGAGTGGTTTCTCCATGCGTTCATCCAGGCCCATTTCACGAGAAACGCGGCGGTTTTGAGCACTAAACAGAATCTCATGACGATCGGTTCTCTGGGCTCCACCGAGTTCGCCCTGCACGGGAAGCCGGCCATCAGATGGGGCGATCTGCCCCAGCGTGTCGGAAAGCCGGAGTCGCGGCGCTACCAGAAGGTGCTGCTGCTGAATCCCTCGGCCACGCTCTTCCGGCACGACCTCCCACGATGTACGTACCCCCTGGGCCTGGGGTACATCGCGGCCGTCCTCGAGAAGTACGGCTACGAGGTCAAGATCCTGGACGTCTTCGCGGAGGGCTACTACAACGCCCAGCCCGTCGACGGCGACGACCAGTTCCTCCGTTACGGCCTGTCGGACGACGACATCGTCAAGGTGATGAAGGAGTTCGCGCCCGACGTCGTCGGTATCTCGAGCATCTTCAGCAACCAGGCCGACAACGTGCACCACCTGCTGAAACTGGCGGACCTCGTCACGCCCGAGGCCGTCACCGCGATCGGCGGCGCGCACGCGCGCTACTTCCCGAAGGCCTGTCTGGACGACCCGAACCTCGACGCGGTGTTCCTCGGCGAAGGCGAGATGACCTTCCTGCTGTGGATGGAACACCTCAACGGAAACGTGCGCGAGGACGAGGTCCACGGCATCGCGTGGCGTGACCGCGACGGCAAGGTCCAGATCAAGCCCGAGCTGCCGCTGATCAGCTCGATGCGCCCCGAAGGCCCCGAGACGGGCAAGTCCTCTCCCATGCTGAGCATGGCCGGCGAACTGGACCACATCCCGTTCCCCGCCTGGCACCACTACAACATGGAGAAGTACTTCGAGATCAAGGCCTACCAGTCGCCCTACACGGTCGGCTCCCGGGTGGGCCAGCTCTACACCAGCCGCGGCTGCACGGCCCACTGCACCTTCTGCACGACCACCCACTTCTGGGGCCAGAAGCTCCGCCGGCGCAGCGTCCAGGACGTGGTCGACGAGGTCCTCAGGCTGCGTGACGAATACGGAATCGACGAATTCCATATTCAGGACGACAACATCACGAACGACATGGACCACGCCCGCGAGCTGTTCCGCGCGTTCAAGGAAGTCGGCCTCCCCTGGGCGACCCCGCAGGGCACCGCCCTGTGGCGCATGGACGAAGAGCTGCTCGACCTCATGGCGGAGTCGGGCGCCTATCAGGTGACGTTCGCCATCGAGAGCGGCGTGCAGCGAGTCCTCAAGGAACTCATCAAGAAGCCGCTCAATCTCGAACGGACCTCGCACCTCATCAAGTACGCGAGAAGCCTTGGAATGCACGTCCACGGCTTCTTCATCATCGGCATGCCGCCGATGTTCGGAAACGCCGGCGAAAGCATCGAGGAGATGCAGGCGTCCTACGACTATGCCGAGGAAGCCGGATTCAGCAGTGCCTCGTTCTTCGCGGCGTCGCCGATCGTCGGTTCCGAGCTCCTGCGCGAGTGCATTCGCCAGGGGTTCGTGGACCCGGAAGAGTCTCTTTACCGCATGACCTACAAGCAGGGGATCATCAACGTCCCCGGCCTGTGGGACGGCGAGGAGATCGCGGAGCTCGCCGCGAAATTCAACCGGGACTTCAACGCGCGGCGCGACCGGGCCTACACGCCGCAGAAGCAGTGGAACGCAAACCAGTACTGAAATCTGGGAGGGCGAAATGAGCAACACCAAGACGGCGAGCACGGGCTTCGCGGAGCTCCTCAAGGACCGGCGCGAGCAGGTCAAGATGGACCACGCCGCCCTGGCTTCGCTCCTCGGGGAGACCCCCGAGACGGTGGCGGCCTGGGAGAACGGCGAGGGCGGCGAGCTGACGCTCACGCAGCTGGGCAGGATCGCCGACGTGCTCGGCACGTCGATCGGCGCCCTCACCCCGTCGGCGGGCAACGACCTCGACGGCGGCGTCATCATCCAGATGCCCGACGAGCGCCCGATCCTCAAGGGTGTGCGGGACGACGTCGACTACTACGTCTACAACTGTCTCGTCCGCACCAAGCGTGCGCCGTCCCTCGTCCCCCTCGTGGTGGACGTGCTGACGGACGACCCCGACGAGGCGAAGTTCAACTCGGGCCACGCCGGCAACGAGTTCCTCTTCGTGCTCGAGGGCGAGATCCACATGAAGTGGGGCGACAAGGAGAACCCGAAGGAGGCCCTCCTCCCGACCGGCGCGAGCATGTTCGTGGAGGAGCACGTGCCGCACGCCTTCACGGCGGCCAAGGGCACGGGCTCCGCGAAGCTGATCGCCGTCAACTTCTGACCCGGGGAGGTACGGGTGGACACCCTCCACCCGTACCTCGCGGTCCCCTGAGGCAGCCCGGTCTGCCGAGTCGCCGAACGGACGAGACAGGACCATGGCAGAACTCGCCTCCCAGCAAACCCGGTTCGGCACGTTCCCGTTCGGGGCGGTCGTCGAGCGCCGCGACGAACTCGAAGGGCGGCCGTGGATCTCGTATCCCGTCCGCGTGGTGGCCGACACCCCCGAGCTCGTCGCCGTCTACCTGTCGCACGGCACCCTGCTCACCTTCGGCGACGGCCCCTTCGGCTGGGGCCCCCACCCCTGGCAGCTGTTCGGCGACCGGTGGCAGAGCGCGGGGATCCTGCAACTGCACCGCCCCGGGCGCGGGCACTCCGTCTGGGTGCTCAGGGACGCCGCCACCGGTGCGTTCCGGGAGTGGTACGTGAACGTGGAAGCGCCCTGGCGGAGGACCCCCACCGGCTTCAGCACGCTGGACCACGAGATCGACCTCGTCGTCCCGGCGGACTCGCGGGCCCTCCGCTGGAAGGACGTGGAGAAGTTCGAGGAGCGGGCCCGGATCGGGCACTTCGCGCCCGAGGAGGCCACCGCGATCCGGGCGGAGGCGGCGGACGTCGCGCGGGAGATCGCCGCCGGCGAGCAGTGGTGGGACCCGAGCTGGTCGCGGTGGGAGCCGCCGGCCGGGTGGCACGCCCTCTTGCAGAGTTTCGAGACCGAAGGATCCTAGGGAATGACGCCCGATTTCTTGGCCATCAAGGTTGGCGGCAGCCTGTTCTCCCGGAAGGACGAACCCGGCAGCCTGGACGACGACGCGGTGACGCGCTTCGCCGCGCACTTCGCCCGGCTCGCCGAGACCTACCGGGGCCGGATGGTCCTCATCAGCGGCGGCGGCGCCTTCGGCCACGGAGCCATCCGCGACCACGACACCGACCACGCGTTCTCCCTCGCCGGCCTGACCGAGGCCACCTTCGAGGTGAAGAAGCGGTGGGCCGAGAAGCTCCGGGGGATCGGCGTGGACGCCTTCCCGCTCCAGCTGGCGGCCCTGTGCACGCTCCGCAACGGGATACCGCAGCTCCGGTCGGAGGTCCTCCGGGCCGTCCTCGACCACGGCGCGCTGCCCGTCCTCGCGGGCGACGCCCTGTTCGACGAGCACGGCAAGCTGTGGGCGTTCTCCAGCGACCGCGTCCCCGAGGTCCTCCTGCCCATGGTCGAGGGACGCCTCCGGGTCGTCACCCTGACCGACGTCGACGGCATCGTCACCGACGGCGCCGGCGGCGACACGATCCTTCCCGAGGTCGACGCCCGGTCTCCCGAGCAGGCGTACGCCGCGCTCTGGGGCAGCAGCGAATGGGACGCCACGGGCGCCATGCACACCAAGCTCGACGCACTGGTCACCTGCGCCCGGCGCGGTGCCGAGTGCTTCATCATGCGGGGGCACCCCGGCAGTGACCTGGAGTTCCTGACCGCCCCCCACTCCTCCTGGCCGGCGCACGTGCGGTCCACCAGGATCACCACGACTGCTTCTGCGTAAGGGGAACGGTCCATGCTCGAGAACCTCACGATCCGCAGCAGCCGCGTCGTCGACCTCAACCTGGTCAAGGTCAGGCTGTCCACCAACCTCGAGGAGTTCGCGGCGTACTCCTACTTCTCGGCCTTCGCCGAGGACGAGTCCGCGCCCGCCGACTACGAGGTCGTCTGCGTCGACCTGGACCGGGACGACATCCCGGCCGAGCTGTACGCCGACCGGACCGACCGGACCTTCCGCGGCAAGCGGTTCAAGGGCGGCTACTACCTCGTCCACTACTTCGGCGAGCCCGCCCACCTCGTCACCGTGGGCCGCACGTTCTACGTGTTCGGCAGGTCCCTCGAGAAGACCGTCTGGCCCTACTTCGTCAAGCACATCCTGACCGTCTTCTCCGCGGACCACGGCTACCTGCACCTGAAGGCCGCGGGCTTCGAACTGCCCGGCGCCGGAGCCACCCTGCTCGTCGGGCGCAACGGCGCGGGAAAGACCGTCTTCCTGGCCCAGGCGTGCCTGAGCGGCGCCCGGTTCCTCAGCAACACCCACACGCTGGTCAGGGACGGGGTCGCCCACGGCGTCCCCTCCTCGATCCGGGTGCGCCGCGACCAGTGCTTCGGTGAACTCATCGACAAGCACGACCTGACGGCGCACATGGAGTCGGGCGACTACGTCACGGACTCCTCGACTCTCTTCGAGAGTCCGCAGATCGGCACGGCACGCGTCCGGAACGTCGTCATCGTCGACTACGACCCCGCACGCCCCCAGGGCCTCATGCCGATCTCGCCGGCCGCGGCCGGCACCTTCATGGAGCAGTTCTCCTTCGCGGTCACCACCTACGGCCTCAAGGACGATCTGCTCGCCCACCACGGGGACTTCGACACCTACGTCGACTCCCTGGCCCGGATGCGGGCGCAGCTGACCGAACTGGTCGAGGGCGCGCGCTGCTACCGGGCCAACGCAGACATGCTGGCCAAGGAAGTCCGGGATTCGACGCTCGAGCAGCTTGCCGAATGACAGGCCTTAGTAGGGGAGTAACTTTCTGATGAACCGGCCGATCGTCTACGTCGGTATGAGTGCCGACCTCATCCACCCGGGCCACATCAACATCCTGTCCCGGGCCGCCGAGCTCGGCGACATCACCATCGGTCTGCTGACCGATGCCGCGATCGCCAGTTACAAGCGCCTGCCGCACATGACGTACGAGCAGCGCAAGGCCGTCGTCGAGAACCTCAAGGGCGTCGCCGCCGTGGTCCCGCAGCGGACCCTGGACTACGCCGAGAACCTCCGCTCGGTCCGCCCCGACTTCGTCGTCCACGGCGACGACTGGCAGACGGGCGTGCAGCGCCACACCCGCGAGCGGGTCATCGAGGTGCTGTCGGAGTGGGGCGGGAAGCTCGTCGAGATCCCGTACACGCCGGGCATCTCCTCGACCCGCCTGCACTCCTCCGTCAAGGAGGTCGGCACCACGCCCAACGTCCGGCTGTCCCGGCTGCGCCGGCTGCTCGACAGCAAGGACATCGTCCGGATCCTCGAGGTGCACAACGGCCTGACGGGCCTGATCATCGAGAACTCCAAGGTCATGGTGGACAACCAGGCCCGCGAGTTCGACGGCATGTGGTCCTCCTCCCTCACCGACTCCCTCGCCCGGGGCAAGCCGGACACCGAGGCCGTCGACGTCTCCTCCCGGCTGCAGATGGTGAACGAGCTCTTCGAGGTCACCACCAAGCCGCTGGTCTTCGACGGCGACACGGGCGGCAAGCCCGAGCACTTCGGCTTCACGGTCCGCTCCCTGGAGCGGCTCGGCGTCTCCGCCGTCATCGTCGAGGACAAGGAGGGGCTCAAGCGCAACTCCCTCTTCGGGACCGACGTGCCGCAGACCCAGTCCAGCGTCGAGGACTTCAGCGAGCGCATCCGGATCGGCAAGCGCGCGCAGATCACCGACGACTTCATGGTCATCGCCCGCATCGAGAGCCTGATCCTGGAGAAGGGCATGGCCGACGCCGTGCACCGCGCGGAGGCGTACGTCGACGCCGGCGCCGACGGCATCATGATCCACAGCCGGCAGTCGGACCCCGCGGAGATCTTCGAGTTCTGCCGCTACTTCGACAAGCTGCCCCGCCGCGTGCCCCTGGTGGTCGTTCCGACCAGCTACAGCAGCGTCCGCGAGTCCGAACTCGCCGACGCCGGCGTCAACATGGTGATCTACGCGAATCACCTCATGCGCGCCGTCTACCCGCAGGTGACCAAGGTCGTCCAGTCGATCCTCCAGCACGGCCGCGCCCACGAGGCCGAGTCCATGCTGGCCTCGATCAAGGACGCCCTGTCGATCATTCCGGAGAACGCCGGATGATCCGGCCCGACGTCCTCGCGGGGCACCTGGCGGCCGAAGGGGTCTCCCTGTACTGCGGCGTTCCGGACAGCCTGCTCAAGGAGTTCAACGCCTACGTCGGCGACGGCGCGTCCGGCGTCGACCACGTGATCGCCGCGAACGAGGGGAACGCCGTCGGCCTGGCCGTCGGCCACTACCTCCGCACGGGCGACCCCGCCGTGGTCTACCTGCAGAACTCCGGCATCGGCAACGCGGTGAACCCCCTCACCTCGCTCGCCGACCCCGAGGTGTACGGCATCCCGATGATCCTGCTGATCGGCTGGCGGGGGCAGCCGGGCGTGCCCGACGAGCCCCAGCACCGCAAGCAGGGGCGGATCATGCCGGCACTCCTGGACGCCCTCGAACTGCCCTGGTCGGTGCTGCCCGCCGACGAGGAGGAGGCCGGCGCCGCCGTACGGAAGGCCGTCGCGCACTCCGTCGCCGAGCGCACCCCCTACGCCTTCCTCGTGGAGAAGGGGACCTTCGCCCCGGCGGGCGTCCCCGCCGCCGTCCCGGCCACCGGGCCGGCACCCGGAGACGGGGCCGGGACCGGTGGGACGGCGGTTCCCGTGGCCGCGCTGCCCACCCGGGAGGAGGCGCTGGGCGCCCTGATCGCCGGGATCGGCGGCGGGCAGGTCGTGGTGTCCACGACCGGCATGCTCAGCCGCGAGCTGTACGAGCACCGGGTGCGGTCCGGCGCCGGGACGGAGATCGACTTCCTCACCGTGGGAGGCATGGGGCACGCCAGCTCCATCGCCCTGGGCATCGCGCTGCGCGAACGCGAGCGCGAGGTCTGGTGCCTCGACGGCGACGGGGCGCTCCTCATGCACCTGGGAGCCCTCCCCGTCATCGCCGGGCACGGCCCGTCCTCGTACTTCCACGTCGTGTTCAACAACGGCGTGCACGACAGCGTCGGGGGCCAGCCCACCTCCATCGACCGGGTGGACGTGCCGGCCCTCGCCAGGAACTCCGGCTACCGGCACGCCGCCACCCTGTCCTCCCTGGAGGACCTGCCGGGCGAGCTGGCCCGGCTGCGCGCGACCGGCGGCCCCGCGCTGCTCGAACTGCGGGTCAGGCCCGGCAGCCGCGGCGACCTCGGGCGCCCCGCCGTCACCCCGGCGGAGAGCGGGGCAGCCGTCCTGCGCGCGCTCACGGAGCGGGTGACGCCGTCGTGAGTCCGCGCCGTCCCGTCGTCCGCTACGGCCGGGGTGCCATCGCGTCGCTGCCGCAGCTGGTGGAGGGGCTCGGCGCGACCCGGGTGCTCGTGGTGCACGGCGCCCACTCGTTCGAGGCCTCGGGCGCGTCACGGATGCTGGAGTCGTTCGACCCCCGCACCGCGGTCCACCGCTGGCACGACTTCTCGCCCAACCCCGCCGTCGACGACGTGGCCCGCGGCCTCGACGTCGTCCGGGACCTGCGACCGGACGCCGTCGTCGGCGTCGGCGGCGGCAGCGCCATGGACATGGCCAAGCTCCTCTGCGCCCTCGACGGCGTGCCCCGAGCGGACCTGGAGGACCGGGTCCGCTCCGGAGCCGCGGCCGGCACCCGGCGCATGGGACTCGTCCTGGCACCCACCACCTCGGGATCCGGCAGCGAGGCCACCCACTTCGCCGTGGTGTACGTCGGCGACGCGAAACACTCCGTGGCCGGCCCCGGCCTGCTGCCGGACGCCGCGGTCCTCGACCCCGCCCTCACCGGGAGCGGCTCGCCCCACCAGCGCGCCGCGTCCGGCGTGGACGCGATCACGCAGGGCATCGAGAGCCTCTGGGCCGTCGGCGGCGACGACGAGAGCCGCGGCCTGGCCCGGCGCGGCCTGCGGCTGCTCCTCGCCGGCATCGAGGAGTTCGTCGCCGCGCCGCACCCCGGCGCCGCGCGCTCCATGGCGGTGGGCAGCCACCTCGTCGGGCGCGCCATCAACCGCTCCAAGACGACGGGCGCGCACGCCCTCTCGTACCGGATGACCAGCCGCTACGGCGTCAGCCACGGCCACGCCGTGGCGCTGAGCCTCGGCGCCTTCCTGGACGCCCACGCCCGCGCGGGCGACTCGGACCTGCGCACGTCCGTCCGGCCGTCGGAGTACCGGCGCGCCCTCGACGACATCGCCGGGGTGCTCGGCGCCTCCGGGCCCGCCGAGTCCGGCGCCCGCTTCGTGGCCCTCGCACGGCGGATCGGCCTCCCGATGCGCCTCTCCGACGTGGGCGTGCGGACCGAGCCCGAGGTCCGCGACCTGGCCGCCGCCGTGAACGCCGAGCGCCTGGACAACAACCCGGTTCGTTTCTCCCGGGACGAACTCGCCGACCTTCTCATGAGGTGTTCCTGAGATGCTCATGTCGTACGGGAGAACGGACCCGGAGACGAACGGTCCCGCCACCGACTGGCTCACCCCGCTCCGGGAGCGCGACCTCGTCCCCGCCGGCGTCCTGGCCGCGTTCGTCGTCGGGTCCGCCGCCCGCGGCTGGCACAACGCCCGCAGCGACTTCGACATCTACGTCGTCACCGCCGTCGAGTGCGCCGGCTCCGCCGACCGGCCCGGCAGCCCCGTGCCCCTCGACCCGCCGTACGTGACCAGCGAGGTCTTCTACCGCCAGGACCGGCGCTGGGAGGTCACCTACTGGCTGGAGTCCCAGATCGGCCAGGTCCTCTCCAAGATCTCCTGGGAGGCCTGCGAGGACGGCCGCATCACCGACGAGACCCTCACCCGCACCGAGGAACTCCTCCTGGCCCACCTGGAGACCTGCTGCCCGATCCTCGGCGAGGACTGGATCGACAGGACCCGCGAACGCCTGGTCGACTCCGCGTTCCGGTCCTTCGTCGTCGTCCGCTCCCTCGGGGCGACCGACGACGCCGTCGAGGACGCCCTCGGCCAGCTGGAGGCCGGCGACCTGGAAAGCGCCACCATCTCCGCCCGCGTCGCCTTCGGCCACGCCGTCGACGCCCTCCTCGAAGCCGAGGGGGAGTACGGAAGCCACCTCCCGAAGTGGCGCGCCCACCGCTTCCGGGCCGCCGCGCCCGAGGGGTTCCCGTTCGACCGCTACTGGGAGATCGAGACCATGCAGGGCTACGACCCGGCCGACCCCCGGCCGTGGATCAAGGAGGTCCTGACCCTCTGTCAGGACATCGCCATCCGGGTGACGGTGTGATCACGCGGGCCGTCGCGGGACGGCACCACGCGAGCGGGGCGGTCGCCCCGTGATCCGCCTCACCGTCGACGACGCCACCCTGAGCACCATCCGCCTCTCCTTCAGCCCCCTCTGGGAGACCATCGGAAGCCTCGGCATCCTGGCCCGCTACCGGGGCGCCGCCCCCTCGCCGTACGCGGACTGGGCGCGCCGCGTCCGCAACAGGCTGCCTGACGAACTCGTACGGACCCTGGTCGAACCGCTGCGCAGCGGCGACCCGCGGCTCTTCCCGCCGGGCTTCGTGGCCCTGCCCGATCCGACGCGCAACACCCTGGCGGCCGAGCTGGCCCACGTACGCGAGACGCACGCCGGCGACCCCGCCGCCGACCGGCTCCTCACCGCCCTCGAGGAGTACTGGGACCTCGCCGTCGCCCCGTACTGGAACTCCATCCGCTCCTCCCTCGAAGAGGAGATCCTCTTCCGCGGCCGCACCCTCGCCGTCGCCGGCGTCGAGCCCATGCTCACCGAGCTCGGCGGCCGCGTCTCGTGGTCACGGCCCGTCCTCACCGCCCCGTACCACCGGGACATGGACCTCTCCGTCACCCGCTCCAAACTGCTCCTCGTCCCGACCGTCTTCGCCGGCGGCCTGCGCCTCTTCCACCAGGAGCAGGCCGTGGTGGCCATGTCCTACCAGGCGCGCGCCACCGGGTACTTCCACGTCCTCACCGCCCGAGAGCCCGCCCAGGCCGCCGAGGACCGGCTCGCGCTGCTCCTCGGCAAGAGCAGGGCCCAGGTCGTCCGCGCCCTGGACGAGCCGAGGACCACCACGGCGATGGCCCAGTCCCTGGGCATGGCCAAGAGCACCGTCTCCCAGCACCTGGCCGTCCTGAACGACTCGGGCATCGTCTGGAAGCAGCGCCTGGGAGGACGGGTCTTCTACCAGCTCGACCAGAGCGGGATCACCCTCCTGCGGGAGCTGGGGATCTGACCCCGAGGGCCCGTCCCGGCCCGCGCGCCCGGCCGGTCCCGGGTGCCCGCCGCCCGTCCCACCCCGTCCTTTCACGCCGCGAAGAAAGCACCGACATGCCTGACACGAAGCACGGCCCCACCGCCCGCCTCCGCGCCGTCGCCCAGGGCGCCGCCGCGCTCGCCCTCACCCTGGGTCTCACCGCGTGCGGTGCCAGCGCCGTCTCGGCCGGAGGCGACGACTCCGGCAAGGGGCGCGACCCCGAGGAACTGGTCCTGGCCACCGTGCCCGACGAGAGCTCGTCGAGCGTCCGGTCCGAGTACGCGCCGCTGGCGAAGATGCTGGAGAAGGAGACCGGCAGGAAGGTGCGGATCGAGAAGGCGACGACGTACGCCTCCGTCATCGAGGGGCAGCGGGCCGGCAAGATCGACATCGCCATGCACGGCCCCCTCTCGTACGTGGTGGCCCGTCGCAGCGGCGTCAAGGCCACCCCGATCGCGGCCCAGGTCAAGACCAAGGACGCCGACTCCGGCTACCGCTCGTACGGCATCGTCAAGAGCGACTCCCCCGTGAAGGACCTGGCCGGCTACAAGGGCAGGAAGGTCTGCTTCGTCGACCCCACCTCCACCTCCGGCTACCTCTACCCGGTGGCCGGCCTCAGCGAGGCCGGCGTGCAGGAGAAGGAGGTCAAGCCGGTGATGGCGGGCGGCCACGACGCCTCCGCGCTCGCCGTCCTGAGCGGCCAGTGCGACGTCGGCTTCGCCTACGACGCGATGGTCGACAAGCTCCTGGTCGAGCGCAAGCACATGAAGCCCGGCGAACTGAGGATCGTCTGGAAGTCCGACGTCATCCCCGGCTCGCCCCTGACCGTCAGCGACGACCTCACCCCCGACCTGAAGGCCAAGATCACCCAGGCGTTCCGCACCAAGGCGAACGCCGACTACCTCCAGCAGAACGGCTACTGCGCCGGCGACGCCTGCAAGATCGACGGCTACTGGGGCTTCACCCCCACGGACGACGCCGACTTCGAGAGCGTGCGCGAGGTGTGCGGCCGCGTCGGCGAGGACCAGTGCGTCGCCAACTGACCGGACGGGTACGAGCGACCGAAGGGCACGGGGGCCGATGAAGAAGGAAGAATCCGTTGTCCGCCTGACCGGGGTGGGCAAGGCGTTCGCAGGACACACCAGAGAGGTACGCGCCCTGGACGGCGTGTCCTTCGACGTCCCGGCGGGCCAGTTCGTCGCCCTCCTCGGCCCCTCCGGCTCCGGCAAGTCGACGCTGCTGCACCTCCTCAACGGCCTGCAGAAGCCCACCTCCGGCGTCGCCACCGTCCTGGGCGTCGACCCCAGCCGCTCCGGCAAAGCCGACCTGCGCGCCCTCCGCCGCCAAGTCGGCTTCATCTTCCAGGACTTCGGACTCGTCGGCATGCGCAGCGTCCTGGAGAACGTCTGCTCCGGCGCACTCGGCCGGCTCCGCGGCCCCCGCTCCGGCCTCCTCATGTACCCGCGCGGACTCCGCGAGCAGGCCCTCGCCCAACTCGACCGCGTCGGCCTCGCCGACCAGGCCTTCCAGCGGACCGACACCCTCTCCGGCGGCCAGCAGCAACGCGTCGGCATCGCCCGCGCGCTGATGCAGCAGCCCCGCATCCTCCTCGCCGACGAACCCGTCAGCTCCCTCGACCCCCTGTCCTCACGGCAGGTCATGGAACTCGTCGCCGACATCGGCCGCACGGAGTCCCTCACCACCATCTGCACCCTCCACCAGGTCGACACCGCCCTGACCTGGGCCGACCGCGTCATCGGCCTCAACACCGGCCGCGTCGTCCTCGACAGCCCCACCGCCGACGTCCGCGACACCGACATCGCCCGCCTCTACCAGGGCCCCCAGGAGCCCGCCGTCCTGGCCGGTGCACCGTCGTGACCACACCCACCGAGGTCCGCGACCTCCCCACGCGTCCGCCGTCCCCCCACGCCGCACGCCCCGGCCCCCACCGGGGCGTGCGGCTCCTGCCCCACCTGAGCCTCCTGGCCCTCGCCGCCACCGCCTGCTGGGCCCTCGTCGACCTGCGCATCAACGTCGCCACCCTGATCGACGGTTTCCACAACGCGGTGGCCTTCGCCGGCCGCATGCTCCCCCTGGACTTCCCGCCCCTCGCCGACGTCGCGCGCCTCGCCGGCCAGACCCTCTCGACGGCCCTCTGCGCGACCCTGCTCGCCCTCCTGCTCAGCGTCCCCGTCAGCCTGCTCGCCGCCCGCAACCTCACGCCCCACCGCTACGCCTCCGGCGCCGCCCGGGCCCTCATCGTCCTCGCCCGCGCCGTCCCCGACGTCATCATGGCCATCGTCGCCGTCCGGATCTTCGGCCTCGGCGCCACCGCCGGCATCATCGCCATGGGCCTCCACTCCGTCGGCATGGTCGGCAAGCTCTACGCCGACGTCCTCGAGGAGACCCCCGAAGGTCCCCGCCGGGCCCTCCGCTCCGCCGGCTCCTCCTACCCCCAGGAACTGACCTCCGCCGTCCTCCCGCACGTCCTCCCCTCCTTCACCGCCACCGCCCTCCACCGCCTCGACGTCAACCTCCGCTCCTCCGTCCTCCTCGGCTTCGTCGGCGTCGGCGGCCTCGGCTACGAGATCGCCCAGTCCTTCCAGCGCCTCGACTACCGCCGCGGCATGGCCCTCGCCCTCGTCGTCCTCCTCCTCTGCCTCGCCATGGAGCTCCTCTCCGGAACCATCCGCCGAGCCCTCCTCCCCCACACCAGGACCACCCGCCCCCGCCGCCGCCCCACCGCCCTGCCGGCCCAGCGAACATCCGAGGCCACGACCGCGGCCACGACGGGAACCCAGGGCACGACGGGCGACGGCGGCCCCCCGGCCCGACGCCCGGTCACCCCGCCCTGGACCCCGGCACGCCTGCGACGCTGGCTGTACGGCGCGGTCACGGCGGCGGTCCTCGTCGCGGCCGTCAGGGGAGCGGAACTCTCACCGGAGCAACTCCTCGCCGGACTGGGCAACGTCCCCACGGTCCTGGGCCACTACCTGCCGCCGACGGCCCCGGGCGGCATGGCGAACCTGCTCGACGCCCTGTGGGTCACGGTGAAGACGGCCCTCGCGGGCACACTGCTCGGCATGGCCCTCGCGCTGCCGGTCGGCGTACTGGCGGCGCCGAACGTCTCACCCTGGCCGCGGCTCTCCCCGGCGTTCCGCACGCTGACCGTCGCGATCAGGGGCGTCCCCGAGATCGTGCTGGCCATCGTGCTCGTCGTGATCACCGGTCTCGGCCCGGTGGCCGGCGCCCTCGCCCTGGCCGTCGGCTCCCTCGGCTTCCTCGGCAAACTCACCGCCGACTCCCTCGAGGAACTGGACCCCGGCCCCACCCGCGCCCTCACCGCGACCGGCGCGTCCCGCCTCCAGGTCTTCCTCGCCGCCGACTTCCCCCGCGCCCTCCCCGCCGTCCTCGGCCACGTCCTCTACCAACTCGACGTCAACATCCGCTCCGCCGCCCTCCTCGGCGTCGTCGGCGCCGGCGGCATCGGCTACGAACTCCTCAACGCCGCCCGCGTCCTCGAATACGGCCTCGTCACCACCACCGTCCTCCTCCTCCTCACCACCACCCTCCTCCTCGAAGCCTTCTCCACCTGGACCCGCCGCACCTTCACCTGACGGCTTCCTGGCGGCCGAGGCCCGGATTCCGGAAGCGTCAGACGGAGGACTGTTCGGGAAGGAAGGGGCTGGGGTTGCCGTGCCAGGAGACACGCAAGGCGTCCCTCGCCCGTGTGCAGGCGACGAACAGCAGGCTCAGTTCGCTCATGAGGTCCTCCCGGTGCTGCTGCGGGTCGACCTCCTCCGGCGTGAGGGCGCCCTGCATCGGCATGACCGTGTCGTTCACGCCTGCGACGGCCATGCAGCGGAATTCGAGCCCCTTCATCCGGTGCATGGTCCCGATCCGGACTCCGTCACCCGTCACCGATGACGCTCCCAGGACCAGCGTGGGAATGCCCGCCTGGTCCAGGGCCCTGGCGATGTCCTTGCCCAGTTGGACGTACCGCACGGCGACGCCGATCTCGTGGGGCTCGATCCCCGCCTCGGTCCACTCCGAGACCCGGGTGACGAGGCCCGCGATCTCCTCGGGTTTGGTCGCGGCGCCTCCGAGGTCCGGACTCGAGCCGCGATACGCGGACCGGTAGCCGACGAGCGAGTCCTGCCCGCCGTCCATGTCGTCCACCCGGGCGTCCGCCAGCAGCCGGGTCGACCAGGTCAGGATCTCCTTCGTCGTGCGGTAGTTGATGCGAAGGCGGGCGGACCGGCCGGTCACCGAGATGCCGAGACCGCGCAGCGACACCCGGTTGCCGTAGATCCGCTGGTGGGTGTCGCCCGCGATGAAGAGATCGTCGGGACCCGGGGCGACCAGGGCCCGCAGCATGCGCCACTGAGCGGGGTGGAGGTCCTGCGCCTCGTCGATCACCACGTGGCGGAACGGGGAGTCCCCACCTCGCTCCCGGAGGATGCGCGCGGCCTCCGCGCACACCTGGAGGAACGTCCATTCGCCGGCCCGGCGCAACTCACCCGTGAATGCCTCGACGGCGCGCCACACCTGGGCCCGCTTGAGGGGGCTGAGCGCGGTTCCGCGGCCGGTACGGGATGCCTTCAGGTACGCCTCCGGCGACTGGAGGTCCTGGGCCAGGATGACCTGCCGCCATTCCTGGTCGAGGAACACGTCGGTGAAATCGACCGCCAGCTTCTGGGCCGCTCGGCTCCAGCGCGCCAGGATCTCCTTCTGTGCCGCCACCAGGGCCAGTGGCGCGCCGCGGTCCTCCCGGACGATCTGGTTGGCCAGGGCGTCCACGTTGACGACCCTGATCTTCGCCCGAAGCGCGGGCTCGGGGATCAGCAGTTCGAGGTTGCTGCGCAGATCGGCCGCGAGGTCGCGGGTGAACGTGGTCAGGAGGATCGACTCGTCGGGGGCGTCGCCCGGCAGTTGCCGGGCGAGGTGCAGGGCCCGGTGCAGCGCGACCACGGTCTTACCGGTGCCAGGCCCTCCGGTGACGCGTGCCGGACCGGTGTACGAGGAGCGGTAGGCGAGCTTGCGCTGGCTCGGATGGAGAAAGATCCGCCAGGCGTCGAAGGGCCGGGACAGGATGTCCGTCAACTCGTCGGGGCCGGAGACGAGCGCGATCCGTCCCTGGGACCGTGCCATGGCTGCGGAGAAGTCGTCCTGCTCGGGGGGGACCACGGCCGATTCGGCCTGCGGCACCCGGACCTCGCGCGGGAGCTCGGACGGCTGTTCCAGCTGTACGGCGACGACCTCGCGCCACACGTCCTCCGGCTTCATGCCCGCGGCGAGGCCGGCCAGCACGTCGTACTGCTGCTCGGGAAGGACTTTGTGCAGGGCGTCGAGATGGGCCTCGGTGCCCAGATGCCGTACCAGGGGAAGCAGATCGACGTCGATGCCCAGCTTGACCAGGTCCTTGTCGGCGACTCCTTCGAACAGCCGCCGGGCTCGTCCGGCCGCGCTGGGCCGGTCGCCGGCCAGAGCGTCGATGCCGGCGGTCACGCGCTCCAGAGCGACGTCGTCGCGCAACTCGATGCCCTGGGTGGCGGAGTTGAGGGTTGCCCGGTGCTTGACCGCCCATGCGATGGCGTCGTCGTGAGGCATGACCTTGAGCAGGAGGAAGCTGTCCCCCACCTCCGGAGCCAGCACCACGCCCCGCATGAACTGGTTGATGCGGATGGTGCGGATACGCGGGTCGCGAGACTTCTCCAGCTTCTCCAGGTGCAGGCCCGCGTGCCGGTGCTCCCGGAACTTGTCGAAGACCTCGTGCACGCGCTTTTGGACGGGTTTCTCCAACTTGGCGAATTCCAGGAGGAAGTCCTTGTGGATTCCCAGTGTCGCCATGCTGCGCCCCCGGTCGTGCGGCCGTCGATTCCGCTGATCACCGTACCCGGATGCGGCACAATGGCGGGCCCACGGGCAGGAGTCGGGGAGGGGACGCGCGTGCACGCGCAGGAGACGACGTTCAGCAAGCTGGTTCACGGCGAGACGCAGTTCCAGGTCCCGCTGTACCAGCGCACCTACACCTGGCAGCGCGACGAACTGCGGCAGTTGTGGGACGACGTCCTGGAACTCGTCGAGGACGAGTTGGAGGGCAGGGCGCCGGCGGCTCACTTCCTCGGGTCGGTGGTGCTCGCGCCGGAGCGGGTCGCGGCGGGCGGGATGCAGCGATGGCTGGTCGTGGACGGCCAGCAGCGTCTGACCACGCTGATGCTCGCCTTCACCGCGCTGCGGGACCACCACCGTGCTCGGGACCGGGAGAAGAAGGCGGCCCGCATTCACGACCTCGTCCTGGTCAACGGCTACCAGGACGGGAACGACCACTACCGCCTCCTGCCGACGCAGGCCGACCGCGAGGCGTTCGTCGCCTGCGTGGAGTCGCTCCCCACGGCCGGCGGCCCCGGCAACATCGGCGGCGCGTACCGGTTCTTCCTCGCCGCCTTGACCGAGGGGGAGGAGAGCGCGGGCGAGGAATGGGTCCGCGCGGTGGAGTCCGTGCTCAGGGACTTCCTCTCCATCGTGTCGATCACCGCCGCCGAAGGCGACAACGTCTACCGGATCTTCGAGTCCATCAACAACACGGGTGTCGGCCTCAGCCAGAGCGACCTTCTGCGCAACTACCTCTTCATGTGCCTCCCCAAGCGCGGCGAGGCCGTGTACCGCAACCTGTGGCTCCCGATGCAGGACCTGCTGGGCCCGGCCAGGCTGGAGCTGCTCGTCTGGCTCGATCTGGTCGTCGGCGGCGACAACCGGGCCAAGCAGAGCGAGATCTACCGAGACCAGAAGAAGCGTCTCGAACCGCTGAGCGCGGACGAGGGTGCGCTGGAGGCGGAGGTCTCCCGGTTGTACGTGCGGGCCGGACGCCTCATGCGGATCGTCGAGCCGTGGCGGGAGGGCGACCCGGGCCTGCGCGAGGTCCTGGAACGGCTGGCCCGCTGGGGCGGTCAGACCCACTATCCGCTGGCACTGCTCCTGCTGGACCGGCTGGACGCCGGCGACTGCGTCCCCGGGGAGGTGGCCACCGCCCTTTCGTACGCCGAGAGCTACATGGTGCGACGCCTGTTCGCCGGCAACTCCACCACGGGCAACAACCGCACGTTCATGGAACTGCCCAAGGAGGTGGAGAAGGAACTGGACAACGGGCGCTCCCTCGCGGACGCCGTACGCCGTGCCCTGTCCGCCAAGACGGGGACGCGTGTCTGGCCCTCCGACACGGTCACGCGCGAGGCGATCCGCAGCCGCCCCTTCTACAAGTCGGGCCGCTCGAACCAGCGCTTCGAGATTCTGCGCCGGTTCGAGGAGAGCTACGACGCCAGCGAGCCGGTCGACTACGCCAAGGCGAAGCTCACCGTGGAGCACGTGCTGCCCCAGCAGCCCGCCCAGCAGTGGTTCGACCTCCTCGCGGAGGAAGCGGGCGAGGGCGAGAGCCCCGAGGAGCTGCACACCCAACTGGTCCACACGCTCGGCAACCTCACCCTGTCCGGCGACAACGCGCGCCTTTCCAACCACCCCTTCCGCCGCAAGCAGCAGATCCTGGACTCCAGCGCCCTGCGGATGAACCAGTGGATCGCGGGCCGGGAACGCTGGGGGAGGACCGAGATCCTCGCGCGCGCCGAGGAACTGGGGGATCGGGCAGTGGAGTTGTGGCCGGGGCCCGTCGACGGTGTGGTCCACGCGAATGCCGAGTGGGCCGGCTGGGGTGAGCTGCGCCAAGCCCTGCTGAACATGCCGGCGGGTACCTGGACGACCTACGGAGACCTCGCCGCCCTCATCGGCACCCACGCCGTCGCGGTCGGCAACCACGTGGCCACGAGGCCGGCGCTGCACGGGGCCTATCGCGTGCTGATGGCCGACGGAAAGATCTCGCCCGGCTTCCGCTGGCCGGAAGGGCGGGAGGACGCGACGGAGCCGAGGGAGGTCCTGGAGAGCGAGGGCGTGCCGTTCGACGAGTGGGGCCGTGCGCGCCGCTCGCACCGGCTGACGGCGGCGGATCTGGCCACCCTGGTGGGCAAGGACGACTTCGAGGACGAGGCGCCCACTCAGACCCCCGGGGGCCCGGGGGGTTCCGGCGGCGACGGCGAGACCGTGGCCACCCGCTTCGAGACGCTGCTGCGCGACAACCAGACGCCCGGCACGGTGGAGGGAGTGCTCGCGTCCCTGCGGTTCTGGGAGGAACAGGGCGGCTCCCTCGACTACGGGAAGAAGAGCGAGACCAGCTGCTTCCCGATGCTGGTCCTGGGCGGCGCCCGATCCCGTTCGGTGTGGCCCCTCGCCCTGTACCCGGTGACGGGCACCGCCGAGGTGGTCTTCCAGCACCTGAAGCGCCGACCGCCCTTTGACGACGAGCTGCTGCGTCGCGAGCTGATGGCGCGGCTGAACCGCGTGGAGGGCATCGACCTCGCGGAGGCGAAGCTGGACCTGCGTCCCTCGTTCCCGCTGGAGGTCTTCGCCGAACACGGTGGTGAGCTCCGTGGAGTCCTGGAGTGGTTCGTCCACACGGTCGCGCTCGCGGAAGCCCGCCGGCCGATCGACGACGAGCCCGGGGCCCCCGAGTGATCCCGCCCGAGGCGGCCGGGATCCGGCACCGTCCGACCTCGCCGGGCAGCCGGGTCTTCCGCGTGCGGGTGGCCTTGCCGGAGGGAGCGCGCGCCGCCGGTTTCGGCCGACGGCGACCTGGTGCGGCAACTGTCGCGACCTGACCGGGATCACCGGATTCGACGTGCTGTGACAACGCCGGTACGACGGGTGCCCGGCCGTGCCAGAGTGGGCCCGGTGGGCTGCCGCCCCCGTGTTTGAATGGCTGTGTTTGACGTGTTCGCCCAGGCCGGGGCGGTAAGAGGAGTGCGGAGAGCGATGACGACGCCGACCACCGACCTGGCGGGTGTGGCGCAGCGGGCGGTCCGCCGCGGCGCGGAGGCACGGGACGAGCGGGCGGTCCCCGGGATCAGCGATCTCGTCGAGGTGCGGGGCCAGCGGTGGGTCGTCGCCGAGGTCGACCGCGGTGACGCGGGCACGGCCGGCACCGGTCGGCCCGGAGCGGGCACGCTCGTGACGCTCAACAGCGTCGAGGACGGCCGCTACAACGACACCCTCTCCGTGATCTGGGAGGTCGAGCCCGGGCGCCGCCGGCTGCCGACCGGTTCCCTGCCCGACGTCTCGGCCGGGAACTTCGACCCTCCGGAGCGCCTCGCGGCCTTCCTCGACGCGGTGCGCTGGTCGGCGGTCACCTCGGCGGACGTCCGCACCCTCCAGGCGCCGTTCCGTTCCGGTGTCGCCGTCGAGCCGTACCAGCTCGAACCGGTGTCCCGGGCGATCGCCGCACCCCGCGTGAACCTCCTCCTCGCCGACGACGTCGGCCTCGGCAAGACGATCGAGGCCGGTCTCGTCGCGCTGGAGCTCATGCTCCGCAACCGTGCCCACAAGATCATGATCGTCTGCCCGGCCGGCCTCACCGTGAAGTGGCGCGACGAGATGGCCGAGAAGTTCGGCCTGGACTTCACGGTCATCGACTCCGAGCGCAGCGCCGAGGTCAGGCGCACACACGGCAGCGCCGCCAACCCCTTCAACATCTACCCGCTGTCGATCATCAGCCTGCCCTGGCTGCGCGGCGCCAAGGCCCAGCGCCTCCTCGCCGAGGTGTTGCCGGCCGAGTCCCGTGCCGACACCGCCGTACCCACCAAGCGTCCGTTCGACCTGCTGATCCTGGACGAGGCGCACCATGTCGCCCCCTCCGCGCCCAAGCAGCGGTACCCCGTCGACTCCCAGCAGACCAAGCTGATCCGGCGCCTCGCCCCGTACTTCGAGCACCGGCTGTTCCTCTCCGCCACCCCGCACAACGGCTACCAGGAGTCGTACACCGCCCTTCTGGAGATCATCGACAGCCAGCGCTTCGCCCGGGGCGTCGAGCCCGACCCCGAGGCGATCAAGGACACGGTCGTCCGCCGCCTCAAGACCGACATCCGCGACCCCGAGACCGGCGAGCGCCGCTTCCTGGAGCGCCGGACCAGAGCGCTCCCCGTCGAGTACGGCGAGGACGAGCGCCGCATCCACCAGCTGCTGAAGCGGTACGCGGCACTCCGCCGCGAGAAGCTGGGCACCCGCTTCAAGGGCGGCCGCAAGGCCGCCGACCTCGTCACCCTGCTCCTGAAGAAGCGCCTCTTCTCCTCCCCGGACGCCTTCGCCCGCACCATCGAGGTCTACCTGGAGACCCTGCGTACCAAGAGGCAGGAGGCGGCCGAGGAGATCGAGGACTGGCAGGAGACCTTCTTCGAGGACTACGCCGACTACGACGACGAGCCGCTGGCGGAGGCCGAGGACGACGCCATCGCCCGCGCGACCACCCTCCAGCCGGGCACCGACGACGCCGAGGCCGGCCTCCTGGAGCAGATGCGCGAGTGGGCCGTCCGCCACCAGGCCCAGGCCGACTCCAAGGCCCGCGAGCTGATCGACTACCTCAAGGCGGAGTGCCTGACCGCCGAGGGCGGGCACTGGCTCAACGAGCGCGTCGTCGTCTTCACCGAGTACCGCGACACCCAGATCTGGCTGCAGAACCTGCTCCGCGACCACGGCCTGGGCGGCGACCGGGTCGCCCTCCTCCACGGCGGTATGAACGCGGAGGAGCGCGAGCGGCTGCGCCTCGCCTTCCAGGCCGAACCGGCCGAGAACGACGTCCGCATCCTGCTGGCCACCGACGCCGCGAGCGAGGGCATCGACCTCCAGCGCCACTGCCACCGCCTGGTCAACTACGACATCCCGTTCAACCCCAACAAGCTGGAGCAGCGGATCGGCCGGATCGACCGCTACGGCCAGACGACCGCGCCGCAGATCGTGCACTTCGTGGGCAGCGGCTTCGACAAGACCCTCGACACCTACGACGCCGACCTCGAATTCCTCTCCCGCGTCGCCATGAAGGTCGCCCGCATGGAAGAGGACCTGGGCAAGGTCAACGGCGTCCTCGCCGAAGCCGTCCAGCGGCGCATGACCGGTGACCTCGGCACCGACTTCGACGTCGAACGCGCCGAGGTGTACGCGAACAAGAAGGCCCGGCGCGGCGGCAACGTCACCGCCGAGCGCGACGCCCAGGCCCAGGCCCAACGCCTGAAGGAACAGGTCGACGCCACCGTCGCCACCCTCGGCATCACCCCGGACCGGGTGGCCCGCGTCGTCTCCACCGCCCTCCCCCTCGCCCGCCAGCAGGACATCGAGCCGGTCGTCGACGAGCGGGCACTCGCCGACGGCTTCTACGAGGTCCCCACCCTCACCAGCTCCTGGGAGCGCGCCTCCCAGGGCCTCGCCGACAAGCTCCGCCCCGAGATCCAGCGCCCGATCACCTTCGACGCCGCCGCGGCGAAGGGCCGCGACGACGTCGTCCTCGCCCACCTCGGCCATCCCCTGGTCTCCATGTCCACCCGGCTGCTGCGCGCCGCCGTCTGGAACAAGAACCAGACCGGCCTCGCCCGCGTCGCCGCCGTCGTCAGCGACCACCCCGAGCTGGAGACCACCCTCGTCGGCGCCTTCGCCCGCTTCGTCCTCGTCGGGGCGGACGGCATCCGCCTCCACGAGGAAGTCCTCCAGGCCGGCGGCTGGCTCCGCGAGGAGCAGGGAACCCCCGCCCGCTTCAGCCGTCTGGAGAAGGTCACCACGGTGCGGGAGATCCTCGACGACGCCCTCACCGACTCCACCCAGGCGTCTCCCCTCCTCTGCGACCGGCTCGTCACGGCCTGGCCGCAGGTGAGCGAGGGTCTGGTCTCCTCCCTGGAGTGGCGCGCCCGCAACCGCCAGACCGCGCTGGAAAGCCGCCTGGAGAACCGCCGCCGCGAGGACGCCGACCGGATCTCCGCCCAGATCGACCGCTTCCGCGACTCCCTGCGCGCCGCCATCGGCAGGACGGACACCGAAGAAGGCCAGCTGGAGCTGGAGTTCGAGGAGGCCGAGCAGCAGCGCCGCGACCGGGAGAACTGGGAGCAGCGCGTCGGGGCCCTGGAGAGCGAGAAGGAGCGCGAACTCGCCTCCATCGCCGCCCGCTACGCCGACCCCAAGCCGCTGCTCTTCCCCGTCGCCGTCGTCTTCGTCGTTCCCCGCCGGGAGGCCGTCAAGTGAGCACCAACCGTACGACCGGCAGCGGCACCGGCACAGGCACAGGCGCCCGCGGCCGTGCCCGCGGCGGCGCCTTCCGCCCCGCCGCCCCCGACGGCAAGCAGCAGCACCTCGACTGGCTCAGCCTGGTCGACGTCTCCGGCCCCTTCCTCACCCTGCCCGTCCTGCTCAAGGCGTGGCCGCAGCTCGACGCGGTCGACAAGCCGCTGCGGACGAGCCTGCGCTACGAGCACGGGGTCTGGCTCTCCGACCCGGCGGCCGGGCAGGAGACCTGGACCGACTTCGTGCTCGGCGAACTCCTCGGCTGGGGAGACGCGTTGCGGACGGGCGAGAGCCTGTCCGAGGCATTGGCCGTCGACATCCCCGAGCACGACGGGGAGCGGGTCGCGCCGACCTTCGCCCTCCTGGAACCCGGCAGCACGGCCACGGACACGGCCGCGCTGGTCGCGGACTGCGCGATCCTCGGCCTGTCCGTACCGGCAGGTCAGCACCCCGCCAAGCGCGTGCCCACCTCCACCTGGTCGGCCACCCCCGTCGACCGCATGGCCCACCTCTGCCGCCACCACGGCATCGAACTCGGCCTCGTCACCGACGGCCGCTGGTGGGCCCTGGTCTGGGCCCCCCGAGGCGGAGTCACCACCTCCGCCGTCTTCGACACCGTCGACTGGCCCTCGCCCGCCGAACGCGTCGTCGTCCGCGCCTTCCGCTCCCTCCTCAGCCGCCGCCGCTTCTTCGGCGTCGGGGACGACGAGATGCTCCTTCCGCTCCTCCGCGAGTCCCTGGACAGCCAGGAGGACGTCACCGACGCCCTCGGCGTCCAGGTCCGCCAGGCCGTCGAACTCCTCGTCGAGGCCATCGGCCGCGCCGACATCAACGAACGCGCCAAGGGCCGTCGCGGCCTCGCCGACGTCCCCGCCCACGACGTCTACCGAGGCGCCGTCGCCATCATGATGCGCGTCGTCTTCCTCCTCTTCGCCGAGGAACGCGGCCTCCTGCCCAGCGACAATGAGCTGTACGTCCAGTCGTATTCGGCCGGCAGGCTGTGTGCCGAACTGGAGGACCGGGCCACCAAGACCACCGAGGAGGACCTGGAACTCACCTGGGCCGGCTGGCACCGGCTCATCGCCCTCTTCAACGCGGTCTACGGCGGCGTCGACCACCCCCTCCTGTCCATGCACGCCTACGACGGCTCGATCTTCGACCCCAACGCCTTCCCCTGGCTGGAAGGCCGCGGCACCGGCGAGAACGACCCCACCGACCCCCTCCCCATCGACGACCGCACCGTCCTCCACATGCTCCAGTCCGTCCAGCACGTCTGGATCGGCACCGGCAGGAAGCGCGAGCGCCGCCGCCTGACCTTCCGCACCCTGGACGTCGAGCAGATCGGCTACGTGTACGAGGGCCTGCTCTCCTACCAGGGCCGCCGCGCCGAGGACACCATCGTCGGCCTGGCCGGCAAGCCGGGTCTGGAGGCGGAGGTCCTGCTGAGCCGCCTGGAGACGATGGCCCGCACGCACGGGGACGGCCTGGGCGCGGCCCTCGCGGAGGAGTACAACAAGACGACGGGCCTGGGTGCGGCCGCCAAGGTGACGAAGGCGCTGGCCCCCCTGGACGAGGCCGCACGAGGCGAAGCCCGCCGCAAGCTCCTCGCCGCGACCGGCGGCGACGCGGAACTCGCGGAGCGCCTGCTCCCCTTCCACGGCATCCTCCGCCCGGACCTGCGCGGCCTCCCGGTCGTGATCCGCCCGGGCGCCCTGTACGTGACGGAGTCCTCCCTCCGCAAGAACACCGGCACCCACTACACCCCGAAGACCCTGGCCCAACAGGTCGCCGACGGCGCGCTGGAGCCGTTGATCTACGAGTACGGCCCCCTCCAGACGGCGGACCGGACCCAGTGGCGCCCGAAGCCGTCGACCGAGCTGCTGAAACTGAAGGTCGCGGACATCGCGATGGGCTCGGCGGCGTTCCTGGTGGCGGCGTGCCGCTACCTGGCGGACGCGCTGGTGGAAGCCTGGAGCCGGGAGGGCGATGTTAGGGCTGCCGCCTACCTGGAGGCGGCGGGGTCTCTGTCCGCCTCGGCGGTGGACGCGGAGGCGGACCCGGTGATGGTGGAGGCCCGTCGGCAGGTCATAGAACACTGCCTGTACGGCGTCGACATCAACCCGATGGCCGTGGAGATGGCGAAGCTGTCGCTGTGGCTGGTCTCGATGGACCGCGAGCGCCCGTTCACCTTCCTGGACGACCGGCTGGTGGCGGGCGACTCGCTGCTCGGCATCACGTCGGTGGAGCAGCTGGAGGCGATGCACCTCGACCCGGCGCGGGGGCGCCGGATCCACGGGGACGGCATCGACTTCACGGGCGGCGTCCGCCGGGTGGTGACGGAGGTCGCCGACGAGCGTCGGAAGCTGGCCGGCATCCCGGGCACGGACCTGGAGCAGTTGCGGGAGAAGCGCGCCATCCTGGCCTCGGTCCGGGAGAAGACCCGCCGGGCGAGCGTGTACGCGGACCTGGTCGTGGGTGCGGCGCTGGCGAGCGCGGGCCGGGGAGAGAAGGAGCAGGACCGGCTGTCGTTCGAGGCAGTGACCGCTGCGCACAACGTGGCGGACGCGCCGGAGGGCGAAGCGGAGGCGGAGGAGCTGCGGGCGGCGGAGCGGCTGGCGCGGGGCTGGCTGGCGACGGGCCAGCCGAGGGGGTCGTTCGACCGGGAGCCGGTTCACTTGCCGTTGGTCTTCCCGGAGGTGTGGGAGGAGCGGGGCGGGTTCGACGCGGTGGTGGGGAACCCGCCGTTCCTGGGCGGCAAGAAGCTCACAGGAGCCCTCGGGAATTCCTACAGGGAGTACCTCGTGGAATGGCTGGGGAAGGGTGCCCGTGGTCACGCTGACCTGGTTGCCTACTTCCTTCTGCGGTCAGATCAGGTGCTGAACGGGTCTGGTCAAACCGGGTTGGTTGCGACGAACACGCTGGCGCAGGGTGATACGAGGGAAGTCGGCCTTGATCAGCTCGTGGCTAGCGGTGTAGAGATTCGACAGGCCGTGAAGAGTAAGCCGTGGCCGTCAAATTCGGCTGTTCTGGAGTTCTGTGCTGTTTGGACTAGTCGTTCTGAGATCGACTTGGAGATCCCTAGGCTTCTTGATGTAGAGGCCGTTCCGGAGATCGCTGTGACGCCAGTGCCTGCAATCACGGCGTCGTTGGACTCGGCGTCGCGGGTGTCGTGGACGCCCGCGCGGCTGGTGGAGAACCACGGGATCTCGTTCGTCGGCTCGTACGTCCTGGGCCTCGGGTTCACGCTGGAGCCAAAGGCGGCACAGGCGCTCGTTGTTGAAGACGAACGGTACCGGGATGTGCTATTTCCCTACCTTAACGGGCAGGACCTTAACTCTCGATCAGATACTTCTGCGACTCGGTGGGTTATCAACTTCCATGACTGGAGCGAGGAGAAAGCTAAGGAGTACCCGAAGGCCTTTGCGAAAATTGTGCGCGATGTGAAGCCTGAGCGGCAGCGGACGAAGCCCGATGGATCCTTTGCTTTGCGTAAGCCGCTTCCTGAGCGTTACTGGCAGTATGCGGACAAGCGGCCATCAATGGTGAAGTCCATAGAGGGCCTTGGGCGAGTGGTCTTGATTACTCTGGTTAGCAAGGTTGTGATGCCCGTCATGGTGCCCACCGGGCAGGTATTTGCGCACAAGCTCGGAGTCTTCGCTACAGACGACACTGCCATGCTGGCGCTGCTCAGTAGCGCGCCGCACTACTGGTGGGCGATTAGCCGCAGCTCGACGATGAAGGCCGATCTCAACTACTCGCCGTCCGACGTCTTCGAGACCTTCGCGCGCCCCGAACTCACCCCCGCCCTCCGCAAGCTCGGCGACCGTCTCGACACCCGCCGCCGCGAAATCATGCTCCAGCGCGGCGGCCTCACCGCCACCTACAACCTCGTCCACGACGACACCTGCACCGACCCCGACATCGCCGAACTCCGCGAAATCCACCGCGCCATCGACGAGGAAGCCGCCCGCGCCTACGGCTGGGACGACCTCCTCGCCCAGCCCGGCGGCCTCGACCACGGCTTCCACGACACCCGCCAAGGCCCCCGCTACACCGTCGGCCCCGTCGTCCGTCAGGAGATCCTGGACCGCCTCCTCGAAGAGAACCAGCGCCGCTACGCCGCCGAAGTAGCCGCCGGCCTGCACGACAAGAAGGGCGCGAAGAAGACAGCCGCACCGGCCAAGCGGAAGCCGAAGCCGCCCGCCGAGGAGCCCCCGAGCCTGTTCTGACCCGGCAGAGGAGCGGCGCTACCGGAACCGGCACCGGGAACGCCGCTCCCACCTCACCCCGCACACCCCCGCAACACCGACGCCAGCCGACGCGCCACATCCGGTCGGCAGCACCCGAGGTCCACGAGCGGGTTCATGTACGCACTGGCCAGGGACACGGTGTCGAGCCCCAACGAGGGCAACAGGATGTCGACATCCAGCAACGCCGCCCGCAGTTCGTCCCGCGCGGCCTTCGCATCTCGGATGGCCTCAACCGTCGTCTCACTCCTCGCCGTTCCCATACTTCGCGCACCTCTCCTCATCGTTGGCGACTTTCACCGATGAGCATGGATGCGTGTGGCTACGATCACTAGGGGTAACGGTTTTCGGAGTCACGGAACGAAAATGAGGGTCGCCAGTGCCCGCACCGAAAGAACTCGACCCGTCGGCGTCCCTCGCCGCGCTGTACGGGGTGAAGCTGCGCAAGCTTCGAGGTCGCGCGGGGCTCACCCAGCGCCAGTTAGGTGCGAAGGTTCCCATCGCTCACAGCCGGATCGCCCAGTTCGAGCTGGGCAAGGAGATCCCGCCGGGGGACGTGGACGCCAAGCTGGACAAGATCCTTGGCGCGGAGGGGGATCTGACGGATCTGTGGGGTCACCTCATGCGGACGCCGTTCCCGGACTGGGCCAGCAAGTACATGGCGCTGGAGCAGCAGGCTTGCAAGATCGAGAAGTACATGGCGCACATCGTGCCTGGCCTGCTTCAAACGGAGTCGTATGCGCGGGCGCTTCTGGCTGTGGCGCGACCCAGTGTGGGGCCCGGGCTCAGGCGGATGCTGGAGGCTCGAATGCGGCGGAAAGCTGCGCTTACTCGTACGGATCCGCCTATCCTTTGGGCCATCCTCGACGAGGCGGTTCTCCGCCGCCCCATCGGTGATGGGCTGACGTTTCGGGAGCAGCTGGGCCATCTCCTCCACGTCATGGACGAGTGGGCGCACGTGACCGTCCAGGTCCTGCCGTTCGACCAAGGGGAGCATCCTCTACTCGGAGGCTCACTCAGCGTCCTGGCGTTCCCTAAGCGTTCCGGCGCGGCATACCTGGAGAGTTCGCACTCCGGTGAGCTTGTGGAGTCCCGCGAAACCGTCGCAGAGTACGAACTAGCACTTGATCAACTGCGGGCCATGGCTCTGCCTCCCGGACGGTCCGCAGACCTGATCCGATCCGTGATGGAGGACTCGTTCTGTGATGCCCGTGTCCCGACCCGAGCTCAGCGCCGCAAACTGGCGCAAGTCCAGCTACAGCAACACTCAGGGCGGCGACTGCGTCGAGGTCGCTGACAACATCCCCCACACCATCCCCGTTCGAGACAGCAAGAACCCCGCCGGCCCCGCCCTCCTCGTCCCCACCCCCGCCTGGGCCGCCTTCATCGACCACCTCAAGCGCGCCTGACTCCCCACCCACCGGGGCGCGCATCCGCGCGTCCCGGTGCCGCGCGCCACCCAGCAAAAGGACTGGGTGAGAACCACCCAACCAAACCCAAACCCCGCCCTCACACGATCGGGTGACGGATCGTCCGGAACTCGGACACCTGGGGTACGGTCGGCCCCAACAAGCCCCATAAATGAATTCGGCCCCCGACAGGACGGGAATCCTGACGAGGGCCTGACCGATCAGGAAGCGATACCTTCCCGATGGCTGAACCGCAGTCTAACGCGGCCCCTTCCGCGTACCCCGAAACCCCCGCCGACGCGCCGCCCGCCGGAGTGATCCACGTCCGGCACCGCCACACCGAGCGCTTCACCGTCGTCGGCAACCACCTCGCCCAGCACGCCGAACTCTCCGCCGCAGCGGTTGGCATCGCCGTGTACATCCAGTCGCTCCCCGACGGCGTCTCCGTGACCGCGAAGGCCCTCACGCTGCGCTTCCGCGAAGGCGAGACGACCATTCGACGGGCGCTCAACGAGCTGGAGCGGGCCGGGTACATCGCCCGACCCCGTATCCCCCTCGGCGGCGGCAAGTTCGCGACCCGCACGTTCTCGTACGACAAGCCCGGATGCGCAACGGCACAGCCACGGGCACAGGTGCAGGCACCGGCACCGGACAAGGCCCCCGCGCCCCCACCCGTACCGAAGACCCAGGAACCGGAACCCCAGCCCAAAACCCACCCCCAGACCAAAGCCCAGCCCCAGACCAAAGCCCAGCCCCAGCCCCAGCCCACGGCCCACCTCCAGCCCACGGCCCACCTCCAGCCCCACCCCCAGCACCCAACCACCGGCCCCGCCGCCGACCTCCTCGCCCGCCTCCGCCTCACCGACCCCCGCCTGGTCCTGTCGGTCGCCGACGTCCAGCGCCTCGCCTCCGTAGTGGAGACGTGGCTCGCCCGGTCGACCAGCCCCGCCCAGATCACCCGCACGCTCACCGCGGGCCTGCCGCCCGAGCCGGTACCGATCCATCACCCGGCGCGGTTCCTGGAGTACCGGCTCACGAACCTCCTGCCGCCCCCGATCCCGGCGGAGGAACGACCGGCCGGCCCCGCGCCCCTCGTCACGTGCGACGGGTGCGAGCGGGCCTTCCGCAGCGCCGAGCCCGACCCCGGACCGGACGCGCGCTGCGCCGACTGCCGTACCGACGGCGACGAAGCCGCCTGAGTCAGGGCCCTTCCACCACGGCCAGGTGGTGGCGGAGTTCCTCGGCCAGCCGCTCCGCGTCGCCGTCGGCGGGCAGGCGCCAGTCCGTCTCGATGCCTCGCTCCACGGCCGGCTCGCTGCTGAAGCGGATGAGGTCGGGGGCGGGCAGGTGGCCGTCCCGCAGCCAGACCAGGAACGGAGCCGCCGCACCCGCCGTCGCGTCGGCGAGCATCACGCAGTCACGGCCGTGGACCGTGGCCGTGCCGTCGTGCTCGGTGCCGTCCTCGGCGGCGGCCCAGAAGGAGAGGTACGGCTCGCCCTGGTGCGTACGGTCCTGGCGGACCTTGTAGCGGACCTCGGGGAACGCCTCCCTCAGGGCTTCGCCCAGCCCGGCGAGGTCCAGGCCCCAGGCATGGGGCTCCCGCTCCGGCGCGTAGAACAGGAAGGTGGTCGGGTCGTCGTCATCGGGCGTCATGCTGGATACGTCCTTCCTGGGCGGGAGATCACTTCACGTACCGAGAGGTTCCGGAGACCCCCTGGAGGGCCATCAGCGTCTGCCAGTACGCCGCGGCCTCCTTGTCGTTGGTGACGATCTCCAGGCCCCGGATCTGCTGGTGCTCGATCATGGCCTGCCGGTACTTCTCGAGTTCGGCCTCGTCCTTCCCGATCAGGATGTCCTTCTTGTTCCATTTCTTGGTGCCGTCCGGCTTGAATTCGTCCTGGATGTCGAACGTGGACGGCCGACGCCACGTGGACTTCCTGCAGTCGTCGTCCGCGTCCTCCACGTACTTGGCGTCCACCATCGTCCCGTCCGCCGGGCGCATGCCGTCGGCGCCGATCGAGGGCTTCTCGAAGTCCTTGGGCAGCGGGACGATCCGCTCGGGATAGCCGGCGATCCGCAGTTGGTACTGGTTCTCCGGCGTGGTGGCGTCCGTCTTGCCTCCGAATCCGGCCGGCGTGAGCGTGTCGACCCAGGAGACGAATTCCCGCCGTTCCGCCGGGGTCAGGAGCTTCGGCGGAGGGACAGCGGCCGGGGGGATCGGGTCGCGCCAGGGAACGGCCGGATCGGGGTCCCTGTAGATCGCGGGAACGATTCCCGGCAGGCCGCCGGTGTACGAGGCGAGGACGAGCGGCACCGGCGCGGGCACCGGAACCGGCAGGGGGATGAGCGGGGGTACGAGCGGCAGGCCCGGCGCGGTGGGCCCGCCACCGCCCTCGGGGAGCCGGACCCGCTTCTCGGCCGAGTCCAGGGCGTGACCCACTTCGCCGAGCCGACGGATCCAGGGATCGTCCAGGACGGCGTCGAGGAGGCCACCGTCGAAGCCGTTCCCGCCGAACATGGGGCTGTCCCAGGGCATGTCCATCGCGAAGAGATCCAGCTTGTGCTGCTGGATCGCCTTCTGAGCGGCCTCCACGTGCTCGGCGTACTGGTCGCAGGCCTTCGCGATCTCGTTGCAGGCGGCCACGAGATTGGCGACGAGCGGCTCGTCCTCCTGGGTCCGTCCGGGCGGGCAGGTCAGCCCGACGGACATCTTGAAGTACGCCCGGAACGCGTCGGCGGCTTCCCCCGAGTGCGCCTTGTCGGCGGTCGTGGCCGACGCCTGGGCGTCCTCCAGGAAGCGCAGCATCAGCTTGCCGCCGCGCCGCCAGCAGTTCGCCACCTCGCGCAGCTTCTCCGGTGACCCGCGGTATCGGTCGCTGCCGCCACCGGGGGCGTACTGCCGGTACCAGGCGGTCTCCCCGACCACCTCGGGAAGTTCCCGGCCCAGGCCGAGGTAGTTCTCGGGGCAGTCCGCCCCCGGGTCGCCCATGCCGGCGGTCAGGTCCGGTTGCTTGCCGAGGAGCGCGGCGGTGATGGCGCTCTCCCGCGCCATGAACTCCCGTGCGTTGCGCATCAGCCCGCGACTGGCCTCACCGAGCACGTACGAGCTGGAGCCGATCTTGTCCAGCGTGGCGGCGGCGGCCGACCGGTACACCTTCGCGAACGCCTGCCCCGCCTCGTCGTCCCCAGCCATCCCGCGCTGCCGGTCCAGCTCGTGGTACAGGGCGATGGCGGTGTCCCGGGCCCCCCGCATGGTGTCGGTCAGGCCCATCGCGCCTCTGATCATTCCTTCGGCGATGAACTTGAGGTGTGGTGCCAGTCCGCTCATTGCGTCGCCCCTCCCGTACCCCCGCGTCGCGGATGCGAACGATGGACCGTGCGACGACAGTTCTACCGCAAGGCGACGACAACCGGCGCCGACGGCAAGGCGCTGGGGTAACTTGGCCGATGTGACTGCCCTGGCCATCGAAGAGGTCCGCCTCACCGCCTTCAAGAGCTTCCGCGACGAGCGCTTTCCGCTCGCGCCGCTCACCGTGCTCATCGGGCGTAACAGCAGTGGCAAGTCCAATGCGCTCGACGGCCTGGAGGTCCTGTCACGGCTGGCGCGCGGCGAGGACATCATCGAGGCCCTGGAGAGCCGGCGCAGCTCGTCCGGGCCGGTGCGCGGGGGGCTCACCGGGTGCGTGCCGCACGGCTCCGACCGCTTCTCGCTCGGCTGCACCGTGCGGACGGAGGACGGGCTCATCGACCTGGACGTGACGATCCAGGTGGAGCCCGAGGTGCAGATCATCGAGGAGCGTCTGACGGGGCCCACGGCGAAGGGGCAGCGGAAGATCCTCGTCAGCGGCGAACCGAGCCCGCACTACGGCGACATCCAGGCGTCCTGGCACAACGGAAAGCCCGGCAAGAACCCCAGCGGTCCCTTCCGGAGCTCCCGCTTGCTCACCTCGCAGCTCCCCGGGCGGGTCTCGGGCGAGACCGAGGGGGAGTGGGAGAGCGTCTGGTGCGCCGAGGCGATGCTGACCGCGCTCGTCGGAGTCTTCCACCTCGACCCCGTACCGCACCTGATGCGGCAGTACGTCCAATCCCGCGACAGCAGCCTGCGCCGCACCGCCGAGAACCTCTCGGCCGCCGTCGGCGGCATCCAGCGGACCCAGCCCGAACTGTTCGCCTCTCTCGTGCACCAGCTCCGGGACCTCGCCGACCACGACATCGAACGACTGTCCGTCACGAAGTCCGAACTCGGCGACGTGATGCTCGCGCTCGACGAAGGTCCTCTGGGGCTGACTCCCGCCCGTGAGATGAGCGACGGAATGCTCCGCTTCCTCGCCATCACCACGGCGCTGCTCACCGGTGGCGGCGGGCTCGACCTCGGTTCCTCGTCCTCGACCAGCTTCAAGGACGGGTCGTTCCTGATGCTGGTGGTCGAGGAGCTGGAGAACGGGCTGCACCCCACCCAGGCTTCCCAGGTGCTCAAGCTCGTACGGAACGCGAGTGCGGCCAACGGTACGCAGGTCCTCGTCACCACCCACAGCCCGGCACTCCTCTCCGCGCTCGACAACACCGACCACGAAGGGGTCGTGGTCTGCTCGCGGGACCGGACGACCGGTACGAGCAGACTCACCCGGCTCACGGACCTGGACGGTTACCCGAAGGCGATGGCGGCCGGGTCCCTCGGGGACGTCGTCACTCAGGGACGGCTCGACATGGCCGACACGGCCGAACGCGACTACAGCGAGTTCAACCGGCTCTTCGGGATCGGGTGAGGCATGGCCCGCCGAGTCGAGTTCGTCGACACATCGATCCTGTGCAACCTCCTGGAGGTTCCCGGCAAGTGCCAGGACCTGGGGAAGGTCAGGGACGAGCTGCAGAAGAAGCTCGCGACCCATGACTGTGACCTCCTGCTTCCCGTGACCGCCGTCATCGAGACCGGGAACCACATCGCACAGCTGCCCGACGGCCGTCAGCGCCGCACCTGCGCGGAGAAGCTCGTCGCTGTCCTGCGTATGGTCGTGGCGGGTGACGCACCCTGGGCCCTGAACGAGGTCGAGTGGAACGCGGCCCACCTCGACGCCTTGATCGGAGGCGGCAGCTCGGGAATGAGCCTCGTGGAACACGCCGTCAGCGGGGTCGGCTGCGGAGACGTCAACATCCTCATCGAGCGCGACCGTTACCTCGCCCGTACCTCCGGCGTGGAGGCCACGGTGTGGACGCTCGACGGGGGACTGGCCGCCCACACCTGACGAAGAGACGCTCCACCGCTGGTCGGAAGCCCCGTGCTTGGCGACCATGAGGCATTGTCAGTGGGGACTCCTAAGGTCGTGGACAACACGTCAGCCGTGGCCGTCGTCCCTTTCCCCGGAGTGTCGCCCGATCATGACCTCGCCCGCGTCCCACGCCTCCACCTGCCTCGCCGACCTCGTCCCCGCCGTTCGGTACGCCGATCCGCACGCGCTCGCGGCGCGGCTCGACGACGAACGGCTTCCGCTCGGCTGGTGGTACGCGACCCCGCTCACGACGGCCGAGCGGGCGATCGGTGCCGAAGCGCTGGCAGATGTGGTGGCCCGGGCCCTGCTCGCGCTGTGGCCGCAGATCGAGACCGGTGAACTCCTCCCCGTGCTGCGGCTCCTGGACACCGAGGCCGGCCTGTCGGGCATGAGCGCGGAACAGGCCGGCGAGGACGCGCTGGTCACCCTGATGCGCGGACTGCTCGACCGGCTCCACGGGCGTGCGGCGAACCGCGTGGCCATGGGTGTCCACGACGCCGTGGCGGTGATCTCCCGATGGCTGCCCACCGACGCCCCTGCGGAGGTTCGCGCGGCTCTCGCGGTGCTGGAGGGGCTGGAACAGGGTCCCGTCCGGGAGTCGGACGAGGGGGAGCCGCAGGACGGGGCCGAAGCCATGTCCGCATCAGTGGACCCACCGGTGCTCATCGCCCTGCCGACGCAGCGCGCAACTGACGAAGCCGTCGCGTCGGCGACCGGGGAAACCGGCGACTCCGAGGCGGCAGATCAGGAGGCGGCGGACCCGGGGGTGGCGGACCCGGAGGTCGGCCCCCTCCCGTCCACGGAACCTTCCACCTCACGTCTGATGGACACCCCTCTCGCCGCCTTCGCCGCGCTCGCCCTCACCTGGGAGGAGAGGGAACGCACGATCGCCGGGCAGCGGATCTTCGCTGAGCAGCCGGAGACCCTGGGGGTGCTCGGCGATCGCTTCGACATCAGCCGGGAGCGCGTCCGCCAGCTGGAGCGGGTCGTTCTGGACGCGATCGCGCAGTGGCTCGCATACGACGAGCACGGCCGCGCCTTCGCCGGACACCTGGCCGCCGTCGCGGGACGACTCGGCACGGTGGGGCGCCTCGCAGAGGTCCGTGCGATGCACCCCGACCACCGCCGGCCCGTGGACGCGCTCGGCGTGCCGCTCGGAGACGTCATCGCCCGACTCCTGCCCGACCGTGCCGTCGACGGCGAGTGGATCATCCAAGGAGATGACGCCGAACTGCGGACAGCCATGGCGGACGACCTGCTCGCCGCCTGCGGGGACACCCCGCTCGCGTGGGACGAAGCCGTCGCCGTGGGCACCCGCCACGGAGTCCGGGCCGAGGTACTCGCGGACTGGGCGGCCGAGATCGGCCGCTTCAAGTCTCTGGACGGTCACCTCCTGTACTGGGGCCGATCGGTCAACGACCGGGCCGCGGCCGTGCTCTCTCTGCACGGAGAGCCCCTGTCCATGGAGGAGATCCACGAACGGCTCGCGGACGGCACCGCCATCACCAGCATGCGTAACCAGATCTGGACCGACGAGCGCTTCGTCCGGCTTGACCGGAACAGGTACGGGCTGCGCCAGTGGGGCGGAGAAGAGTACCTGGGCATCCGGGAGATGATCACCCGGGAGATCCGGCGGGCCGGCGGGGAGGCCGAGGTCAACTCCCTCGTCGACGCGATCAGCGGCCGTTTCGACGTGGCCCCGGCCTCTGTGCGTACGAACCTCAACGCCCCCGAATTCACCCGGACCCGACGCGGCTGGGTAGGGCTTGTCACGGAGCGGCCGACGGACGACGAGGCCGCGCCGTACAACCCGCGGAAGGGCGTGGACAAGACGAGGCGGTGCTTCGTCGGGGCCGACGGCCGCTGGTGGTACCGCCTTGAGGTCACCGCGGAGCACCTGCGCGGCTCCGGCACCCCCGTCCCCGCCGGCTGGGCGGCACACCTCGGGGGCGCGCCCGCCTGCGAACCGATCCCGCTGCTGCACGACGCCGGCGAGAGCGTGCTCCACTGGCGGACGCAGCCCCTTCTCGGCTCGATCCGTCCGCTGATGGAGCACATCGGGGCACTCGTCGGCGACCAGGTCTTCCTCAACGTGACCGCTGGGCGGCTGACCGCGCTGCGGCTGCCCGCCGCGCAGCCGGAAACCCGCCCGGAGGCCAGAGCCGCCCGACTCACCGGCTGGACCGCCGCCGTGACCACGGCCGAGGCGATCGACGTGATCGCACGACGGATCGGCACGGGGCCGGGGCAGGGAGCGCCTGCTCTTCTCGAACTCCTCGGAGACCGGGGAGACCGGGACATCGTCGGACTCCTGGAACAGGCGCTGGCCGAGAGCCTTCCGGTGGGCTGACTGCCGGACCAGGCCGTTAGCATCGGGACGGTGACGGGGCGTCACGGCCCCGCGGCACAGCCGCGTGACCGACGGCCCGCACGGACCACGTACGAGGGACGAGAAGGGGAAGCCGCGTATGCCGCCGACCAAGAACGCCGACATGTCGCCCGGATCGCTGGAGCAGGACCTTCTCCAGCGGGTCCGCGAGGTGTCGCAGTCGTTCACCCCGGCCTCGTCCTTCCAGGTGAGGGAGGAACTGGGCGACCTCATCAGCCGTGACCTGCTGGGGCCTTGGGACGGTGCGGACGAGGAGTTCGACCACCGGGCCGCCGGCCCCCGGGACCGCTACCTGGTGGGGCTCATCGGCCCCAAGCGGGCTCTGACCGCCTCGCCGGCGGCCGCCGATGCCCAGACCCTCGACGACTCCGACGGCGAGGGCGACGGCACCGACCGGGGGCTTCCCGAGAGGCTCACCACGCAGAACGCCGGGCGTATGTGGGCCTCCTCGATGGGCCTCATGTTCGCCGTACCGGCGGACGAGGGCGTGGACGCGGTCTCCGTCAGGGCACGCTGGGGCCGCTACCACCGCTCCCAGGTACTGAACGACGAAGGAGTCGCACGGTCCACCTGGACGCGGGAGCAGGTCGACGAGACCCGTGAGATCCGGCTCGACGGCGCCGCCCGGCAGGTGCTGCCGTTGACGTCCGAGGACCCCGAGGCGCCCGGCGTACGCCTCATCGCCGAAGTCCGGCACCGCCCCGGACCCGCCGGCCCCGCCCGTGTCGTGGAGCTCGCCCTGGTCAACGCCCAGGAGGAACCCCCGGCCGCCAAGGACACGGCCTGGCTGTTCCAGACCGAGCTGCACGTCACGGCTCTGGACGGCAGCTCGGCCGTGTTCCTCCCGATCTCCGACCCGCTCGACGAGGCATCGCGGGGCGAGGACGCCTGGGGGCTCGACGACCCGGAGGAGCAGCACCTCACGCTCCTCTACCGCAACCGCCTGAAGCACGCGGCGGGCCGCAACGTGGCCGTGGACATCACCTGCGAGGCCGGCAGCCGCCGGGCCCAGGCGCTCACCACGACCTGGCTTCCCACCCAGGACATACCGGCCACGATCGCCCCGTCCGGCGGTCAGGCGACCCACCTGACCGGTCTCGAACTCTCCATGGACGAGCTCGCTCAGCTGCCCCCCGCGGCGCTGCGGGAGGCACTCGCCCCGCTCGCGGACGGGTACAGCGCCTGGCTCGACGAGCGCGAGGCCGAGGCCGAGCTACTGCCGGGAGCCCTTCGGGACAGTGCCCTGAACGCGGTGCGACAGGCCAGGGACGCCTCTGTCCGCATCGCACTCGGCGTGGACCTGCTGTCGCACCCGAACCGTCCCGACGTCCTGGAGGCCTTCCGCTTCGCCAACCGGGCGATGGCCCTCCAGCGGCGTCACACCGCCATCGCCGCCCTGCGCGAGCGGGAGAGCATCGGCTTCGAGGCGGCCCGTGAGCGGATCGCGGACCAGGGCCCGGAGGCCGCTTCCTGGCGACCGTTCCAGCTGGCGTTCGTCCTGCTCAACCTGAGGGCCCTCGCGAACCCCACCTCGCAGGAGCGGGAAGCGGGCCCCGGGGCCCTGGTCGACCTCCTGTTCTTCCCGACCGGTGGCGGCAAGACCGAGGCGTACCTGGGCCTCGCCGCCTTCACCTTCGCCATCCGCAGACTCCAGGGCACCATCGGCACGGGAGAGGACGCCCGCGCCGGCGACGCGGGCGTGGCCGTCCTGATGCGGTACACCCTGCGCCTGCTCACCGCCCAGCAGTTCCAGCGCGCCGCCGCGCTGGTCTGCGCCGCCGAGGTGCTCCGCCGCGAGGCGTACGACGGGGGCGACTACCGGTGGGGCGCCACCCCCTTCCGCATCGGGCTGTGGGTCGGCGGGGCGGTCTCACCCAACCGCTACGAGGAAGCCGCGCAGCAGATCGCCGAGGCGAAACAGGCGGGCAGCGGGCGGGGAGCCAAGGTCCTCCAGACTCTTGCCTGCCCGTGGTGCGGTACGCCCCTGAGCGCCCAGGAGGACCTGCACCCCGACGACGACCTGCGCCGGGTCCTTCTCTACTGCGCCAACGGCGAGGGCAAGAGCGCCTGCCCCTTCTCGAAGCGCCGCTCGCCCCGCGAGGGCCTGCCCATTCTCACCGTGGACGAGGAGATCTACCGGCTGGCGCCCAGCCTGCTGATCGCCACTGTCGACAAGCTCGCCCAGCTGCCGTGGCGCGGTGCGGCGGGCACGCTGTTCGGCCGGGTCACCGACTACTGCCCGCGCCACGGCTACCGGCATGCCGATCTCGACGCGCGCACGAAGTGCGGCGAGAGGCACCACGCCAAGGACGGACTGGAGGCCGTCAAGAGCCGGCAGGTGACACGGCTGCGCCCGCCGGACCTGATCATCCAGGACGAACTCCACCTGATCTCGGGCGCGCTGGGCACGACGGTCGGGCTCTTCGAGGCGGCGGTCGACGAGCTGTGCAGCTGGCGCGCCCCCGCCCCGGACGGGGTCCTCCGGTCCGTCGGGCCCAAGATCGTCGCCTCCACCGCGACCACCAAGCGTGCGGCCGAGCAGATCACGGGCGTCTTCGCGAGGAGGTCGGCGATTTTCCCGCCTCAGGTGATCGACATCGGCGACACCTTCTTCTCGCAGCAGGTCGCACTCTCGGAGGAGGCTCCAGGCCGCCGCTACCTCGGAATCTGCGCCCACGGCGTCAGGATGAAGCAGGCCGAGATCAGGGTGGCGGAGATCCTCCTCCTGGCGGGCCAGACCCTGTTCGACAGGCATGGCGCGGCCGCCGACCCGTACATGACGCTCGTCGGCTACTTCAACGCCACCCGTGAACTGGCCGGTATGCGCCGCTTCCTCGATGACGACATCTCCACCCGCGTCCGTGTCCACGGCACCCGCAAGGGGCTGTCGAATCGCCTGCTCCGCCGGACCGAGATGCTTTCCGTCCAGGAGCTCACCTCCCGCATCTCCTCGGGTGACATCACGGAGGTGCTGGCCAGGCTCGACGTCGGCTTCGACGAGGAGATGGACACGACGATCCGCCGCCAGGCGGTCGTCGAGGAACTGAAGGCCGCGGCGCAGCACAAGCAGCGTCCGGACGTCTCGAAGCTCGGCCTCCGGAACGAGGGGGCCGGCGCCGTGGACGCGGTGCTCGCCACCTCCATGCTCCAGGTCGGCGTGGACGTGTCCCGCTTCGGTCTGATGCTCGTCGTGGGTCAGCCCAAGAACACCGCCGAGTACATCCAGGCCTCCTCGCGGGTGGGACGTGACGCCAAGCGCCCCGGACTCGTCGTCACGCTCTACAACTGGACCCGGCCCCGCGACCTGGCGCACTTCGAGAACTTCGGCCACTACCACGCGACCTTCTACCGGCAGGTCGAGGCCCTCTCCGTCACCCCGTTCGCGCGCCGCTCCCTGGACCGTACGACCGCCGCCGCCTGGATCGCCGCCGTACGCAACGCGACCGCCGCGCACTCCCGCAACCAGGACGCCTACGACGTCGACCTGGAAGGCCCGACCGCGCAGGGCGTCACCGCGCGCTTCCTGGCCAGGGCCGACGTCGTGGGCGGCCCACGAGCCCGGGGCTACCTGGCCGAACGCATCGAGGTCCTCAAGGACGCCTGGGCGCGCAAGAAGCAGGGCAGCGCCCGCCTCGGCTACGAAGAGGCCACATGGCAGGGGCAGCGGCTCAGCGGACTGCTCAACCGGGCCACGGGCGCCGGCTGGGACGAGCTCACGGTCGCCCAGTCGATGCGTGAGACGGAGAACGAGATCAATCTGCTGCTGCCGGGCAGCGGTCTGTTCGACGTGGTCGGCGGCGCCCCCGCCTGGAGCTGCTCCGGCACGGGTGGGCAGGACGGCGCCGAGCACGAGGAGTCGCCCGAAGGAGACGAGACGGGCGCCGTACTGGACGTCCGGTCCGGCGCGTCCGGGCAGCACGGGAAGAAGGCCCAGGCATGACGGACAAGCCCCAGTACCGCCGACGCGTCGGCGCGGTACGCCCCAGCCACCTCATGTTCACGGCCGGCGTCGGCGCGCTCGTCGACCTGCCCAACTTCGCCGTGCTCGTCCGGGGGATCGACGACTGGAACTACGACTCCTTCGAATGGACAGACCTCAAGGAACCCCGGCTGCTGCGGGCGGTCAACGGTCTCCTCGGCGACCAGAACGGCTCGCAGGTCACCCAGCTGCGACCGGCCCCCTGGATGGACGGGACGGACGCCGACCCCGGCGGCCCCGCCGCCAGAGTGGGAGTGCCCGTCCTCCCCTTTCCGCAGTGGCTTCGCTGCACGGCCTGCAACGCGCTCGGCGGACTCGACTCGCAGATCTTCAAGTTCGAGAACGCGAAGCCGCGCCGTCCCGACCACGCCCGCTTCTTCCACGAGAACTGCACGGCCAAGCGCAAGGGCAGACGTCCGCTGGCCGTGGCCGCCCGCTTCGTCCTGACCTGCTCCGACGGCCACCTGGACGATTTTCCCTACGCCTGGTTCGTCCACCGGGGAGGCGAGTGCGACAAGGCGAGTCACCCCCGCCTGGAGATGCTCGACCACGGCGGCAACCAGGCCGCCAACGTCAAGGTGCGTTGTGTGAACTGCGGCAAGGACCGCAATATCCGTGACGCCATGGGCCAGCGCGGAGAGTCCACTCTGCCGCGCTGTCGAGGGCGGCACCCCCACCTCGCGACCTTCGCCCCCAGTGGATGCACCAAGCCTCCCAAGCCCCTGGTCATCGGAGCCTCCAACCAGTGGTTCGCGCAGACGCTCAGTGTGCTTGCCGTCCCCCCGACAAGCGGCAGCGCCCTCCAGGGCAAGGTCGAACAGCTCTGGGCGGACCTGCGGGCCGCGACGTCCCCTGAGATCCTCAACGCCTTCTGGGGGCTCCAGCAGTTCCGCCCGCTGCACCGGTGGAGCCAGCCCGAGGTCTGGGCAGCGATCGAAGCCCAGCGCTCCGGGGCGCAGGACACACCGGCCGCGCAGCCTCCGTCGTACCCCGACCTCCTCACCCCCGAGTGGGAGATCTTCACGAGCCCGCAGGTACCGGAGCCGACCGAGGACTTCGCTCTTCACGCCGTCCCCGTCCCTCCTGCCCTGAGCGGCGTGTTCTCCCACGTCGTCCAGGCGGAGCGGCTGAGAGAGGTGCGCGCGCTCATCGGGTTCACCCGGCTCGACGCGCCGGATCCCGAGGACCCCACCCTGGTGGCTCGTGCCCCGCTGTCCCGCAGTCGGGTGCCCTCATGGGTGCCGGCCAGTGAGGTGCGTGGCGAGGGGATCTTCCTCCGCGTCGAGGACTCCCTCGTCGCCGACTGGGAACAGCGAGTCGCGGCGTCCGCCGCCCTCGCGGCGCACCGTGAGGCCTACGTCGAGTTCCGCCGCAACCGGTACTCAGGTCGAGTCCAGGAGGCCGACGACCCCCTGCGTGGCTGGCCCGGCGCCCGCTACATCGCGCTCCACACGCTGTCACACCTGCTGATCCGCGCGATCTCCCTGGAATGCGGCTACTCCTCGGCGAGCCTGTCCGAACGGATCTACGCCGGGCGTGAGGAGGACCGACGTACGGGCATCCTCATCTACACGGCCGTCCCGGACGCGGAAGGAACCCTGGGCGGTCTGGTCTCGCTTGCCGAACCGGAGAAGTTCACCCGGATCGTCCAGCGCGCGCTCAGGGACGCCGAGCGCTGTTCCTCCGACCCGCTCTGTGCGGACAGGCTGCCCCGCCCCCCGCACGAGGACTTCCTCCACGGCGCGGCCTGCCACGTCTGTCTCTTCGTCTCCGAGACGACATGCGAACGAGGTAACCGGTTCCTTGACCGCCGGTTCGTCGTTCCCGTCGACGACCCCGAACTCGTCCTCCTCCAGGGCCTCAAGTGAGACCGGAGACCTTCCCCTCGGCCGCGTCGAAGGCATTGGCGGCGATAGGTGCCGACGCCCTCAAGGCACTGGCCGCTGCCATGGCGTCCGGTCGGACCCGAGCCGAGCTGCTGAGCACCCGTGCTTCGACAGGCTTCACAGAGGCAGCGGCGGCCGTCCTGCACGCTGCCGCGGCCGACGGGACGCCACCGCAGGAGGCTGCGGCCTACCTCCACGGTCTTGCCACCGGCTACGAACTCAGAGTGCGGGAGCAGGACGTCTCCCTGGTGTGGAGCGGCCCGTCGTCCCACCGCGTCCCGGTGAGATCGACAGCTCGGGTGCTGCTCCAGCTCATCGCGGACGCGAGAGCCGAACTGACCCTGATGACCTACTCGGCACGACGCTACGGGCCGCTGGAGGAAGCCCTCCAGGCTGCGATCGCCCGGGGCGTCGTCGTCGACGTCGTCGTCGAAACCCTCCAAGGCGCCGGCACCGCCCTCGCGGGAGTGGAGCCTGCCTCGGCGTTCGCCGACGTCCCGGGAATCCGAATCTGGCACTGGCCCCCCGGCCGCAGAACCGAGAAGGGCTCCAAGACCCACGCCAAACTGGCGGTGGCCGACCGCCACACCCTGCTGACGACAAGCGCGAACTTCACCCACTCGGGAGTCGACAGAAACATCGAGGCCGGCGTCCTCATCACCGGCGGCTCCGCCCCCGCCCGCGCCGCGGAACACGTCCAGGAACTCCAACGCCAGCGAATCCTCGAACGCTACTGGTGAACTCCCCCACCGCCCGACCCGACTCCCCTCCCACCCCCCAGCACTCACCCACCCGCCCCCACGACAAGACCCCGCTCTCAGCGCTTCCACTGATCACGCGGCCTCCCGACACTTCCTGCGAAGTGCCCCAGCAGGATGCGAACCCGCGCATGGCCTCCCATCGCTAGCCGACAAGAAGTTCATCCCTCACTACCCGACCTTGACGTGGTGAATCGCGAACAGCACGAATGCCACTCCGAGCAGAATGAACAATTCCGCCATCAATACGAGGTGTCCATGCCTACGGACATGCATCCCGAGAGTCGAATCCTGCTTGCTGAGGAGCAAGGCCGCCGCGAAGGCCACAGGAACAAGAATCAGCGTGGCATCTTTGGAGCTCAATCCATTTGAGGCGGCCGGCCCCTTGTGATCCGAATCGGCCGTTATTCCCGGATCTCCCACTCCGCGGTTCAGCAGCAATGCGATGCCGAAGGCCGTGATGGCCATGGTTAGATACAACATCGTACGCTGCAATGGCATCAACCCAAGCGGGCATTTGATCCAGATCCGCTCATTCTTCGGTGTCACGCCATGCTTCGTGTCTTTAATCGAGTAGAGCTCGTCAGTGTGATTTTCCTCGTCAACTGCTAGGGTGGGCAATTCTTTTCGCGCCTGATCGTAAACGGTGGGCCACTTCCGGAAGCGTACGGCTGTGTCGTTGACCTGGATGCTGACATGGTTCGTCTCCGCATCCCCGAAGGCGACGAACTGCCAGGCGGAGTTATTCAATCTGTCGCGAAGAGGTGGCTTGGGCTCTCGACTGGGAGAGAAGTAGATTCCTCGCTTCTCTCTGACTCTGATAATGAATGGGTCATCAAGCGGAACTGTGCATTTCGCAAATGCCATCCAGCGGTGCCCGTAAGTGAAGAACGTAGAGAGGAACCGGCGAGCCTCGTCAGAGTCTCCCCTGCGGTTTTCTACTTTCATGTGCGCGTGGGTCAGGAGTTCGCTCAGGTATCGGAGTTTGCCAGTGCAGTCAGCGGCGCTCAGCGTCAGCCCTTGACCACTGAGAACCTTGAGAAAGTAGGGTAGGGCAAGGAGGGGATTCGCGGCAGCGTTCAGATGATCCACGATAGTGTAATCCCGTGCTGTGGCATCGATCTGTGCGAGAGGATCCGCCCACTCGGAAGGGTAGGTGCGATAATTAAATCCACGCAGGCCTGCCGTGTCTTCAAACGCCTCTTTGAGGTAGTCGTAGACCATTCGCTCAGGCAGCCTGTACCCGTTGTCACGCCGCCACACGAAATCCCAACGGCGTGAAGGGAAGTAAAACAGTGCCGCGATTAGCTCCTCGAAATGCTTCGGAGTTTCTCCATGACTGTATTTCTCCCTGAATAGTCCCAGATCGGTGGCCAATTCCATCACGTAGCGGGCTTGGATCCTGGCGCCATCGTCCATGGGGAGGCGGTAAACGGTCTTCTCGGCCACAGAAATATTCAGATCCAAAATCGAGACCTGTGGAAGTTCCGTGATGGGTAGAATAAGCTCAACTTGATCCTTCCCTTCGGGTTGCCAAGGGGCTAGGGCATTATGAAGGCGGGCTTCCTTGCTGTGTTTGAGGGGCAAGCTGTGCAGAACATCGCCCAACTGGTGGGGTGCAGCGTGTTTTCCGGTGATCAGTTCACGCAGGGGGCGGACATGGATTTCGCGCTTGCGTTCAGACCATAGGGCACTCGACAGTTCGACACGCTCGATTGCGCGGATACGCCACCTGATCATTGTGTGCAAGAGGGAAACCGCAGCCCTCTCAAGGTTTTCTTCCGGTGCAGGCATACCGTTCCCCGGGTGATCGCTGGTTGGCGCTGTTGGTTTCCCGGTTCGCCCGTGATTCAACCAGCGCTTACCGCTGTTGGAGCAGGCTAGGCACCCAAAAGGGTGAATGCTCGCAGACCGATCGTCCACGGCCCTCCTGAACATCGTTTTAGGAGTTCGATCGCTATAGCGTCCACCTGCACGTGGTCGGCTTCCGAGGTGTCCAGCTCTGTAGTGCAGCTGCATCCCTGACTTTGTCCGGGGGCGGCCCGGTGCAAGCCCGGGACCCAACCGACGGTCAGGCTCCGCCGATGGCCAAGAGTGCCCTGCCGGCGCCGGCCGCGCGCACGCTTTCCAAGTCTGTTGGTCCTCTTCCTGAGCCTGTCCGAGTCCGTTCACCCGCGTTTGCGTGGGGCGAACCGCCGGTCAGGCCTCGCCCGTCGACCCCCCCCTGAACGGGCTTGGTCGTCGCTGAACGGGACGGAAACCGAGACGGTTCCCGAAGAACTCAGGAGCCGCGGTCGTGGGCTTCGTGGCAAGTTGGCCCTATGAAGGAGACGGCCGACCCCGCGAATCCGAACGGCATCCAGGTGGGCGACATCTACGAGGACTGCTCGTTCCACCCAGTCCTGTGCACAGCGGTCGATGAGGTGGCGGGCGTGGTACTCAGTGGTGTCTCGCTCATCGACGGCAGCTTCCCGCGCTCGTGCGATGCCCTGCATTGTGGGCCGATCCGCATCCGTGTGGAGGAGGTCGTAGCCATCAAGCGAGACCTTGATGGCTACGCCCGCCGGCGGAAGGCTGAACTGCGGACCGGCGACACCACCTGACCCGGTTGCGGTACCGCGCTGCTGTGAAGACGACCTCCTCGTCCCGAAGCAGCTCGGACGCGAGCCCTGCCTTGGGCAGGCGTCCCTCTCACCTGCGCTGATGAGCCGTAGGCGTTAGCGCTCGTCCGCCGCTTTTCATCGGCGTGGTCACGCAGTTGGACACTCACCCGAGCATCGCGACTGTCCCTAGCAGCGCTGCCGCTCCTGCCATGAGCGACCCAAGTCCTGTACAGACGGCGGCAACCGTGTGCCACTTGCCAGATCCCGGACGTGGTGTACAGTTCCCGTCAGTGGTCATGCACTGATGAGTGCATTGGGTTGGTTCTTTCGGATCAGACTTTCCAGTCTCCATCTGAACTTCCTACCTACTAGAGAGCCGTGGCGGCAGCCTGGAAGCAAACGCCTACGGCTCTTAGTCACGCCATTTTTCACAAATGACGCCGCTCACTGTACACGGCTCGCGGGCCCTCAACTGCCATGTGGCGCTGGGACGTTACCGAGTTTGCTGGAACGTCCTCGGGCAGGGCGAGGTTCCCGCGGCATCCTGCCTTCACGCACGACTCTCCCCCACTCCCACCCCGTCTGCCCGGCTCTGCCTGGGCCGACGGCAGACGGCAGACGGGAGTTCCCCACCGCCACACCCCACGGCCGGCACTCGCCCACGGAGCCCCCTCCATCCCGGAGTTTGAGCGCCCCGCCGGAGGCATCGTCTTGAGCCGCACTCGCGTACCGCCTCAGCCGCTCCGGGGTTCGTCACCCACCAACCCGAGCTGTCAGGCGTGCGGACGGCGCCCGGACTGGAGCGGGGCAGCAGACAGGAGCGCAGACCCGGGCGACGGGCCGCGCGCCGCGCCGTGCGCGGCGGGTGCCTTGACGACGTGGAGAAATCTGTAGCAACAGGCCGGCCCGTGGCGCCCGCTCAAAAGCCGTTGCTCTGAGCCGGATGGGCCCGGTAGGCAGTCTCTCGATGACGATCTTTCATTGCGCTTCGTGTGGGGTTCGGCTGACGACAGAGCTTCAGCAGATGAAGGAGGTGCCTGAGCGTCCCTTCCATGACGGCTTGCCGGTCGATGGCGTTCGGCGGGCCCAGGCGACCATGCCGCGCGGGTTCTATGCGATTGACCCCGACCCCACTGGCGCGCCGTCCGTGGCCGGCGATGACCAGGACAGCTTTGTCCCGGCGTACCCAGGCGGGCCGTCGATCAGCGTCGAGGGCGTGGAGAGGGTTTCCGGAGGGCCTCGCAACACCCTGCTGCACCCTGAGGACATGCCGAGCCTGGCTCGGCTGAACACAGGAGAGGTGGGCTGCTGTGGTGCTCCTGGCGACAAGGGGCCGAATCGAGGGTGCAGATGTGGTGCTCCGGTCGGCACCGAGATGTCCGAGTGCCACACCCCGTACGAACTCCGTCTCGTGCCGGGCTCGGTCGTCGAGGAGGAGATTACTGGGGAGTGGTGAGCGCGTCGGCGATGGACTGCATGTCCTGGGTGACTACGTCGGCCTGCGCTTCGGTGAATGCCTCGGACTTGTGGGGCTCGTTCGCGTAGCCGATGACTGTTGCCCCGGCTGCGTGGGCGGCCTGGATGTCGGTGAGCGAGTCGCCGATCAGCGTGCAGCTCGTGACGTCGATGTGCATCAGCTCGGCTGCTGCGATGAGCGGGAAGGGGTTCGGCTTCATGAGGTGCGGCTGTTCGGAGGGGCGACCCACGATCCCGGTGACGTACTCGTCCAGCCCGTGCAGCTCCAGGAAGACGCGTACGCACTCGGCGGAGTTGTCGCTCACCACCGCCACGCCTCGACCGGCGGAACGAGCCGCCCGAAGCGCCTCCGCAGCCCCTGACGTCGGCTGCCCGGCTACCGCGACGGCTCGGACCTCGGCGCCTGTCAGGGCCTGCTCGATCTTCTGACCGAGCTCGGTGTTTGCCTCGTGCGCGATGCGCAGCACCTCGATCGGGTCGTCAGTCCGGGCGGCCTTCGCGCCCGCGGCTTCGTTCTGGGCGGAGAGGAGCGCGGTCAGTTCCCTGGCGACCTCGGGTGCCGGCAGTCCGGCGAACACGTCGCACACGGGCCCGTCGAAGTCGAAGAGGATGACGCGGGCGTTGGCCAGGGTCTCGGTGAGCGGGTCAGCGTGCGTCAAGGTCGAAGTCCCTTCCCATCGTCTCCCAGACACTGATGCCTTTCCCGACCCGACGGTCTGGCCACGCGTCGGACGGATCTGCAGCACGGTGAAGCTCCTGGTGGACGGGCTCTCGACCAAGGTCGCCCGCAGCCGCCAGGACCTTCGTGTGCTTGTCTACCCCTCATCGATGGACCTATCCAGCCGCACCCTGCGCTGCCTGACCGGACGTCTCGCTGTGCGGCGAGGCGAGGCGAGGCGAGGCGAGATCGGGACCGGATGGCGGCGCCTGACCGCCGGTCGTCAGGCTCTCCTCGCCCTGGCCCCTCTGCGGTGCGGTGACACATACGCCCAACTCGCCGCGGGATTCGATATCGGCATCGCCACCGCATACCGCCCGAGTGCCGTTCCGTGGCGTCGGGTGCCGATCCCTCCCCGCTCGCCCGGCGCCCCTACGATCTCCGGCACTCCGCCCTCTCGACGTGGCTCAACGCGGACGTGGACGCCACTGAGGTCGCCGAGCGAGCCGGCAACGGCGTGGAGGTGCTGCTGAGCCGGTACGCGAAGCGCTTGGACGGCCGCCAGGAGGTTGCGAATCGGCGCATCGAAGATCTCCTGAGGAAACACGAGTGAGCGCGGTTGGCCACCTGCTGCATACTCCGGGCGTGGACATATCCGATGAGGGGCTGACGCTCGATCGACAGTGGATCGACTTGGGCAACAATGTGTGCGGCATGCTCCGCGGCCGCCGAGACGCCTCCGCCGTGGCTGCTCGGTTCGTCGGTGCGGGCTGGAACTCCCGTTCGTCGTCCTGGCACGGCTACGAGCTGGAGACCAGCTGGTGTCGGATAGAGATCGATCCGATCGACGGCCCCGACGTACTGCTCAACGGCGTTGTAGACCCTGCTCGCCTTGAGGATCTGGGGCGGCTTCTCAGCGACTTCGGGTTGCCCTACGAGCTGGAACTGAGCGATGAGGACGATGTCCTGGTGCGAGAGATCAGAGGGTGACCCGCCACCGACCGCAAGGCCCCTGGACCTGTCCGAAGGCCTCCGGCGTTCCCAGGACTGACCTGCGCTGATGCCGCGAGTTCCTGTCCACGAATAGTCCACGGCCCCCGACATGCGGCCGCTCAGGGCTGCACACGCCTGCACGTACAACAAGACCCCGCGTCCAGCGTTTCCGCTGGTCACGGGGTCTTTTGGCACTTCCTGCGAAGTGCCCCCGGCAGGATTCGAACCTGCGCACACGGCTCCGGAGGCCGTTGCTCTATCCCCTGAGCTACGGGGGCGTTCGCCGTGTTTGGCGGCGACGGGTAGAACCCTACCAGCTTGGGGGGTGTGCCTGTGAACAGGGATTTCCGGGGTGTCAGGGGGGGGTGGGGTCCCTCGCACGGGTCAGAAGTGGGCAAAACCCGGACGCGGGTGTGGGGGGCGGCCTACTCTCGTTCGTGTGTCAGGCGTGTCCGGCCGGGTGCTCGTTGTCGATGACAACAAGGTGATCCGGCAGTTGATCAGGGTCAATCTCGAACTCGAGGGGTTCGAGGTCGTGACCGCGGCCGATGGTGCCGAGTGTCTGGATGTCGTGCATCGGGTTTGTCCTGATGTCGTCACCCTGGACGTCGTCATGCCCCGCTTGGACGGGATCAAGACCGCGGAGCGACTGCGGGCGGACCCGCGGACCAGTCATCTGCCGGTGGCGATCATCAGTGCCTGCGGTGAGCAGGAGGTCGCCGGTGGGGCCGCGTCCGGTGTCGACGCCTTCCTCGCCAAGCCCTTCGAGCCGTCCGAGCTCGTGCGTGTCGTGCGCCAGTTGATGCACCGCGAGCGGCGGGAGCAGCGGCGTGAGGCGACCGGGCAGGACGGGGGAGAGGAGCCGGCCGCAGGCGCCGTCGACGTACGGCAAAGCATGGAGGAGTCGCAGACCCGTTCGGTCGGCTCCTGAGGCATGACCCGTCTGCTTTGCCCCCTGGGTCAGGACCCCTCCGCGTCGTCCCTGAGTCGGGACCCGTCCGCGCTGCCCGTGGGGTCGGGACCCGTCCGGTCGGCTCCTGGGTCCGGACCCGTCGGTGTTGCCCCTGGGTGAGGATCCGTCCGCGCCGTCCGTGAGCCAGGACTCTTCCGTGTCAGCCCTGAGGGCGGCGGTAGGGGAGGGCGAGTCGGTGGGGAGTCGGGAACCGGTGCTCTGGATAGATGGGTGGTTCTCGTGAGGGGGGTGCCGAGGGGGCGTCGGTGCGCCGGTTCTGGTGACTCTCGGCAGGGGTCGGGGGAGCTGTCGTGGACGTGGGTGCCCGTATGGCGAAACCGGTTCGCGTGGGGACCCCCCTCCTCCCCTAGGGTGGCGGTGTGACCCCCGCGGAACTCTCCCTGACCGTGCTGCACGCCGTGCGACGTGCGGTCGACGATGGTGTGCTCCGGGTCGAGGTGCCGTCGCGGGTGAAGGTCGAGAGGGCCAGGCCGGGCGGGGCGGGGGAGTACGCCAGCAATGTGGCGTTGACGTTGGCGCGGCCGGCCGGGCGGAGCGCGGTGGAGGTCGCCGGGATCATCGGGGAGAGGCTCCGGGACGTACCGGGGCTGGACGGTGTGGAGATCACCGGCCCCGGGTTTCTGAACTTCACTCTCCGGAGCGATGCAGGGCGCGAGGTCGTACGGGCTGTCGCCGACGCGGGGATCGCGTACGGGCACGGCACGGCGCTCGCCGGGACCGAGGTGCGGTTCGCGGAGGTGGACGAGGAGCGGGCGGAGATCGTCGTCGAGACGGTCGTGCGGCTTCTGAGGAGCCAGGGCGCGTGGGCCGTGTACGGAGAAGGGGACGAGCAGGCCCCCCAGGAGCACCCCCGCCCCCATCCCGGTCCCCATCCCCATTCCCACCCCCATCCCCACCACTCCGCCGTCGCCGACCAGCCCCCCGCACCTTCCGTCGCCGCCCCCCGCCCCGCCGTCGACGAGCAGCCCCCTGCCCACCCCCATCCCCACCACCCCGCCGTCGACGACCAGCCCCCCGCCCGCCCCCTCACCGACCAGCGCCCCCACCCGGCTCCCCTCGCCCGTATCCATGTCCGTCCCGCCCCCTGTGACGTCCGGCGGCTCGGGGTCGATGCCGCGCGGTGGGGGTTGTTGAGGGCGGCGCCGGGGGATCGGGCGTTGGAGGGGGAGGGGCTGTTGGTGCAGCACGAGCGGAACGGGTTGTTCCGGGTGCGGTACGCGTACTCGAGGGTGCGGAGGCTGCTGGTCAACGGGGAGCAGCTCGGCGTCACTCCGGCGTACGAGACGCGCGTGGAGGCCGATGCGCTGATCGGCGCGTTGGGGGATCACCCGGGCGTGATGCTCGCCGCGGCGCGGCACCGGGCGCCGGACCGGGTGGCCAGGCATCTGGAGGCGGTGGCCGACGCGCTGCTCGCGTTCCAGCACACCGTGCTGCCGCTCGGTGACGAGAAACCCTCGGCCGCCCATCGTTCCCGGCTCGCGCTCGCCGAAGCCGCCGGGACGGTGCTCGCCGGTGGCCTCTCCGTGCTCGGCATCAGCGCACCCGATCGGATCTGAAAGAGCAGACATGAGCCGTTCCGCCCACCCCGCAGGCCCCCGTCACGCCGACGTCCTCCCCGAGGGTCACTACTCCGCGCCGCCCGCCGACCTGAACGTCCTCGACCCGAAGGTGTGGTCGAGGACCGTCACCAGGGACGAGCGGGGGGTCGCCACGATCGGCGGCATCGGCGTCGACGCGCTCGCCGAGGAGTTCGGCACGCCGGCCTACTTCCTCGACGAGACGGACTTCCGGGCGCGCTGCCGCGCCTGGGCGGAGGCGTTCGGCAAGGACGCCGACGTGTTCTACGCCGGAAAGGCGTTCCTCTCCCGGGCCGTCGTGCGGTGGCTCAAGGAGGAGGGCCTGAACCTGGACGTGTGCTCCGGCGGCGAGCTGACCACGGCCCTGTCGGCCGGCATGCCGGCCGAGCGCATCGCCTTCCACGGGAACAACAAGAGCGAGGAGGAGATCCGTACGGCCGTCGAGGTCGGCGTCGGGCGGATCGTCCTCGACTCCTTCCAGGAGATCGTCCGGGTCGCGCACATCGCCCAGTCCCTGGGCAAGCGGCAGCGGGTGCAGATCCGGGTGACCGTCGGCGTCGAGGCGCACACGCACGAGTTCATCGCGACGGCCCACGAGGACCAGAAGTTCGGCATCGCGCTGGCCGGCGGGCAGGCCGCCGAGGCCGTGCGGCGGGCGCTGAGGCTGGACGGGCTCGAGCTGATCGGGATCCACTCGCACATCGGCTCGCAGATCTTCGACATGGCCGGCTTCGAGGTCTCGGCCCGTCGCGTGGTGGGGCTGCTGGCCGAGGTCCGGGACGAGCACGGGGTCGAGCTGCCGGAGATCGACCTCGGTGGCGGCCTGGGCATCGCGTACACCTCCGACGACGACCCGCGCGAGCCGCACGAGATCGCCAAGGCGCTGAACGAGATCGTGGGGCGGGAGTGCGAGGCCGCGGGGCTCTCGACGCCCCGCATCTCCGTGGAGCCCGGGCGCGCGATCGTCGGGCCGACGGCGTTCACGCTCTACCGGGTGGGCACGATCAAGCCCCTCGAAGGCCTGCGGACGTACGTGAGCGTCGACGGCGGCATGTCGGACAACATCCGCACCGCGCTGTACGACGCCGAGTACAGCGTCAGTCTCGTCTCGCGGACCAGCGAGGCCGAGCCGATGCTCGCCCGTGTGGTCGGCAAGCACTGCGAGAGCGGCGACATCGTCGTACGGGACGCCTTCCTGCCCGCGGACCTGGCGCCCGGCGACCTGATCGCCGTGCCGGCCACCGGTGCGTACTGCCGTTCCATGGCCAGCAACTACAACCACGCGCTCCGGCCGCCCGTCGTCGCCGTCCGGGACGGCGAGGCGCGGGTGATCGTCCGGCGTGAGACGGAGGAAGATCTCCTGCGTCTTGACGTGGGCTGACGAAATAGTCGCGTGGTGAAATAGTCGAGTGATGAAATCGATGTCTCAGGATCCGGACGAGGGGCGGAAACCCCCGTCCGGTGAGTGAGACTGGTTCCCACCGTAGAGATACGCAACAGAAGTACGAGAAACGAGGTCGGATGATGCGTACGCGTCCGCTGAAGGTGGCGCTGCTGGGCTGTGGAGTGGTCGGCTCAGAGGTGGCGCGCATCATGACGACGCACGCCGACGACCTCGCCGCGCGCATCGGCGCTCCGGTCGAGCTCGCCGGCGTGGCGGTCCGCCGCCCGGACAAGGTCCGCGAGGGCATCCCCGCGGAGCTCATCACCACCGACGCCACCGCCCTGGTCAAACGCGGCGACATCGACGTCATCATCGAGGTCATCGGCGGCGTCGAGCCGGCCCGCACCCTGATCACCACCGCCTTCGAGCACGGCGCGTCCGTCGTCTCGGCCAACAAGGCGCTGCTGGCCCAGGACGGCGCGACCCTCTACGCGGCCGCCGAGCAGCACGGACAGGACCTCTACTACGAGGCCGCCGTCGCCGGCGCGATCCCGCTGATCCGGCCGCTGCGCGAGTCCCTCGCCGGCGACAAGATCAACCGGGTGATGGGCATCGTCAACGGCACCACGAACTTCATCCTCGACAAGATGGACACCTCGGGTGCCGGTTACTCCGAGGCGCTCGACGAGGCCACCGCCCTCGGGTACGCGGAGGCCGACCCGACCGCCGACGTCGAGGGCTTCGACGCCGCCGCCAAGGCCGCCATCCTCGCCGGCATCGCGTTCCACACGCGCGTGCGCCTCGACGACGTCTACCGCGAGGGCATGACCGAGGTCACCGCCGCCGACTTCGCCTCGGCGAAGCAGATGGGCTGCACCGTCAAGCTGCTCGCGATCTGTGAGCGGGCCGCCGACGGCGGGTCCGTCACCGCGCGCGTGCACCCGGCGATGATCCCGCTCAGCCACCCGCTGGCCTCCGTCCGCGAGGCGTACAACGCGGTCTTCGTCGAGGCCGAGGCGGCCGGCCGGCTCATGTTCTACGGCCCCGGCGCCGGCGGCTCGCCGACCGCGTCGGCCGTGCTCGGCGACCTGGTCGCCGTGTGCCGCAACAAGCTCAACGAGGCCAACGGCCCCGGCGAGTCCGCGTACACCCAGCTGCCCGTGAGCTCCATGGGCGAGGTCGTCACGCGGTACCACATCAGCCTCGACGTGGCCGACAAGCCGGGCGTCCTCGCCCAGGTCGCGACGGTCTTCGCCGAGCACGGCGTATCCATCGATACGGTGCGCCAGCAGGGCAAGGACGGCGAGGCCTCCCTCGTCGTCGTCACCCACCGCGCGCCCGACGCCGCCCTCTCCGGGACCGTCGAGGCGCTGCGCAAGCTCGACACCGTGCGCGGTGTCGCCAGCATCATGCGTGTTGAAGGGGAGTAAGGACCCATGACCCACAAGGGCACCCACCAGTGGCGCGGCATCATCGAGGAGTACCGGGACCGCCTTCCGGTCACGGACGCGACGCCGGTCGTCACGCTCCGTGAGGGCGGTACGCCGCTCGTCCCCGCCCAGGTTCTCTCCGAGCGCACGGGCTGCGAGGTGCACCTCAAGGTCGAGGGCGCCAACCCCACCGGTTCCTTCAAGGACCGGGGCATGACCATGGCCATCACCAGGGCCAAGGAGGAGGGGGCGCAGGCCGTCATCTGCGCCTCCACCGGCAACACCTCCGCCTCCGCCGCGGCCTACGCGGTGCGCGCCGGCATGGTGTCGGCCGTCCTGGTGCCCCAGGGTAAGATCGCGCTCGGCAAGATGGGCCAGGCCCTCGTGCACGGCGCGAAGATCCTCCAGGTCGACGGCAACTTCGACGACTGCCTGACGCTGGCCCGCAGCCTCTCCGACAACTACCCGGTGGCGCTGGTCAATTCGGTCAACCCGGTGCGCATCGAGGGCCAGAAGACCGCGGCGTTCGAGATCGTCGACATGCTCGGCGACGCCCCCGACATCCACGTGCTCCCCGTGGGCAACGCCGGCAACATCACGGCGTACTGGAAGGGGTACCGCGAGTACGCCGAGGACGGCCTCGCGACGCACCGCCCGCGCATGTGGGGCTTCCAGGCCTCCGGTTCCGCGCCGCTCGTGCGCGGGGAGGTCGTCAAGGACCCGTCGACGATCGCCACCGCGATCCGCATCGGCAACCCGGCCTCGTGGGACTACGCGATCGCCGCGCGCGACGAGTCGGGCGGCTTCATCGACGAGGTGACGGACCGTGAGATCCTGCAGGCGTACCGCCTGTTGGCCGCCCAGGAGGGCGTCTTCGTCGAGCCCGCCTCGGCCGCGTCGGTCGCCGGTCTGCTGAAGGCGGCCGCGCAGGGCAAGGTCGACCCGGGCCAGCGGATCGTCTGCACCGTCACCGGAAACGGCCTGAAGGACCCCGACTGGGCCGTCGCCGGCGCACCGAAGCCGGTGACCGTCCCGGTCGACGCCGCGACCGCCGCCGAGCGCCTCGGCCTGGCCTGATCTCACCCCCCTGCTCGGGGAAAGCCCTGATCGATACCCGATCAGGAACGTACATAGGCGCACAGGTTGGCTCGCGACACGCATCGTGCGCCTCCTGTGCGCCCTATGTCGCCACAGAACCTTCCTTCGATAGGCTGTACCCAACCCGCCCCGACGCATATGCGCGGTGTCGTTGCCGTTGTCGCCCACGTGGCCGAAACGGCCCCCGGGTCTCCGAGTACTTCGCCTGCCGTACTCGTTGTGCGAAGCCCCTGCTGTTCGAAATGCCTGTTGCCGCAACCAAGGAGAGTCATCGAGCGATGGCCGGTCCAGCGTTCCGCGCCGCCGCCGTACGGGTGCGCGTCCCCGCCACCAGCGCCAACCTCGGCCCGGGCTTCGATGCCTTCGGCCTGTCGCTGGGTCTGTACGACGACGTCGTCGTCCGGGTCGCCGACTCCGGGCTGCACGTCGACATCGCCGGCGAGGGCGCCGAGACGCTCCCGCGCGACGAGAGCCACCTGCTCGTACGCTCCCTGCGCACGGCCTTCGACCTGCTCGGCGGGCAGCCCCGCGGCCTCGAGGTCGTCTGCGCCAACCGCATCCCGCACGGCCGCGGCCTCGGCTCCTCCTCCGCGGCCATCTGCGCAGGCATCGTCGCCGCCCGCGCCGTGACCATAGGCGGGGACGCCAAGCTCGACGAGGCCGCCCTCCTGGAGCTGGCCACCGAGATCGAGGGGCACCCCGACAACGTCGCCGCCTGTCTGCTCGGCGGCTTCACGCTCGCCTGGACCGAGTCCGGTGCCGCGCGGGCGATCAGGATGGATCCCTCGGACTCCATCGTTCCGGTGGTTTTCGTCCCCGGGAAGCCGGTCCTCACCGAGACCGCCCGCGGACTCCTGCCGCGCACCGTCCCGCACGTGGACGCCGCGGCCAACGCCGGGCGCGCCGCCCTCCTCGTCGAGGCCCTGACCCGCCGCCCCGAGCTGCTGCTCTCGGCCACCGAGGACCGGCTGCACCAGGAGTACCGGGCTCCCGCGATGCCGGAGAGCATCGCCCTGGTGAACCGGCTGCGGGCGGACGGCGTCCCCGCGGTCATCTCCGGCGCGGGCCCCACGGTCCTCGCGCTGGCCGAGCACGGGACGGCCGACAAGGTCGCCCGACTGGCGGGAGAGGGCTGGGCCGCGAACCGGCTCGACCTCGACGCGTCCGGAGCGGTCGTGCTGCCGTTGGCGCCCTAGGGCGCCGCGGCGGGGGGCGCCGGGCAGCGCCCCCGAAGTGCTCCGGACACGAGATTGCCGGTGAGGGAGAGGGGGAATGTTTGTCGGAGCCGGTAGTGTTAACCTCAAGTCTGCACCCGACCTCTTTGTGGAGCGGTGCGGAGAGTCCCCATCAGGGACCACCATTCTTCCGGAAGCCTCCTCAACTGCCTGAGCAGCCTGCCTGAGCAGTTTTGAGCACGCTTCGGAACCGGCACGACACCCCTCGCTCTCTCGCAGTGAGGACCGAGCAGGGGGCGCTCGGGCCGGACCCAAGCACGTTTCTCCCTTCCGCCGTACCCGGCGGGACCACCGCCCCGGACACGGTCCACAAGCCAGGACCGCTGCCGGACAGCACAACCGGTCGCCGAGCCAGATGGCCGACGTCCGCTCCAGGGAAGGACCCTTCGTGAGCGACACCACCGATCTGATGGGCGTGACTGCCGACAACAATGTCGACACCGCCGCGCCCGCCGCAGGTGCTGCCACCGGCGGCACCGCACGGCGCCGCCGCTCCGGCACCGGCCTCGACGGCATGGTCCTGGCCGAGCTGCAGCAGGTCGCGTCCGGCCTCGGCATCAGGGGCACTGCGCGGATGCGCAAGAGCCAGCTGATCGAGGTCATCAAGGAGGCGCAGGCCGGCGGAGGCTCCGCCGCCCCCGCCAAGGCCGCGGACGCCGCCGAGACCAAGCCGAAGCGCCGTGCCACCTCCAAGGCCCGTACGGGCGAGGCCGCCGCCGAGGCCGTCGCGCCCAAGGCGGAGAAGGCCGAGAAGGCCGTCGCCCAGCAGCAGATCGACATCCCGGGGCAGCCCGCCTCCGACGACCAGCCGGCCGGTGAGCGCCGCCGTCGCCGTGCCACCGCCCCCGCCGGTTCGCCGGAGGGCGAGGCCAAGGCCGAGGCCGCCCAGGTCGTCAAGACCGAGGCCCGCCCCGAGGCCAAGACCGACGCGCAGGCCGAGGCCGCCGCGGACGGCGCCGAGGGCCGCGGCCGTCGTGACCGCGGGGAGCGCGGTGAGCGGGGGGAGCGCGGCGACCGTCAGCGCGACCGCCGTGACCGTCAGCGCGACCGCGCCAAGGGCGACGACCAGCAGGGCGGTGGCCAGGGCGGCCAGCGTCAGCGTCAGGGCGGCCAGGGCCAGGGCCAGGGCCAGCAGGTCCAGAGCCAGGGTCAGCAGGGCGGCCCGCAGGCCGGTCCGCAGGACGACTACGACGACGAGGCCGGCGGCCGCCGCGGGCGTCGGGGCCGCTACCGCGACCGTCGTGGCCGTCGTGGCCGTGACGACTTCCAGGCCGGCGAGCCGCAGGTCGCGGACGACGACGTCCTGATCCCCGTCGCGGGCATCCTCGACATCCTCGACAACTACGCGTTCATCCGGACCTCCGGCTACCTGCCCGGTCCGAACGACGTGTACGTCTCCCTCGCCCAGGTCCGCAAGAACGGCCTGCGCAAGGGCGACCACGTCACCGGCGCCGTGCGGCAGCCGAAGGAGGGCGAGCGCCGCGAGAAGTTCAACGCGCTGGTCCGCCTGGACTCCGCGAACGGCATGGCCGCCGACTCCGGCCGCGGCCGCCCGGAGTTCAACAAGCTGACCCCGCTCTACCCGCAGGACCGGCTCCGTCTGGAGACCGACCCGGGCGTGCTGACCACGCGGATCATCGACCTCGTGTCGCCGATCGGCAAGGGCCAGCGCGGTCTGATCGTGGCCCCGCCGAAGACCGGCAAGACCATGATCATGCAGGCGATCGCCAACGCGATCACGCACAACAACCCCGAGTGCCACCTGATGGTCGTCCTGGTCGACGAGCGTCCGGAAGAGGTCACCGACATGCAGAGGTCGGTCAAGGGCGAGGTCATCTCCTCGACCTTCGACCGTCCGGCCGAGGACCACACCACCGTCGCCGAGCTGGCCATCGAGCGCGCCAAGCGCCTCGTGGAGCTGGGTCACGACGTGGTCGTCCTGCTCGACTCGATCACCCGCCTGGGCCGCGCGTACAACCTCGCGGCGCCGGCCTCCGGCCGCATCCTGTCCGGTGGTGTCGACTCGACCGCGCTCTACCCGCCGAAGCGCTTCTTCGGTGCCGCGCGCAACATCGAGGACGGCGGCTCGCTGACCATCCTGGCCACCGCGCTGGTCGACACCGGCTCGCGCATGGACGAGGTGATCTTCGAGGAGTTCAAGGGCACCGGCAACATGGAGCTCAAGCTCGACCGGAAGCTCGCCGACAAGCGCATCTTCCCGGCGGTGGACGTCGACGCGTCCGGCACCCGCAAGGAGGAGATCCTGCTGGGCGCCGACGAGCTCGCCGTCACCTGGAAGCTGCGTCGCGTGCTGCACGCGCTCGACCAGCAGCAGGCGATCGAGCTGCTGCTCGACAAGATGAAGCAGACCAAGTCGAACGGCGAGTTCCTGCTCCAGATCCAGAAGACGACCCCCGGAGCGAACAACAACGACTGACGCGAGAGCTGCGTCACACGACGACCGTCGGGCCCCGCGCCCGTGACCCCGTCGTGACCTGCGTAAACCACCGCGCCCACCGTGCCCCGCACGGTGGGCGCGGTGCGTCGTCCATCGAAACCCCACAGGGAGCCATGCAACCCTTTCGGGTGCTTCGCCGTCACAGATGGTGAACCGAGGGCCCGAGGGATGGCGATGACCGAGACGAACGACAGCGGCCGCACACGCGGCGGAGGCGGCGGCGGCCGACGCCGCAAGCCGGCCGCCAAGCGCCGCAAGGCGCCGATCCTGACAGCCGGGGCCGCCGCGGTCCTCGTGCTCGGCGGCGCCGGTCTCGGCTACGTGTACCTCAAGCTCGACGGCAACATCCAGGGCGTCGACATCAACGCCCAGCTGGGCGCCGAACGCCCCGAGAACGTCGACAACGGCTCCATGGACATCCTCGTCCTCGGCTCCGACTCCCGTTCCGGCGACAACGCCGCCTACGGCAAGGACGAGGGCGGCGCCCGCTCCGACACCGCGATGGTCGTCCACGTCTACGAGGGCCACAAGCAGGCGAGCGTCGTCTCCATACCCCGCGACACGCTCATAGACCGCCCGGCGTGCGCCGACGGCCGGGGCGGCACCGCCGCCGGCGAACACCGGGCCATGTTCAACACCGCGTACGAGGTCGGCGGCCCCGCCTGCGCCGTCAAGACCGTCGAGACCATGTCCGGCATCCGCATGGACCACTACATCGAGGTCGACTTCACCGGCTTCAGGAAGCTCATCGACGAACTCGGCGGCGTGGAGATCACCACCACCCAGGCCATCAAGGACGACAAGAGCCACCTCGACCTCGCCCCCGGCACCCACACCCTCGACGGCGAGCAGTCCCTCGGCCTCGTCCGCACGCGCAAGAGCGTCGGCGACGGCAGCGACCTCGGCCGCATCCAGCTCCAGCAGGCCTTCATGAAGGCCTTCATCGACCAGGTCAAGGACGTCGGCGTCCTCACCAGCCCGAAGAAGCTCCTCGACCTCGCCGACGCCGCCACCAAGGCCATCACCCCGGACTCCGAACTCGACTCCGTCCAGGAGCTGATGGGCTTCGCCAAGGGCCTGTCCGGCATCGGCCCCCGGAACATCCACATGATCACCCTGCCCGTCGAGTACGACCCCCGGGACCCCAACCGGGTCGTCCCGCTGGAGGCCGCGTCCCGGCAGGTCTGGACGGCCCTCGAGGGAGACCTGCCGATCCCCGCGTCGGCGACGAAGGACGCCGCCACCGGCAAGGCCGACGGCGTCGTGAAATAGCCCGGGAATACCTTCGGCCCCACCCCCGTTTTGGGAGATACGGCCGGTCCTGGCAGACTGGTACGTCGGCCCCGGTTCACGCTTGCCGCAACCCGCGAAGGCGACCCGGAGCCCTCCCGAAACTAGGAGACACCTTGAAGCGCGAGATCCACCCCGAGTACGTCGAGACCCAGGTCAGCTGCACCTGTGGCGCGTCGTTCACCACCCGTAGCACCCTGACCGAGGGCACCATCCGTGCCGAGGTCTGCTCCGAGTGCCACCCGTTCTACACGGGCAAGCAGAAGATCCTCGACACCGGCGGCCGCGTCGCCCGCTTCGAGGCCCGCTTCGGCAAGGCCGCCGGCTCCGCCAAGTAGCGAGCCCCTGCGCCGGTCCACGGTCGCCCCGCGCGGGTGGCCGGGACCGGCGCTTTGCCGTCCCGTAGAACTGACGAAAACCAGGAGCCCCCGATGTTCGAGGCGGTCGAGGAACTGGTCGGCGAGCACGCCGGCCTGGAGACGAAGCTCGCGGACCCCTCGGTCCACGCCGACCAGGCGAACGCGCGCAAGCTGAACAAGCGCTACGCCGAGCTGACCCCGATCGTCGCCACCTACCGGGCCTGGAAGCGGACCGGCGACGACATCGAGACGGCCCGCGAGTTCGCCCATGACGACCCGGACTTCGCCGCCGAGGTCAAGCAGCTGGAGAAGGACCGCGAGGAGCTCACCGACAAGCTCCGCCTGCTCCTCGTCCCGCGCGACCCGAGCGACGACAAGGACGTCATCCTGGAGATCAAGGCGGGCGCGGGCGGCGACGAGTCCGCGCTCTTCGCCGGCGACCTGCTCCGCATGTACCTCCGGTACGCCGAGCGCGTCGGCTGGAAGACCGAGATCATCGACGCCACCGAGTCCGAGCTCGGCGGCTACAAGGACGTCCAGGTCGCCGTGAAGACCAAGGGCGGCAACGGCGCCACCGAGCCCGGCCAGGGCGTGTGGGCCCGCCTCAAGTACGAGGGCGGGGTGCACCGCGTGCAGCGCGTGCCCGCCACCGAGTCCGCCGGCCGCATCCACACCTCCGCCGCCGGCGTGCTCGTCACGCCCGAGGCCGAGGAGGTCGACGTCGAGATCCACGCCAACGACCTGCGCATCGACGTCTACCGCTCGTCCGGCCCCGGCGGCCAGTCGGTCAACACCACCGACTCCGCCGTCCGCATCACCCACCTGCCGACCGGCATCGTCGCCTCCTGCCAGAACGAGAAGAGCCAGCTCCAGAACAAGGAGCAGGCCATGCGCATCCTGCGCTCCCGGCTCCTCGCGGCCGCCCAGGAGAAGGCCGAGGCCGAGGCCGCCGACGCCCGCCGCAGCCAGGTCCGCACCGTCGACCGGTCCGAGAAGATCCGCACGTACAACTTCCCGGAGAACCGGATCTCGGACCACCGCGTCGGCTTCAAGGCGTACAACCTGGACCAGGTCCTCGACGGCGACCTCGACCCCATGATCCAGGCGTGCGTCGACGCCGACTCGGCGGCGAAGCTCGCCGCAGCGTAAGGCCCCCTCAAGCCCCACCCCGCACCACGGAGGACCAGCGTGAACCTGCTGCTTGCCGAGGTGGCCCAGGCCACCCAGCGGCTGGCCGACGCCGGCGTTCCCTCACCGCGTTTCGACGCCGAGGAGCTCGCCGCGTTCGTGCACAGCGTCAAGCGGGGGGAGCTGCACAACGTCAAGGACGCGGACTTCGACGCCCGCTACTGGGAGGCGGTCGCCCGCCGCGAGGCGCGCGAACCGCTCCAGCACATCACCGGCCGGGCGTTCTTCCGCTACCTGGAGCTCCAGGTGGGCCCCGGCGTCTTCGTGCCCCGCCCCGAGACCGAGTCGGTCGTCGGCTGGGCGATAGACGCCGTACGCGCCATGGACGTCGTCGAACCGCTCATCGTCGACCTGTGCACCGGCTCCGGGGCGATCGCCCTCGCCATGGCCCAGGAGGTCCCGCGCTCCCGGGTGCACGCCGTCGAACTCTCCGACGACGCCCTCGTCTGGACCCGCAAGAACGCCGAGGGCTCCCGCGTCACCGTCCACCAGGGCGACGCGCTCAGCGCCCTCCCGGAGCTGGACGGCCAGGTCGACCTGGTCATCTCCAACCCGCCGTACATCCCGCTCACCGAGTGGGAGTACGTGGCACCCGAGGCCCGTGACCACGACCCGGAGATGGCCCTCTTCTCCGGCGAGGACGGCCTCGACACCATCCGCGGCATCGAGCGCACCGCCCACCGCCTGCTGCGCCCCGGCGGCCTCGTCGTCATCGAGCACGCGGACACCCAGGGCGGGCAGGTCCCGTGGATCTTCAACGAAGAGGCCGGCTGGGCCGACGCCGCCGACCACCCGGACCTGAACAACCGGCCGCGCTTCGCGACCGCCCGCAAGGCAATGCCATGACCAAGCAGCACGCGAACGAGGAGGCCGGGAACTGATGGCACGGCGATACGACTGCAACGAGGCGACCGACCGCGTGACCGGTCTGCGCGAAGCCGCGTCCGCCGTCCGCCGGGGCGAGCTGGTCGTGCTGCCCACCGACACCGTGTACGGGATCGGGGCGGACGCCTTCAGCAGCGAGGCCGTCGCGGACCTGCTCGCCGCCAAGGGCCGGGGCCGCAACATGCCCACGCCCGTGCTCATCGGCTCCCCGAACACCCTCCACGGCCTGGTCACCGACTTCTCCGAGCAGGCCTGGGAGCTCGTCGACGCCTTCTGGCCCGGCGCGCTCACCCTCGTCGCCAAGCACCAGCCGTCCCTCCAGTGGGACCTCGGCGACACCCGCGGGACCGTCGCCATCCGTATGCCGCTGCACCCGGTCGCGATCGAGCTGCTCACCGAGGTCGGCCCCATGGCCGTCTCCTCGGCCAACCTCACCGGCCACCCGTCGCCCGAGGACTGCGACGCGGCCCAGCAGATGCTCGGCGACTCCGTCTCCGTCTACCTCGACGGCGGCCCGACGCCCGGCATCGTCCCCTCGTCCATCGTCGACGTCACGGGCAAGGTGCCGGTGCTGCTGCGCGAGGGCGCGCTGTCCCCGGAGGAGCTCCGGAAGGTCGTACCCGACCTCGAGGTGGCCAGTTGACCGCCCCTGAGGGGCGTGGCATAGCGGGGTTCGACGACAGCAGCACCTTCCGCATCCTCCACGTCAGCACCGGCAACGTCTGCCGCTCGCCGATCACCGAGCGGCTGACCCGCCATGCCCTGTGCGACCGCCTGGGCGATCCCCTCGGCGGCGGCCTGATCGTGGAGAGCGCCGGGACCTGGGGCCATGAGGGCGCCCCCATGGAGGCCAACGCCGAGCTGGTCCTCGCCGACTTCGGCGCCGACTACAGCGGCTTCGTGGGCCGCGAGCTCCTCGACGAGCACGTCATCCGCGCCGACCTCGTCCTCACGGCGACCCGCGACCACCGGGCCCAGGTCATCTCCATGGGCCACTCGGCCGGACTGCGCACCTTCACCCTGAAGGAGTTCACCCGCCTGGTCCGCGCCATCGACCCCGCCACCCTGCCGGACCCCCGTGACGAGGGCATGGTCGAACGCGCCCGTGCCCTGGTCCGCGCTGCTGCCGCTCTACGCGGGTGGCTCCTGGCCCCCTCCGTCGACGCCGACGAGGTCAACGACCCCTACGGCGCCCCCATCACCTTCTTCCGCTCCATCGGCGACGAGATCAACCAGGCCCTCGACCCCGTCGTCACCGCCCTGACGGGCGTCTCGGCCAAGCGCTGACGGGCGGTCCCCTGCGGCGCCGGGAATCGTCGACGGGCGGGGGTGCGGGGGCGCGCCTACATTGGTGGCATGCCGGTCACCGCGCCCCCCGATGAGGATCTCGACGTCCTGCGCCGGCAGGACCCGGAGATCGCCGACGTGCTGCTGGGGGAGGTGCGCCGGCAGGCGGACAGTCTGCAGCTGATCGCGGCGGAGAACTTCACGTCGCCGGCGGTGCTGGCGGCGCTGGGGTCGCCGCTCGCCAACAAGTACGCCGAGGGGTATCCGGGGGCGCGCCACCACGGCGGCTGCGAGTACGTCGACGCGGCGGAGCGGATCGCCGTGGAACGGGCCACCGCGCTCTTCGGAGCCGACCACGCGAACGTCCAGTCCCACTCGGGCTCCTCGGCCGTCCTGGCGGCGTACGCGGCCCTTCTGAGGCCCGGTGACACGGTCCTGGCGATGGGACTCGACCACGGCGGGCACCTGACGCACGGGTCGCCCGCCAACTTCTCCGGCCGGTGGTTCGACTTCGTGCCGTACGGCGTCGACGCCGAGACCGGGCTCGTCGACTACGAGCAGGTCGCCGCGCTCGCCCGCCACCACCGCCCCAAGGCGATCGTCTGCGGCTCGATCTCGTACCCCCGCCACCTCGACTACGCGGTCTTCCGCGAGATCGCCGACGAGATCGGCGCCTACCTCATCGCCGACGCGGCGCACCCCATCGGCCTGGTCGCCGGGGGAGCGGCCCCCAACCCCGTCCCGTACGCCGACGTGGTCTGCGCGACCACGCACAAGGTGCTGCGCGGCCCGCGCGGCGGAATGATCCTGTGCGACAGGGAGCTGGCGGGCCGGATCGACCGCGCGGTGTTCCCGTTCACCCAGGGCGGCGCCCAGATGCACACGATCGCGGCGAAGGCGGTGGCCTTCGGCGAGGCGTCCACCCCGGCGTTCACCGCGTACGCCCATCAGGTGGTGGAACACGCGAAGGTGCTCGCCGCCGCGCTCGCCGCGGAGGGCTTCGCGGTGACGACCGGCGGCACGGACACCCACCTCATCACCGCGGACCCGTCCCCCCTCGGCGTGGACGGCCGCACGGCCCGCGCCCGGCTCGCCGCCGCCGGCGTGGTGCTCGACACCTGTGCCCTGCCCCACGGCGAGGGCCGCGGGATCCGGCTCGGCACGGCGGCCGTCACCACGCAGGGGATGGGCGCCCCGGAGATGGCCAGGATCGCCGCGCTGTTCACCGTGGCCCTGCGGAATGACGCCGGGGAGACGGCCAGGGTACGGGCGGAGGTACGCGAGCTGACCGGCCGATTTCCCCCGTATGGAGGCTGAGCGGGGACCGGGCGCAACCGTTCGGGGGGCCCCGGTGTCTCAGACCACATGGATGGCACGGCTAGGGTGTGGGGCTGAGATGGCCAGCGATTCCTGTGGGGCAGCCCGTGCGTGATTACCTGCTGACGCTCTGTGTCACGGCCGCGGTGACCTATCTGCTCACCGGTCCGGTGCGGAAGTTCGCCATCGCGACCGGGGCGATGCCGGAGATCCGCGCCCGCGACGTACACCGAGAACCGACTCCGCGGCTCGGTGGCATCGCCATGTTCTTCGGGCTGTGCGCGGGACTCCTCGTCGCCGCCCACCTGCAGAACCTGAGCAGCGTCTTCGAGCTGTCCAACGAGCCCCGCGCGCTGCTCTCCGGGGCGGCGCTGATCTGGCTGATCGGCGTCCTCGACGACAAGTTCGAGCTGGACGCGCTGATCAAGCTCGGCGCGCAGATGATCTCCGCGGGCGTGATGGTCGCGCAGGGTCTGACGATCCTGTGGCTGCCGATCCCCGGCGTCGGCACGGTCGCCCTGACCCCGGGGCAGGGCACGCTCCTCACGGTCGCCCTGGTCGTCCTCACCATCAACGCGGTGAACTTCGTCGACGGTCTCGACGGCCTCGCCGCCGGCATGGTCTGCATCGCAGCCGCGGCCTTCTTCCTGTACGCGTACCGCCTCTGGTACGGCTACACGATCGAGGCGGCCGCCCCCGCGACGCTCTTCGCGGCCATCCTCATGGGCATGTGCCTGGGCTTCCTGCCGCACAACATGCACCCGGCGCGGATCTTCATGGGCGACTCGGGGTCGATGCTGATCGGCCTGATCCTGGCGGCCTCGGCCATCTCGATCACCGGGCAGGTCGACCCGGACGTGCTGAAGCTGTTCGAGGGCTCGACCCGCGAGGCCACGCACGCCGCCCTGCCCGTCTTCATCCCGCTCGTGCTGCCGCTGACGATCATCGCGATCCCGATGGCGGACCTGGTCCTCGCGATCGTGCGCCGTACGTGGAAGGGCCAGTCGCCGTTCGCCGCCGACCGCGGCCACCTGCACCACCGGCTCCTGGAGATCGGGCACTCGCACAGCCGGGCGGTGCTGATCATGTACTTCTGGTCGGCCCTGATCGCCTTCGGGACGCTGGCCTACTCGGTGCACTCGACGTCGATGTGGATCGTCCTCGGCGTCGTCGCGCTGAGCGCCATCGGCCTGGTGCTGCTCCTGCTGCCGCGGTTCTCCCCGCGCGCGCCCCGCTGGGCCGAGTCCGTCGTGCCGCCCCGTTACCGCCGGCGCAAGCGGATTTCGGTGCCGGAGCCCGTCGTGGAGGCCCCGATGGTCGAGGAAGAGCGGATTCCGGTCCCCGCGGGGATCAACGGAGCCACCGCCATCGGCAACCGCGCGCGCTTCCCCGACCGGCGGAAGGCCGGAACGCCGAGTTGACGAAAGCCGCATTCGCGGCCATTACCAGACGGAACGCCCCCGTGTCGCGCACACACGCGCGCCATCACACTCATGTGTGACGGTTGGCACACCTTATGGGTAAAGACCTATTCAAATAGTTTGTGATACCGTTCACGAGACCCGGCGACAGTGCCGAAAGACCGTAGTGCGACGGTCTGTTGGCCCCGAGACCCACCTCGGACCGGGCTTACGCTCGTCCATGACGACACCATCGCCCCCTCCATCAAAAGCGGAGACACCGCCATGCCGTCCAACGACGTACGCACCCTGCTGCACACCGCCGTACCCACCGCTGCCGTCGGCGCCATCGCCACGGTCGTCAGCGGGGTGGTCGCCGGTGGCAAGGGTGCGCTCGGCGCGGTCGCCGGCACCCTGGTCGTGATCCTCTTCATGGGCGTGGGGCTCGTGGTGCTCCAGCGGACGGCGAAGTCGCTGCCGCAGCTGTTCCAGGCCATGGGGCTCATGCTCTACACGGCCCAACTGCTGCTGCTCTTCATCTTCCTGGCCTTGTTCAAGGACACGACGCTGTTCGACTTCAAGGCCTTCGCCTTCACGCTGCTGGCGACGACCGTGGTGTGGGTCGCCGCGCAGGCCCGGGCCTACATGAAGGCCAAGATCATGTACGTCGAGCCCGAGAAGTCGGGGTCGAAGCAGTGAAGGGTAGGGCCGGGATAAAGCCGCGTTCGGCTTCCTGCTATCGTCCGGTGCCAACTGCGGCACTGCGGGCGCGGGCATCCGAGACGCCTGTCCCAGCGCGAGGCTCGATGCCGAACCGCCGCCCCCTTATCCGTAAGACCAGTCCAGTGCCGACCCGCGGCTGCGTGCCGCGCCGACACAACGAGGTTGCCGTACCTATGCGCCACGCTGAAGGAGCCCGCGGTGAGTGCTGACCAGACGCTTGCCTTCGACCCGGATTGCCACATCTTCACCGGATGTGGCTTCCCGGCGCCGGGCCTGCACACGTTCATGTACGAGCCCATCTTCTCCGTGGGTGGCTTCGACTTCACCAAGCCGATGCTGCTCGCCATCCTGGGTTCGCTCGTGGTCGTCGGGTTCTTCTGGGCCGCCTTCAACAAGCCCAAGCTGATCCCCGGCAAGATGCAGATGGTCGGCGAGGCCGGGTACGACTTCGTGCGCCGCGGCATCGTCTACGAGATCATCGGCAAGAAGGACGGCGAGAAGTACGTCCCGCTGATGGTGTCGCTGTTCTTCTTCGTGTGGATGCTCAACCTCTGGTCGATCATCCCGCTCGCCCAGTTCCCGGTCACCTCGCTGATCGCCTTCCCGGCGGCCCTCGCGCTGATCGTGTACGTCCTCTGGGTCTCGCTGACCTTCAAGAAGCACGGCTTCGTCGGCGGCTGGAAGAACATCGTCGGCTACGACAAGTCGCTCGGCCCGATCCTTCCCCTGGTCGTCGTCCTCGAGTTCTTCTCGAACCTGCTCATCCGGCCCTTCACGCACGCGGTCCGACTGTTCGCGAACATGTTCGCCGGTCACCTGCTCATCGTGATGTTCTCGCTTGCCACCTGGTACCTCATGAACGGCCTGGGCTTCGTCTACGCCGGCGCCTCGTTCGTGATGGTCCTCGTGATGACCGCCTTCGAGCTCTTCATCCAGGCCGTCCAGGCGTACGTCTTCGTCCTCCTGGCCTGCAGCTACGTCCAGGGCGCGCTCTCCGAGCACCACTGAGTCCGGCCCTGACCGGCAGCACCACCCCCAAACCAACAGTCGTCCGGTGGCCAACCCCCACCGGGTCCTTGAAAGAGAAGGAAGAACCGGCATGTCCGCTCTCGAGACTCTCGCCGCCGTCAACGGAAACGTCGCCTCCATCGGCTACGGCCTCGCGGCCATCGGCCCCGGCGTCGGCGTCGGCATCATCTTCGGTAACGGCACCCAGGCCCTCGCCCGTCAGCCCGAGGCGGCCGGCCTGATCCGCACCAACCAGATCATGGGTTTCGCGTTCTGTGAGGCGCTCGCCCTCATCGGCATCGTCATGGGCTTCGTCTACAAGTAAGCCGGACCGACAGCCCCACTTTTACGGAAGGCACTGATGTGAACGCTCTGCTTCTTGCGGAAGCGGCGGAGGAGCAGCCCCCGCTCATCCCGCATCTCGACGAGCTCGTCATCGGCCTGATCGCCTTCGTCATCGTCTTCGGGTTCCTCGCCAAGAAGCTCCTCCCGAACATCAACAAGGTTCTGGAAGAGCGCCGCGAGGCCATCGAGGGTGGCATCGAGAAGGCCGAGTCGGCCCAGATCGAGGCTCAGAGCGTGCTGGAGCAGTACAAGGCCCAGCTCGCCGAGGCCCGCCACGAGGCCGCGCGTCTTCGCCAGGAGGCGACGGAGCAGGGCACCGCGATCATCCAGGAGATGAAGGCGGAGGGCCAGCGCCAGCGCGAGGAGATCATCGCGGCCGGTCACACGCAGATCGAGGCCGACCGCAAGGCCGCGTCCGCGTCGCTGCGTCAGGACGTGGGCAAGCTCGCCACCGACCTGGCCGGCAAGCTGGTCGGCGAGTCCCTCGAGGACGTCGCCCGCCAGAGCCGCACGATCGACCGCTTCCTCGAAGAGCTCGAGGAGAAGGCCGAGGCCGTCCGATGAACGGAGCGAGCCGCGAGGCACTGGCCGCCGCCCGTGAGTCCCTCGACGCTCTGACCGACAACACGTCGGTCGACGCGACGAAGCTCGCGGACGAGCTGGCCGCCGTCACCACGCTGCTCCACCGCGAGGTGTCGCTGCGCCGGGTCCTGACCGACCCCGCACAGTCGGGTGAGGCCAAGGCCGAGCTCGCGCAGCGACTCCTGAGCGGTCAGGTGGGTGGCGAGACCGTCGACCTGGTCTCGGGCATGGTGCGTTCCCGTTGGTCGCGCTCGCGTGACCTGGTCGACGCGGTCGAGGAGCTGGCGAACATCGCCGACCTCACCGCGGCGCAGAAGGCGGGCGCGCTCGACGGCGTCGAGGACGAGCTGTTCCGCTTCGGCCGGATCGTGTCCTCCAGCAACGAGCTCCGCTCGGCGCTGACGGACAAGGCCGCCACGGCCACCGCCAAGGGCGAGCTGCTCCGCAGCCTGCTCGGCGGCAAGGCCCACGCGTCGACCGAGCGCCTGGTCGTCCGTCTGGTGACCCAGCCCCGGGGACGTAGCCTGGAAGCGGGACTCGAGTCCCTGTCCAAGCTCGCCGCGGCGCGCCGGGACCGGATGGTCGCCGTCGTCACCTCGGCGGTGCCGCTGTCCGACCAGCAGAAGCAGCGTCTCGGTGCCGTCCTGGCCAAGCTGTACGGCCGCCAGATGCACCTGAACCTGGACGTGGACCCCGCGGTCCTCGGCGGGATCACCGTGCAGGTCGGCGACGAGGTCATCAACGGCTCGATCGCGGAGCGCCTCGACGAGGCGACCCGCCGACTGGCCGGCTGACGGCAGCCACCGCAGCACACAGCTACACAGCATCACCAGCGGCCCGGTTGGGCCGTGCAGAGATTGCAGAAGATTCCTGGGGGTCGGCCCCCAGACCCCTTAAGAAACTTCGGGCCCAACAAGGAGAGCAGGGAACCCAGATGGCGGAGCTCACGATCCGGCCGGAGGAGATCCGGGACGCACTGGAGAACTTTGTCCAGTCGTACCAGCCGGACGCGGCCTCGCGCGAGGAGGTCGGCACGGTCAGCCTGGCCGGTGACGGTATCGCGAAGATCGAGGGTCTTCCCTCGGCCATGGCGAACGAGCTGCTGAAGTTCGAGGACGGGACCCTCGGTCTCGCGCTGAACCTCGAAGAGCGCGAGATCGGTGCGATCGTCCTCGGCGAGTTCAGCGGTATCGAGGAGGGACAGTCGGTGCAGCGCACCGGCGAGGTCCTCTCCGTCGGTGTCGGTGAGGGATACCTGGGTCGCGTCGTCGACCCGCTCGGCAACCCGATCGACGGTCTCGGCGAGATCGCGACCGAGGGCCGCCGCGCCCTCGAGCTGCAGGCCCCGGGCGTTATGGCCCGTAAGTCGGTGCACGAGCCGATGGAGACCGGCTACAAGGCCGTCGACGCCATGACGCCGGTCGGCCGCGGCCAGCGTCAGCTGATCATCGGCGACCGCCAGACCGGCAAGACCGCGCTGTGCATCGACACGATCATCAACCAGCGCGACAACTGGCGCTCGGGCGACGTGAACAAGCAGGTCCGCTGCATCTACGTCGCCGTGGGCCAGAAGGGCTCGACCATCGCGTCCGTTCGCGGCGCCCTGGAAGAGGCCGGCGCGCTCGAGTACACGACGATCGTCGCCGCCCCGGCGTCCGACCCGGCCGGCTTCAAGTACCTGGCGCCGTACACCGGTTCCGCCATCGGTCAGCACTGGATGTACCAGGGCAAGCACGTCCTGATCGTCTTCGACGACCTGTCGAAGCAGGCCGACGCCTACCGCGCCGTGTCGCTGCTGCTGCGCCGCCCGCCGGGCCGTGAGGCCTACCCGGGTGACGTCTTCTACCTGCACTCGCGTCTCCTCGAGCGCTGCGCGAAGCTCTCGGACGAGCTCGGTGCCGGTTCGATGACGGGTCTGCCGATCGTCGAGACCAAGGCGAACGACGTGTCGGCGTTCATCCCGACCAACGTCATCTCCATCACCGACGGCCAGTGCTTCCTGGAGTCCGACCTGTTCAACGCCGGCCAGCGTCCGGCCCTGAACGTCGGTATCTCGGTCTCCCGTGTCGGTGGCTCCGCCCAGCACAAGGCGATGAAGCAGATCTCCGGTCGCCTCCGTGTCGACCTCGCCCAGTTCCGTGAGCTGGAGGCGTTCGCCGCCTTCGGTTCCGACCTGGACGCGGCGTCGAAGGCGCAGCTGGAGCGCGGTCAGCGGATGGTCGAGCTGCTCAAGCAGGCTCAGTACCAGCCGATGCCCACCGAGAACCAGGTCGTCTCCGTCTGGGCCGGCACCACCGGCAAGATGGACGACGTCCCGGTCGCCGACATCCGTCGCTTCGAGGCCGAGCTCCTGGCGTACCTGCGCCAGAACCACTCGGGTCTCATGACCTCCATCCGTGAGGGCGGCAAGATGTCGGACGACACCCTGCAGTCCGTCGGTGACGCCATCGCGGAGTTCAAGAAGCAGTTCGAGACCTCTGACGGCAAGCTGCTGGGCGAGGACGCTCCTGCCGCCGTCAACGTCTCGAAGTGACGACGGAAGGGACCTGACTCATGGGAGCGCAGCTCCGGGTCTACAAGCGTCGCATCAAATCCGTCACCGCGACGAAGAAGATCACCAAGGCGATGGAGATGATCGCCGCCTCGCGTGTCGTCAAGGCGCAGCGCAAGGTGCAGGCGTCGACTCCGTACGCGACCGAGCTGACGCGCGCGGTCACGGCGGTGGCCACGGGTGCGAACGACAAGCACCCGCTGACCACCGAGGCGGAGAACCCGGTCCGCGCCGCGGTCCTGCTCCTCTCGAGCGACCGCGGTCTGGCCGGTGCCTTCAACTCCAACGCCATCAAGGCGGCGGAGAAGCTGACGGCGAAGCTCGAGGCGGAAGGTCGCGAGGTCACGATCTACGTCGTCGGCCGTCGTGGCATCGCGCACTACAACTTCCGTGAGCGGAAGCTGGCCGGCACGTGGACCGGGTTCACGGACCAGCCGTCGTACGGCGACGCCAAGACGATCGCGGCTCCGCTGATCGAGGCGATCGAGAAGGACACGGCGGAGGGCGGCGTGGACGAGCTCCACATCGTCTACACCGAGTTCGTCTCGATGATGACGCAGACGGCGGTCGAGGCCCGGCTGCTGCCCCTCAGCCTCGACGAGGTGGCGAAGGAGGCCGGCGACACGGACACGCTCCGTCCGCTGTACGACTTCGAGCCGTCGGCGGAGGACGTCCTCGACGCCCTGCTGCCCCGGTACGTCGAGAGCCGGATCTACAACGCGCTGCTCCAGTCGGCCGCCTCCAAGCACGCCGCCACGCGCCGCGCGATGAAGTCGGCGACCGACAACGCGGGAGACTTGATCAACAACCTCTCCCGACTTGCCAACGCGGCCCGCCAGGCCGAAATCACCCAGGAAATCAGCGAGATCGTCGGTGGCACCGCAGCCCTGGCCGACGCGACCGCGGGGAGTGACAAGTAATGACGACCACTGTTGAGACGGCCGCCGCCACGGGCCGCGTCGCCCGGGTCATCGGCCCGGTCGTCGACGTGGAGTTCCCCGTCGACGCGATGCCGGAGATCTACAACGCGCTGAACGTCGAGGTTCCGGACCCGGCCGAGGAGGGCGCGACCAAGACGCTGACCCTCGAGGTCGCCCAGCACCTCGGTGACGGCGTCGTCCGCACCATCTCCATGCAGCCCACCGACGGTCTGGTCCGCCAGGCCCCGGTGACCGACACGGGCACGGGCATCACCGTCCCGGTCGGTGACGCCACCAAGGGCCGCGTGTTCAACACGCTGGGCCAGGTGCTGAACGCCGACGAGTCCACCGTGGCCGACGCGCCGCGCTGGACGATCCACCGCAAGGCCCCGGCCTTCGACCAGCTCGAGTCCAAGACCGAGATGTTCGAGACCGGCCTGAAGGTCGTCGACCTCCTCACCCCGTACGTCAAGGGTGGAAAGATCGGTCTGTTCGGTGGTGCCGGTGTCGGCAAGACCGTTCTGATCCAGGAGATGATCGTCCGTGTGGCCAAGCTGCACGACGGTGTCTCCGTCTTCGCGGGCGTCGGCGAGCGCACCCGTGAGGGCAACGACCTCATGGTCGAGATGGAGGAGGCCGGCGTTCTCGACAAGACCGCGCTGGTCTTCGGCCAGATGGACGAGCCCCCGGGCACCCGTCTGCGCGTGGCCCTCGCCGGTCTGACCATGGCGGAGTACTTCCGCGATGTGCAGAAGCAGGACGTGCTGTTCTTCATCGACAACATCTTCCGCTTCACCCAGGCCGGTTCCGAGGTCTCCACGCTGCTCGGCCGCATGCCCTCCGCGGTGGGTTACCAGCCGAACCTGGCCGACGAGATGGGTCTCCTCCAGGAGCGCATCACGTCGACCCGTGGTCACTCGATCACCTCGATGCAGGCGATCTACGTCCCCGCGGACGACCTGACCGACCCGGCTCCGGCTACCACCTTCGCCCACCTCGACGCGACGACGGTTCTCTCCCGTCCGATCTCCGAGAAGGGCATCTACCCGGCCGTGGACCCGCTGGACTCCACGTCCCGGATCCTGGACCCGCGCTACATCGCGCAGGACCACTACGACGCCGCCACGCGCGTCAAGGGAATCCTGCAGAAGTACAAGGACCTCCAGGACATCATCGCGATCCTCGGTATCGACGAGCTGAGCGAGGAGGACAAGCTCGTTGTCCACCGCGCCCGCCGTGTCGAGCGCTTCCTGTCCCAGAACACCCACGCGGCGAAGCAGTTCACCGGTGTGGACGGTTCGGACGTTCCGCTCGACGAGTCGATCGCCGCGTTCAACGCGATCTGCGACGGTGAGTACGACCACTTCCCCGAGCAGGCGTTCTTCATGTGCGGTGGTCTTGAGGACCTCAAGAACAACGCCAAGGAGCTCGGCGTCTCCTGAGCCCCGTGCTCGCCCGAGGGGGGCGGGATCCGTCCCGCCCCCCTCACCACGCCCCCTAGAATTGACCCCAACACCCGGCACGACCGCCGGGTGGTGACCCGAGGAGCCACCCTTGGCTGCTGAGCTGCACGTCGAGCTGGTCGCCGCGGACCGGAGTGTCTGGTCCGGCGAGGCCACCCTGGTCATCGCGCGTACCACCTCCGGCGACATCGGCGTCATGCCCGGCCACCAGCCGCTGCTCGGTGTGCTGGAGTCGGGCCCGGTGACCATCCGTACGAGTGAGGGCGGGACCGTCGTCGCCGCCGTCCACGGCGGATTCATCTCGTTCGCCGACGACAAGCTGTCTCTGCTCGCGGAGATCTGCGAGCTGGCGGACGAGATCGACGCCCAGCGCGCCGAGCGCGCGCTGGAGCGTGCGAAGACGGGCGAGGACGCCGCCGCCGAGCGGCGCGCCGAGGTCCGGCTGCGCGCGGTGTCGGTCCGCTGACGGTCCGCACCGACTGGTAGTGCCCTCAGCCGCGGCACGGTCCGGATGATTCCGGACCGTGCCGCGGCTGAGGCGATGCATATGCAGGTTGTATTCGGTTCTGCCGGCCGTGCCGGCTACGGGACGCAGCGAGGAGGTCGGTGAAGATGTTCCTCGCTCTGCTCGTGTGCGGCCTGGTCGTCGCACTGGTGGTGATCGGGCTCTTCGTCTTCGGCTTGCGCCGGAGACTGATCCAGCGTGCCGGCGGCACCTTCGACTGTTCCCTGCGCTGGGACATCCCCGACGAGCCGGATCCGACCGGCAAGGGCTGGGTGTACGGCGTCGCCCGCTACAGCGGTGACGAGATCGCCTGGTTCCGTGTCTTCTCGTACGCGCCCCGCCCGCGCCGGGTGCTCGAGCGCTCGTCCATCGTGGCCCTGGAGCGCCGGATGCCGGAGGGCGAGGAGGAGCTCGCGCTGCTCTCCGACGCGGTGATCCAGCCCTGCATGTACGAGGGAGTGCGGCTGGAGCTCGCGATGAGCGAGGACGCCCGCACCGGCTTCATGGCCTGGCTCGAGGCGGCGCCTCCCGGGCAACGGGTGAACGTCGCGTAGGACGTGAGAAGCGGGGGACGGCGTGCTGCACCGTCCCCCGCTTCGGCGTTTTCCCGGAGGGGCTAGTTCAGGCCGGTGTTGATGGCGCCGACGAGCTCGCCGTTGCCGGCGTCACCGCTGAACTCCCAGAAGAACGCGCCGCCCAGGCCCTGGTTCTTCGCCCAGCCCATCTTGGACGTGACCGTGGCCGGGGTGTCGTAGCTCCACCAGTTGCTGCCGCACTTGGCGTACGCCGTGCCCGCGATGGTGCCGGTGGACGGGCAGGAGTTCTTCAGCACCTTGTAGTCCTCGATGCCCTGCTCGTAGGTGCCCGGCGCGGGGCCGGTCGCCGTGCCGCCGGGGGTCGCCTGGGTGACGCCGGTCCAGCCGCGCCCGTAGAAGCCGATGCCGAGCAGCAGCTTCTTGGCCGGGACGCCCTGCGCCTTGAACTTGGCGATCGCGTCGGCGGAGTTGAAGCCCGCCTGCGGGATGCCGGCGTACGAGGTGAGCGGGGAGTGCGGGGCCGTCGGGCCCTGGGCCGCCCAGGCGCCGAAGAAGTCGTACGTCATGACGTTGAACCAGTTCATGTACTGCGCGGCGCCCGCGTAGTCGGTGGCGTCGATCTTGCCGCCGGCGGAGCCGTCGGCCGTGACGGCCGCGGTGACGAGGTAGTTGGCGCCGAACTTGGCGCGCATCGCCTGCATCATGTTCTTGAAGGCCGCGGGGCCGCTGGTGTCGCAGCTGAGGCCGCAGGCGTTGGGGTACTCCCAGTCCAGGTCGATGCCGTCGAAGACGTCGGCCCAGCGCGGGTCCTCGATCAGGTCGTAGCAGGACTGCGCGAAGGCGGTCGGGTTCTGCACGGCCTGGCCGAAGCCGCCGGACCAGGTCCAGCCGCCGAAGGACCAGAGGACCTTGATGTTCGGGTAGGCCTTCTTCAGCTTGCGGAGCTGGTTGAAGTTGCCGCGCAGCGGCTGGTCCCAGGTGTCGGCGACGCCGTCGACGGACTGGTCGGCGGTGTAGGCCTTGTCGTAGTCGGCGTAGGCGTCGCCGATGGTGCACTTGCCGCCCTGGACGTTGCCGAAGGCGTAGTTGATGTGCGTGATCTTGGACGCGGAGCCCGAGGTCACGATGTTCTTCACGTGGTAGTTGCGGCCGTAGACGCCCCAGTTGGTGAAGTAGCCCATCTTCACGGCGTTCGGCAGGGGCTGGCCTCCGCCGCCGCCGGTGGTGCGGACGGCGACCGGGCCGGCGGCGGGGCCGGTCTGGTCGGCGGTGTCGCGGGCGACGACCGTGTAGCTGTAGTCGGTGCCGGCGGTGAGGCCCTGGTCGGTGTGGGTGAGGCCGGTGACCGTGGCGATCCTGGTGCCGTCGCGCAGGACGTCGTAGTTCTTGACGCCCTTGTCGTCGGTGGCCGCGGGCCAGGTGAGCTTCGCCGAGGTGTCGGTGATGCCGGAGGCGACGGGCGTGCCGGGGGCCGAGGGCGGGTTGTCGCCGGGCTGGGTGGTGCCGTCGCAGGCGGCGCCGTTGATCTTACAGCCGCTCGGCGCGCCCGGGCCTGCGCCGTTGTAGCCGAAGGAGACGGAGGCGCCGGGGGCGAGGGTGCCGTTCCAGCCGACGTTCTTGGCGGTCCAGTGGGTGCCGGAGCTGGTGACGGTGGCGTCCCAGGCGGAGGTGACCGAGGTGCCGGCGGGGTAGTCCCACTCGACGGTCCAGGAGCTGATGGTGGTGGTGCCGGTGTTCTTGATGGTCCAGTTGGCGCCGAAGCCGGTGCCCCAGTCGGACGTCTTCGTGTAGGTCGCCGTGGCCGAGGTGGCCGCTTCGGCGGGGGTGGCGAGGCCGACCATGGCGGCCAGCGGCAGGATCAGGGCGGTCAGGCCGGCGGCGGCCCGGCGTCTGAACCCTGATCTGCGCGTCGGTGCTTGAGTGCTCAACGGTGCTCCTCAAGTTGCGGACGGACAAGGTGGGGGTGGTCCGTGAAGATGCGCGCGCCCCGCGAGCGTAGGAAGGTCTGGACCAATCGTCAAGAGGTCCAGACCAACGTCGGCGTTCTCGGGTCAGACCCCCAACTCCTGTGCCAGCACCGCCGCTTGGACCCTGCTCTTCAGCCCCAGCTTCCCCAGGACCTTGCTGACGTGCGTCTTCACCGTCGCCTCCGCCATGTCCAGCCGTACGGCGATCTCCGCGTTCGACAGCCCGCCGCCCAACGCGGACAGCACCTCGCGCTCCCGGGGCGTCAGCGCCTCCAGCACGGCGGGATCCGTTCCCGAGGACGCCCGCGCCGGCCGCCCGGTCGCGGCGAACTCCGCGATGAGCCGCCGCGTCACCGCCGGGGCGATCAGGCCCTCGCCGCGCGCCACCGTCCGCACCGCCTCGATCAGCTCGCGCGCGTCCGCGTTCTTGAGCAGGAAGCCGGCCGCCCCGGCGCGCAGCGCCCCGAACACGTACGCGTCCAGATCGAAGGTGGTCAGCACCAGGACGTCCGCCAGGCCCTCCGCGACCACGATCCCCGTCGCCGTCACACCGTCCATCCGGGGCATCTGCACGTCCATCAGGACCAGGTCCGGACGGAGTTCGCGCGCCAGCTCGACGGCCCGCTCCCCGTCGGCCGCCTCCCCGACCACCTCGATGTCCGGGGTGCTGCCCAGGATGAGCACCAGCCCCGCCCGTACCGCGCTCTGGTCCTCGGCGACCACCACCCGCACCGTCATGCCCGCTCCTCGTCGCTCGCGGCCACCGGCAGTTCCGCCCGCACCCGCCACCGTTCGCTTCCCTCGTCGTCCGCCACCGGACCCGCCTCGAAGACCCCGCCGAGCAGGGCCACCCGTTCCCGCATCCCCACCAGACCCGCCCCCGAACCGGGCGCGGTCGGGCCGGGACGTTCCCCGCACCGACTCGTCACCTCGACCGTCAGCGCCCCCGGCGGGCGGGAGAGCGCCACCCGGACCTCGCCCGGCGCCGCGTGCTTCAGGGCGTTGGTCAGGGACTCCTGCACGATCCTGTACGCGGCCAGCTCCACCGGCGCCGGCAGGCCGTTCGCCTGCTCCCGGGTGTCGACCAGGGCGAAGACCAGCCCGCTCGACCCCCCGTTCGCGCGCGCCTGCGCGATCAGGGCGTCCACACCGGCGAGCGTGGGTGCGGCGGCCGGCTCCGCGTCCCCGCTGCTGTCCCGGAGGAGACCGATGAGCCGCCGCATCTCCGCCAGGCCCGCCACGCTGTTCTCCCGGATCACGGTCAGCGCCTGCCGGGTGGTGGCCGGCTCGTCGAGCGAGAGCGCCGCCGTGGAGTGGATGGCGATCGCCGAGAGGTGGTTGGCCACCATGTCGTGCAGCTCGCGCGCCATCCGGGCGCGCTCGGCCACCACCGCCTGCGCCCGGTCCATCTCGGCCAGCAGCGCCGTCTGCTCGGCCCGCAGCCGGGCCGCCTCCGCCGCCTCCCGGTGGTTGCGGACGATCGCGCCGGTCACCGCGGGCAGGAACGAGAGCATGCCCGTGACCACCCCGACGAGGAGCGCGATGGCGTTCTGCCACCAGACGAGGAAGCCGACCGTCACACCGACCGTGATCAGCGCCGTGGTGTAGGGGATGCGGCGGGCCGCCGCGGGGGAGCCGTACACGACGGCCGCGTAGACCACGTCCGTGAACATCAGGACCGTGAGCAGGTTCCCGTTGGTGAACTGGTCCGCCGTGATCGCGAGGGTGGCGACGGTCAGCGCGGTCTGCGGCAGCGTCCGGCGCACCACCTCCGTCGCGGACATCACCACGAGCGGCACCAGCGCCGCCCACCGCTGGTCGAAGACGCGGTCGCCCGTCGTGTAGAGACCGTACGACCACAGGAGCAGCCCGCAGGCGAGCCCCGAGAGGGCGATGAGCAGGTCGGTGCGGTGCGGGCGGGGGAGTGTCACGTACCCATCCAACACGCCCCCGAGGGCCGGGACCTCCTCGTCCGGGCCGATCCGCGCCGCCGCCCGTCTCCGCCGAAGGATGTAGGCGGACTTCCTCAACGGCGACGACGAACCGGGCCCGGCGGCACGGGACGCTGAGGGGGAACCGAAAGGGGAACCGTCGTGATCGTCACGCTGATCGTCGTCTGCGAGGTCGGTTTCTGGGTCCTGCTCGCCGCCGGGCTCGGCGCTCGCTACCTGCTGCGGATGCCCCGACTGGGCATGGCGCTCCTCCTGTGCGAGCCGCTCCTGGAGGTCCTGCTCCTCGTCGTCACCGCGATCGACCTCAAGAACGGGGCCGACCCCAGCTGGAAGCACGGCCTCGCCGCCGTCTACATCGGCTACACCGTCGGCCACGGCCACCGGACGGTGAAGTGGCTCGACGGCCATGCCGCCCGCCGCTTCGGCGGCGCGCCGCCGCCCGTCGGCCCGCCGCGGTACGGCAGGGCGCGCGCCCGTCACGAGGGCGAGATCTGGCTCGGCTCGGTCGTCGCCGCCGCCGTCGCCTCCGGTCTGCTGCTCCTCGCCGCCTGGTACGTCGGCGACGACGGGGACACCGGGTCGCTGCGGAGCTGGATCTTCTTCGCCTGGCGGGCGGTCGGCATCCACGGCCTGATCGCGCTCAGCTACGCGATCTGGCCGAAGAAGCCGCCGACCGGCGGGTCAGCGGTCCCCGCCCGGGACCCAGAGGACGTCGCCGACCTCCTTGTTCGCCGTCCGGGCAAGGATGAAGAGCAGGTCCGATAGCCGGTTGAGGTACGTGGCGGTCAGGGCGTTCATCGTCTCGCCGTGCGCCTCCAGGGCGGCCCAGGTGGAGCGCTCCGCCCGCCGGACCACCGTGCACGCCTGGTGCAGCAGTGCCGCACCGGGCGTGCCGCCGGGCAGGATGAAGGAGCGCAGCTTCTCCAGGCCCTCCAGGAAGCGGTCGCAGTCGGCCTCCAGCTTGTCGACGTAGCTCTGCTCGACCCGGAGCGGCGGGTACTCCGGGTCCTCCACCACCGGGGTGCAGAGGTCCGCGCCGACGTCGAACAGGTCGTTCTGGACGCGGACGAGGACCTTCACGACCTCCTCGTCGAGCCGCCCGAGGGCGACGGCCGTGCCGATGGCGGCGTTGGCCTCGTTGGCGTCGGCGTACGCCGAGATCCGCAGGTCCGTCTTGGCGGTCCTGCTCATGTCGCCGAGGGCCGTCGTGCCCTGGTCGCCGGTACGGGTGTAGATGCGCGTCAGATTGACCATGGGACCAGCCTAGTTACGCACCGGCGCTCCGGAACGTCCGTGTGCCGACCGTCACGGCCAGCGCCGTCGTCCCGAGGGCGACGAGGACGCCGTACAGCATGGCCGGGGTCGTGTAGTGGCCGATGTACGCCTCCCGCACCGCGTCGACCAGATAGCGGAACGGCACGAGGTGGGAGAGCGCGTCCAGCCAGCCGGGGGCGAGGGCCATCGGCAGCATCAGGCCCGACAGCAGCATCGCGGGCATGGCGAGCGTGTTGATCGCCGGGCCGAACTCCTGCGGGCTGGGGAGCCTGAGGGCCAGGGTGTACGAGAGGGCGGCGAGCGCCGCGGAGAGCAGGGCGACGAAGCCGAAGCCGACGAGGACGCCGGCCACCGGCGCCCGCAGGCCCATCGGGATCGCCGCCAGGACCAGCAGCACGGCCTGGAAGACGAAGAGCGCCGCGTCGCGCAGGATCCGCCCGAGGAGCAGGCCGAGCCGGCTCACCGGGGTGACCCGCATCCGGTCGAACACTCCCCAGTCCTTCTCCATGATGAGCGAGAAGCCGGCGAACGAGGCTCCGAAGAGGCCGAGTTGGAGGAGCAGGCCGGGGACGAGGATCTGCCAGGAGTCGCCCTCGCGTCCCAGCGGGAGTCCGGTGAGCAGCGGCCCGAAGAGGAGCAGGTAGAGCAGCGGCATCAGGGCGCCGAAGAAGATCTGGAAGGGGGAGCGCAGGGTCTGGCGGGCGTACCGCCCGAAGACGAGTGCGGTGTCGTGGAGGAGCATCCGGGGTCCTAGACGGCTACGGGGGCGGTGTCGACGGGGGCCGGGCCGCGCCCGGTGACGGCGAGGAACGCCTCCTGGAGGGTGGCCACGCCGTGCGCGGCCTTGAGTGCGGCGGGGCTGCCCTCGGCGACGACCGTGCCGCGATCGACGATCACGAGCCGGTCGGCCAGGGCGTCGGCCTCGTCGAGGTAGTGGGTGGTGAGCACGACGGTCGTGCCGTGCGTGTCGCGCAGCCGCCGGACCAGCGCCCACAGGTCGGCGCGGCCGGCGGGGTCGAGGCCGGTCGTCGGCTCGTCGAGGAAGAGGAGCTCCGGCCGGTGGGTGAGGCCCATCGCGAGGTCGACCCTGCGGCGCTGGCCGCCGGAGAGGGCCGGGGTCCGGCGGTCGAGGAGCTCGGTCAGGCCGAGGTCGGCGGCGAGCTCCTCGGCGCGGGCCGCCGCGCGCGCCCGGGGCATCCCGTAGAGCCGGCCCTGGGTGACGAGTTCGGAGCGGACGGTCTCCTGGGGGTCGAGGCCGCCGGACTGGGCGACGTACCCGATGCGGCGGCGGACGGCGGCCGGGTCCTCGACGAGGTCGTGGCCGGCGACGGTGGCGACGCCCCCGGTGGGGGCGAGGAGCGTGGTGAGCATCCGCAGGGTGGTCGTCTTGCCGGCGCCGTTGGGGCCCAGGAGGCCCACGATCTCGCCGGGTTCGACGGTGAGGTCGATGCCGCGGACGGCCTCGACGGGGCCGTTCCTGCCGGTGAAGGTCCGGGCGAGCCCGGCCGTGCTGATGAGTGGCATGACGACCACGAAAACAGAGTCTCTTAAATTTTGCAACGTCTCCAAAAATTCAGTGGCTCTCATATTTCAGCGAGCCTAGGATTGCCTAGGATGGGGCCATGGCCGAGGGACTCAGGGAACGCAAGAAGCGCGAGACGAAGCAACGGATCTCGGACATCGCGACGGGGCTCTTCCTGGAGCGCGGCTTCGCGGCCGTCACCGTCGCCGACGTCGCCGAGGCGGCCGACGTCTCCGTGAACACCGTCTACAACTACTTCCCCGCCAAGGAGGACCTCTTCCTCGACCGGATGGACGGGGTCACCCAGCGCCTCGCCCGGATGATCCGCGGCCGCGACCGGGGCGAGTCGGCCGCCCGGGCGGTCCTGCGCGAACTGCGCCAGGACATCGGGGCGGTGTCGCCCGCCTACGGACTCATGGACGGCTTCGACGCCTTCATGAACGTCATCGAGCACGCGCCCACCCTCAAGGCCCGCCTCTTCCACCTCCGGGACCAGGTCCAGGAGGCCGTCGTGACCACCCTGCGGGAGGAGACCGGAGCCGCCCCCGACGACCCGCTGCCGCTGCTCGTCGGCGGCCAGCTCGCCTGGATCGAGAACGCCGTCGTCGGCTACATCACCGGTGAGATGACCGCCGGGCGCAAGGCCACCACCGTCTCCCGGGAGGCCCTCGTCCTGCTCGACGAGATCGAGGAACTGCTGAGCGAGAAGGTCCTGACGTACGCCGTGCGCGAGGGCTGAGGGGTGTCGCGAGTGTGACGTCCGTCAAAGAGGGCGTGACGCGCATTACTTAGCGGTCACATGGCGCCCCGCGACCGCTAATCTCCGCCGAAGAGCCAGAAGTGAACAGGCGTTAAGGGGTGGAAGATCGTGGCCAGGAAGCTCGCCGTCATCGGGGCCGGACTCATGGGATCCGGCATCGCGCAGGTCTCGGCACAGGCGGGCTGGGACGTCGTCCTGCGTGACGTCACCGACGCCGCCCTGACCCGCGGCACCGACGGCATCAAGGCGTCGTACGACAGGTTCGTCGCCAAGGGCAAGCTCACCGCCGAGGACGCCGGGGCCGCCCTCGGCCGGATCACGGCCACCACCGAGCTCGACGCCGTCGCCGACGCCGACGTCGTCGTCGAGGCCGTCTTCGAGAACCTCGACGTCAAGCACGAGATCTTCCGCTCGCTGGACAAGATCGCCAAGGACGGCGCCGTCCTCGCCTCCAACACCTCCGCGATCCCGATCACCAAGATCGCCGCGGTGACCGAGCGCCCCGAGGCCGTCGTCGGCGTCCACTTCTTCTCGCCCGTGCCGATGATGCAGCTCGTCGAGCTGGTCCGCGGCTACAAGACGAGCGACGAGACCCTCGCCACCGCCCGTGCGTTCGCCGAGTCCGTCGGCAAGACCTGCATCGTCGTCAACCGCGACGTCGCCGGCTTCGTCACCACCCGCCTCATCTCGGCCCTCGTCGTCGAGGCCGCCAAGCTCCACGAGTCGGGCGTCGCCACCGCCGAGGACATCGACATCGCCTGCAAGCTCGGCTTCGGCCACGCCATGGGCCCGCTCGCCACCGCCGACCTCACCGGCATCGACATCCTGGTGAACGCGGCCAACAACATCTACACCGAGTCCCAGGACGAGAAGTTCGCGCCGCCGGAGCTGATGCGCCGGATGGTGGACGCGGGTGACATCGGCCGCAAGAGCGGGCAGGGCTTCTACAAGTACTGATCCGCCACCGCCGTCCCGCCTCACCCCGTGGGGTGAATTTCGGTATCGGTTCGCTGACAAGGCGCAACGTATCTGCCGGTGCGGCAGTCAGTTGTTGCGAAGACGGAGCACTCTCGGGGAGCGCATATGCACATCAGGGGCGACCACGTCGAGCTGGTCGTCGGGGGCCGCCTCGACGTCCGCAGTGCGGCGGACGCCCGTACGGTCCTGCACTCGGCCGTCGACGACGGAGTCGGCGACCTGGTGCTCGACCTGACCGGTCTCGACTCCTGGGACGCGACCGGACTCGGGGTCATCATGGGCGCCCACCGGCGGGCCGGCCGCTGCGGCCGGCGCCTCGTCCTGCGCGGGGTGCCGCCGCAGATGCAGCGGCTCCTCGTCGCCACCCGACTGCACCGCATCCTCGCCATCGAGGGCGGCCTCGCCCTGGAGTCGCTGCCCCGGGTGTGACCCGCCGTGCCCGCCACCGTCTGTGAAGCCGCTGTGCGAACCAGGCGTCACGCTCAATCCTCACAAGACCGTGACGTCTTGGTCTCCGGGGCACCCCGCCTGTTCCCGAGCGCCTGACCACGGTCTAGGGTTCGGTCGCCTGCACATTGACGGACCCATCCGGCGGGCACCGGACACCGCTTCTTGGGGGCTTGCACCATGGACCCGAACAACCGTGGGTCGGAGGAGTACGGGCACGACACCGAGGGTGACGAGACCCGCCAGGGCCGCGGCGTGCCCGCGCCCGCCCCCGCGCGCGCCCGCGTCGTCCAGCTCGTCACCGGCGGACTGCTCCTCACCGTCAACCCCGTCGACGGCAGCGAGATCGAGCCATGCCCCCCGGGGCGGGAACCCGAGGCCCCCCGCCCCCGCACGGCCGAGGAGCGCGCCGAGGCCGCCCGCGCCGCGGCCCCGCCCGTACCGGCCGGACCCGCCGCACCCGCGCTGCCCCTCCTCGAACGGGGCGAGGAGCGCGAACGGCTCGTCGGGATCATCACCCGCGGCCGGTCCGCCCGGGTGACCGGCCCCGCCGGATCCGGCCGCACCGCCCTCCTCGACGCGGTCGCCGCCGACTGCGCCGACCTCGCCCCCGACGGCGTCGTCCGGCTCTCCGGCCACCACCGCACCCCCACCGAGCTGCTCCACGAGCTCTTCACCGCCGTGCGCCACGCACCGGAGCAGCGGCCCGACCGGACCGCACTCCTCGACCTGATCCGCGACATCGGCGCCGTGGTCGTCGTCGACGACCTGGAGTTCGGCGGCGCCTCCCTCGACGAGCTGCTCGACGCCGCACCCGAGTGCGCCTTCCTCCTCGCCGCGGCGCCCGACGCCCCCGGCCCCTCCCCCGACGCCCCCGTCGAGGAACTCCGCCTCGACGGCCTCGGCCGCGGCGCCGCCCTGAAGCTCCTGGAGAGCGCCGCCGGCCGCACCCTCACCGACGACGAGGCCAACTGGGCCGGCGACCTGTGGTTCGAGTCCGAAGGCCTGCCGCTCCGCTTCGTCCAGGCCGGCGCCCTGCTCCGCCAGCGCGACCGGCTGCGCGTCACCCCCGCCGAGTTCGACGCCTTCGGCGCCCTCGAAGAGGCCTTCGGCCCCACCGACCCCGACGCGGCCGCGGCCGTCGCCGCCGCCGCCTTCGACGGGATCGACGACCCCGACGTCGAGCTGCGCGAGATACCCCTGCCGAGCCTCGGCGAGGGCGCCGCACCGGCCGCCCTGCTCGCCTCCCGGCTCAGCCGCTCCGCCCAGGCCACCCTGCGCTTCGCCGTCGCCCTCGGCGGCGAGCTCCCGCACCAGGCCCACCTGCCGGCCCTCGTCGGGGACACCCACGCCGACGCGGCCCTCGGCGAACTCGTGGCCTGCGGCCTGCTCTCCCCGGTCGGTCCCCGCTACCGGCTCGCCGCCGGGGTCCTCACCCAGCTCGTCGCCAACGGCTACGAGAACGGTGCCGCCGAGCGCGCCCACACCGCCGCCCAGCACTACGCCTGGTGGGCCGCCCACCCCTCCGTCACCCCGGACCGGGCCGCCGCCGAGTCCGACGCGCTGCTGGCCGCCCTGACCGCCCTCGTCGCCGGCTCGGGCTCCGGCTCGGGCTCGGGCTCCGGCTCGGGCTCGGGCTCGGGCTCGGGCTCCGGCTCCGCCGACGACGCCGAGCGCCGCGCCACCGCCGTCCTCCTCGCCCGCGCCGCCGCCCCCGCCTTCGCCGCCGGGCTGCACTGGGGCGCCTGGGAACGCGCCCTGCGCGCCGGGCAGGAGTCCGCCCGGCTGACCGGCGACGTGGCGGAGGAGGCGTACTTCCACCACGAACTCGGCGTCCTCGCGATCTGCGCCGGCAACCTGGAGCGGGCCCGCGCCGAGCTGGAGGCCTCCATCGGCATGCGCGGGGTGCTCGCCGACAAGCGCGGCACCGTCGCAGGCCGTCGCGCCCTCGCGCTCGTCGCCGACCTCTCGGGGGAGCACGGAGCCCCCGCCGAGGAGCCCTTCTCGCCGCCGCGCGGGACCCCGGCCCTGCGCGGCCCGGCCACCCGCCCGGCCCTCGGCCCCGCGGCCGTCACGGCCCCGCTGCCGAGCGGACCGGCCCGGCGGCCCGCCGCGGCCCCGATGCCCGCGTTCCCCGACTTCGCCGACGAGGGCCCGACCCTCATCACGCGCCCCGACACCGCCAAGGACGGCGGCCGACCCGGCCTCAAGGGCGGCATCCTCACCGGTGCCCGCCGCAACCTCGTCGCGGTCGGCGCGGGCGCGCTCCTCGTCGCCGTCCTCGGCACCGTCGTCACCCTCGGAGCCACCTCCGGCAACGGCGACGAGCCGGTCACCAACAGCGTCACCTCCGACAGCAGCGCGCCCGACGGAGGCGGCGACGGCGCCGGCACCGACGACGAGCCGCCGACCGACGGCGAGCCCGGCGAGACGGGCGCCCCCACGGCCTCCGGCTCCCCGACCCCCTCCGCCTCCGGCAGCGCGTCCCCGTCGGGCTCGGCGAGTCCGGGCTCCTCCGACTCGGCGTCCCCCTCGGACAGCCCGTCGGCGACGACCGGGCCGCCGTCGTCGGGTACGACGCCGCCGACCGGGCGGCCCACGCTGACCCGGCCGCCCACGTCGTCCTCCTCGTCGCCCAGGCCGTCCTCGTCGTCGCCGTCGCCGTCCTCGTCGTCGCCCTCGCCGTCGTCCGGTTCGCCGTCGACCTCGCCGTCGTCCACGTCGCCCACCACCGAGGCTCCCGTCAACACCGCCTCGTCCAGCCTCGGCAGCGTCCCCTCCGCCTCCGACACCCCCGCCTGATCCCCGTACCGCCGTACGGAGACGACGAACGGCCCCGGGCGCGCATCGCACCCGGGGCCGTCCCCTTGTTCCGTACGGCCGTCAGAACAGCCGCAGCTTGTCGTCCTCGATGCCGCGCAGGGCGTCGTAGTCCAGGACGACGCAGCCCATGCCGCGGTCCGTGGCGAGGACCCTCGCCTGCGGCTTGATCTCCTGCGCCGCGAAGACGCCCTTGACCGGCGCGAGGTGCGGGTCGCGGTTGAGCAGCTCCAGGTAGCGGGTCAGCTGCTCGACGCCGTCGATCTCGCCGCGCCGCTTGATCTCCACCGCTACCGTGCCGCCGTCGGCGTCGCGGCAGAGGATGTCCACCGGGCCGATCGCGGTCGGGTACTCGCGGCGGATCAGGGTGTAGCCCTCACCGAGGGTCTCGATGCGGTCGGCGAGCAGCTCCTGGAGGTGCGCCTCGACGCCGTCCTTGATCAGGCCGGGGTCGACACCCAGTTCGTGTGAGGAATCGTGGAGGATCTCCTCCATCGTGATGATCAGTTTCTCGCCCGCTTTGTTGATCACGGTCCAGACGCCCTCCTCGCCGTCGACGCCCTCCTTGAGGGTGCACGGCGGGGACATCCAGTTGAGCGGTTTGTACGCCCGGTCGTCCGCGTGGATGGAGACGCTGCCGTCTGCCTTGACCAGGATCAGACGGGGGGCGGAGGGCAGGTGGGCCGTGAGCCGGCCTGCGTAGTCCACGGAGCAACGGGCAATGACGAGACGCATGGTCGGCAACGCTACAAGACAGGCGCTCTTCCGCGCGATTCGGGCATCCGCCGGGCACGCCCCGACCCGCCCGGAGACGCGCCGGAGCGCGGTCATGAGCCGAACACCCGTCGGTTATCAGCCGGTTGTGTTCCCAATCTCCTGGTGCCACCAGGACTGCGCGCTTACCGTGGAAGCTGGAGGTCGTCGTCCGTGCACGCTGCGTGTCGGGCGGGCAGGCCTTCGTCCCTGCCCGCAAGACCCCGCCCGCGGGGTCGCGAGAGGAGAACCCATGTCGCTCGACGTCTCACCGGCACTGTTGGAACAGGCCGAGCGAGGCGAGGTCGACGAAGCCGACTTCGTCGACTGCGTCCGGACCTCCCTGCCCTACGCATGGGAGATGATCAGTTCTCTGGTGGCCCAGCTGAAGGTCGACGGCGGAGAGTTCGCCGACAACCAGACGCCGCCGCCGAATGAGCAGGCACGTGGTCAGCTGCTGCGCGCGCTCGCCAGCGACGCCATCCGTGGCGCGCTCCAGCGGCACTTCGGAGTGCGCCTCGCATTCCAGAACTGCCACCGGGTGGCGGTGTTCCCGCTCGACCCGGCGGTGGACGAGCGGCTCGCCCGCTTCACATCCGTACGGGGGCAGCTTCTCAACCAGTCGCCCGAACTCCGCGACTGCTGAGGCACGGTGCTGCCGCTCCGCGTCGCGGGAGGTCGCGACCGATGCGCGCCGACGCGCATCGTCACCCGCGGACGCCGGAGCGGCCGCACGATCCCGCCGTGGCACACCTCACACCGGCACCTCCGCGCCGGTAGCTCCGTGCCGGCCCCCACGTCGGTAGCTCCGTGCCGGGTCTCACGTCGTCAGCGGCGGCACCTCCGTGCCGGGCCTCCTGCATGACCCGGGCCTCGCGCCAGGAGCGGCGGCACCTCACCTCACGTCAGGAGTGGCAGGACCTCCGTGCCGAGCCTGCGGACGTTCTCCTCGGTGGCCGCGAGGTCGCCCGAGCCCTCCGCGAGGAGGGCGAAGCGCGTGATGCCCGTACGCTCCGAGGTCGCCGCCAGCCGGTCCGCCGCGAGCCGCGGCGTGCCCACGGGGTGCATCCGGCACAGCAGCTCCGTGTACGCCACGGGGTCCCGCATGGCCCGGTGCCGGCCGTCCACCGTGACATGGGCGTCGAGCCCCTGCTTCAGCCAGCCCGGCATCGCCTTGACCAGCGCCTCGGCGGCGTCGGGCCCCCGGTCGGCGAGCTGTGCCACGCCCGCCGAGACGTGGCAGGCGCCGATCCGCGCGATCTCGTCCGGGTCCCGCCCGGCCTCCCGCGCGCAGCGTTCCCAGGCCGCGACCATCTCCGCCTTGTCCTCGTCGCCGCAGTGCATGCCGAGCAGCATCGGGAGACCCCGCTCCGCGGCGAGCCGCACGCTCGTCGGCGAGGTGCAGGCCACCACCACCTCAGGTCGGGCCGGCCCGTCGATCAGCTCGTCCGGGCGCGGCACCACCGGCACGTCGCGGAAAGCGAATCGTTCTCCCCGGGCGCCCACGGTGGGCTCGGTGAGCCACCGCAGCAGCAGGTCGAGCGACTCGGGGAAGCCCTGTTCGTACGCGGCGAGGCCGGAGCCGAACACCTCCAGGTCGACCCAGGGGCCGCCCCGGCCCACCCCGAGGGTGAACCTGCCGCCCGAGGTCAGGTGCAGCAGCGCCGCCTGCTCGCCGAGGGCGACCGGGTGGACGCTCGGCAGCACGCTCACCGCCGTGCCGACCCGCAGTCTCCGGGTGCGCCCGAGGAGCAGCGCGGCCAGGGTGACGGCCGAGGGGCACACCCCGTACGGCACGAAATGGTGCTCGGCCAGCCAGACGGAGTCGAGCCCGGCCTCCTCGGCGACCTCGGCGGTGCGCACCGCACGGTGCAGCGCCTCTCCCTGTCCCTGGCCCGGGAACTGGGCGGCCAGAACGAACGTACCCACGCGCATCGCCTTCTGCCTCCTTGCGGCCGACGCGTATCTCCCCTCGCACTGGCAACAACGTCTGACACGTGCCAAAGGCAACGGCCGTTCATGAAGTTCTTGCGATTTTCCGCTAAGCCGTCCCGGACGGGGCCGGGGGCACCGCGTCGCGGCCCGTAGGCTTGAGGGAACGGTCCGTGTTCCCAGACCCCGTGAGGTGTGCCCGTGTCCCCGCGTCACAACCGCTCCCGAGGCGGCGAGAAGCCCGAGCCGCAGGGCGGCAGCGGCGACCGGTACGGCGGCGTCCAGCGCACCGAGACCTGGCAGGGCGAGGAGTGGTACGTCCGGCTCGTCGCCGGCGCGAGCTCTCCCGGCAAGCGCTACCGCTGCCCCGGCTGCGACCAGGAGATCCCGTCCGGCGCCCCGCACGTGGTCGCCTGGCCGGAGTACGGGGGAGTGGACGACCGGCGCCACTGGCACAAGGCCTGCTGGCACGCGAAGGACCGCCGCACCAGCAAGGTGCAGCGGTCCCGTAACGCGCCGAAGTACTGAGGGTCAGACGTCCCGGCTGTTCAGGAGGGCGAAGGCGCCACCGAGGACGACCGCCGTGACGCCGCCCAGGATGAACAGCGGCTCCCAGCCCGCGGGGCCGTCGCCGAACGGCGGCTGGTCGCTGTACAGCGCGATCATCTGCGACGGGATGGCGTACGTGAACAGCCACTCCCGCACCGACTCGAGCGCCTGCGACATCATGAAGAGGCCCACCACCAGCGGCAGCAGCAGCAGGCCGATCATCACCGTGATCGCGCCGGCCGAGTGCCGGATCACGGTGCCCAGCGCCAGCGACATCAGACCGAGCAGGGCCAGGTAGGCACCCGCCCCGGCCGTCGCCCGCAGCCACTCGCCGGCCGTCGGGTCGGCCGCGATGTCGCCGACGATGGCGACCTGCGCCACCGCCACCAGTGCCGCGGTCACCGTGGTGACCGTGAAGACCAGCAGGAAGAAGACGATCGCCTTCGCCGCCAGCACCCGGCCGCGGCTGGGGCAGGCCGTCAGGGTCGTACGGATCATGCCCGTGCCGTACTCGGAGGCGATGGTGAGCACGCCGAGCGTGATCACGCAGATCGCCGCGGGCAGCATCCCGAAGAACCCGAACCCGAGGGCCGACTCCTCGACCATCGCGCCCTGACCGTCCTCGGCCATCGCGCGCTGGGACGCCGCCGCGATCGCCGCCACCCCCAGGCCGAGGGCCAGCATCAGCAGGATCATGACGCCGAGCGTCCACATCGTCGACCGCACCGAGCGGATCTTCGTCCACTCGGAGGCGAGCGCGTCACCGAGGTGCGCCCTGCGGACCGGGATGGGGGAGACGTACGCGTGCGGCGCCGGAGCGGGGTGGTGTGCGGGGGCGGTCATCGGGCGTCCTTGGTGGTGTCGCTCGGCTGCGGGGTGGTCGACGGCGGGACTGCCGCGGCCGGCGGGGCCGCCGGCGGCGGGGCGTACGGACCCGGCGCGGGCGCCTGCGGCGCACCGGCGTACGGGTTCTGCCCGGGCGGCGGCGGGGCGTACCAGCCCTGCTGCGGCACGTCCTGGACCGCCGGCTGCGGCGGCACCCCGTAACCAGGCTGCCCGGGGTGCGGCGCCGGCTGGAGGTGCGCGAGCCGGTCGTCGGTCGAGCGGTAGTCCACGGCGCCCTGCGTCAGCCGCATGTACGCCTCCTCCAGGGACGCCTGGTGCGGGGAGAGCTCCCAGAGCCGTACGTCCGCGCCGTGCGCCAGGTCGCTGATCCTCGGCAGGGGCAGGCCCGTCACCCGCAGCGCCCCGTCCGGCTCGGACAGCACCTGGCCGCCCGCCTCCGTCAGGACCGCCGTCAGCTTCTCCCGCTGCGCCGGCTCGGTCTGCGGGGTCCGCAGCCGGGCGAAGTCGGCGGAGTTCGCCGAGATGAAGTCCGTGACGCTCATGTCCGCGAGCAGCTGCCCCCGGCCGATCACGATGAGGTGGTCCGCGGTCAGCGCCATCTCGCTCATGAGGTGGCTGGAGACGAACACGGTCCGGCCCTCGGAGGCCAGCTTCTTCATCAGGTTCCTGACCCAGAGGATGCCCTCCGGGTCCAGGCCGTTGACCGGCTCGTCGAAGAGCAGCACCTGCGGGTCGCCGAGGAGCGCCGCCGCGATGCCGAGGCGCTGGCCCATGCCGAGCGAGAAGCCCTTGGAGCGGCGCTTGGCCACGTCCTGGAGGCCGACGACGCCGAGGACCTCGTCGACCCGCTGCGCCGGGATGCCGGCGAGCTGCGCGAGCGAGAGGAGGTGGCTGCGCGCGCTCCGCCCGCCGTGCACGGCCTTGGCGTCGAGCAGCGCGCCGACCTGCCGGGGCGCGTTCGGCAGCTGCCGGAACGGGTGGCCGCCGATCGTCACGTGTCCGGCGGTGGGCCGGTCCAGGCCGAGGATCATGCGCATCGTCGTCGACTTGCCCGACCCGTTGGGCCCCAGGAAGCCGGTGACCACACCCGGCCTCACCTGGAAGGAAAGGTTGTACACGGCCGTCTTGGCGCCGTAGCGCTTCGTCAGGCCGACTGCCTCGATCATTCTCCAGCCCCATCGACAGGTCGGTCGCATCCATGTCGGGGCGTGGCGGCCTTCGGCCGGAGCCCCCCGTATGAGCTAGGAGCTTATCCAGCCATTGACGGTTCCGGCGAAGCGGAATCGAACCACCGGGGAACCTCCGGGAGATTCCCCGGTGGTCCCCTACGGGATCAGGCGTCCCGCTTCTTCAGCACCAGGTAGCCGCCGAGCAGCGCGGCCGCCACCCAGATCAGCATGATCCCGAGTCCGCCCCAGGGCCCGTAGGGGGCCTTCTCCGAGCCCATCGCGTCCGGTACCACCTGCATGATCTTGGAGCCGGCCTGGTCGGGGAAGTACTTGGCGACCTCCTTCGCCTTCGGCACCGCCGAGAGGATCTGCGAGATCAGGAAGAAGAACGGCACCAGGATGCCCAGCGACAGCATCGAGGAGCGCAGCATCGCCGCCACGCCCATCGAGAAGATCGCGATCAGGCCCATGTAGAGACCGCCGCCGACCACCGCGCGCAGCACGTTGTCCGCGCCGAGGGTGGTGCGGTGGTCGCCGAGCAGCGCCTGCCCGAGGAAGAAGGAGAGGAAGCTGGTCGCCAGGCCCACGGCCAGGGCGAGCACGCCGGCCACCGCGATCTTCGAGAAGAGGAAGGTGGCGCGCTGCGGGACCGCCGCGAGCGAGGTGCGGATCATGCCCGAGGAGTACTCGGTGCCGACCACCAGGACGCCGAAGACCACCATCGCCAGCTGACCGAGGATCATCCCGGAGAAGCTGGCGAACGTCGGGTCGAAGGTCGCCTGCTCCACCTCGTTGAGATCGTCGAAGGTCGCCTTGAACAGGGCGCACAGCGCCGCGCTCATCGCCACCGTGACGAGCAGGGCGCTCGCCAGTGTCCAGACGGTCGACGACACCGTCCGGATCTTGGTCCACTCGGACTGGAGGACCGCGGATGCCGCTGCCATCGTTCAGGCTCCCTCGGAGGTCGAGTCGTAGGAGTCGGAGGCCGACCCGGAGTGCGGGCCCCACCGGGGGCCGGGCGCCGGAGCGCCGTGTACGTCGGTGCCGTGCGCGTGGTACTCCACCGCACCGGCCGTCATCTGCATGAACGCTTCCTCGAGCGAGGCGCGCTGGGCGCTCAGCTCGTGCAGGACGAGGCCGTTCTCCGCGGCCAGCTCGCCCAGCTTCTCGGTCGTCGCCCCGTCCACCTCGAGGGTCCCGTTGCCCGCCTCGACCACGACGAATCCGTTGGCGTGGAGCACGTCCCGCAGCCGTTCCTGCTGCGGTGAACGCAGCCGCACGAAACTCCTGGAATTCTGCTGGATGAAATCCGCCATCGACGTGTCGGCCAGCAGCTTTCCCTGCCCGATCACGATGAGATGATCGGCCGTCAGTGCCATTTCACTCATCAGGTGACTGGAAACGAAGATCGTCCGGCCTTCGGCGGCCAACGCCTTCATCAGATTGCGGATCCAGTGAATTCCCTCGGGGTCCAGACCATTGACGGGTTCGTCGAACATCAGGACCTCGGGATCGCCGAGCAGCGCCGAGGCGATGCCCAGCCGCTGGCCCATGCCGAGGGAGAAACCCTTCGACTTCTTCTTGGCGACCGGCGTCAGCCCCACCAGGTCGAGCACCTCGCCCACCCGCTTCTCGGGAATCCGGTTGGACTGCGCGAGGCACAGCAGGTTGTTGTACGCGGAGCGGCCGCCGTGCATCGCCTTGGCGTCGAGGAGCGCCCCGATGTACTTCAGCGGCTCGGCCAGCTCCCGGTAGTGCTTGCCGTCGAGCCGGACCGTCCCGCTCGTCGGGTTGTCCAGGCCGAGCATCATCCGCATCGTCGTCGACTTGCCCGCCCCGTTGGGTCCCAGGAACCCCGTGACCACGCCCGGTCGTACCTGGAAGGAGAGATGGTCGACCGCCGTCTTCGCCCCGTACCGCTTGGTCAGGCCCTCAAGCTCGATCATGCGTACCAACCTACGGGCGCGCAAAACCCCCCGCCACCGGAATGACAGGGGGTTTCGGGTGTGCTGTCGACTTGTTACCGCGACTGCTGGGCCGGGACGCCGGCCGCACGCTCGTCGTCGATCGGCGAGCCCGCCGCCGCCACCGCGGCGCCGGTCAGCGTCGCCAGCATCTCGCGGACGTTGGTCAGCTGGGCGTTGATCGAGTCGCGGCGGTTCGTCAGCGCCGCGAGCTCGCGCTCCGACTCCGAACGGATCCGGTCGGCCTTGGCGTTCGCGTCGGCCACGATGTCCTCGGCCTGGCGCTGCGCGGTCTCCACCGTCTGACGGGCCCGGCGCTCCGCGTCCGTACGCAGCTTCTCGGCCTCCAGGCGCAGCTGCTCGGCGCGGTGCTCGATCTCCGCGAGACGCTTCTCGGCCTTCGCCTGGCGGGAGGCCAGGTCCCGCTCCGACTGCTCGCGGCGCTTCGCCAGGTTGGTCTCGAAGTCGGCGGCGGCCTGGGCGGCCTTGGCGCGGGTCTCCTCGAAGAGGGCGTCCGCCTCCTCGCGCTTCGACTGCGCGTCCTTCTGCGCCTCGGCACGCAGCGAGTTGGCCTCGCCCTGCGCCTTCTCGACGATCCGGACGCCCTCGTCCTCGGCCTTGGCCTTCCGGTCGGCCGCGAACGACTCCGCGTCGTTGCGCACCTGCTGGGCGGAGGACTCGGCCAGCTCGCGGTGCTGCTCGGCCGCGCGACGGGCCTCCTCACGCAGGTCCTTCGCCTCCTCCTCGGCGAGCCGGAGGATCTTCTCGACCCGGGCGCCGAGCCCCGCGTACGACGGCTCGGCGTCGGTGACCTGCGCCTGGGCGTTCTGCGTCTCGAGGTGGAGCTCCTCGATGCGCTTCTCCAGCGAGGTGATACGGGACAGGGCGCTGTCGCGGTCGGACACGAGCTTGGTAATGCGGTCGTCCACCTGACCGCGGTCGTAACCGCGCCGCACGAGCTCGAAGCCGAAGGGGGAGGATGTGTCGCTCATGGGTTTCCTGTCGAATGAGACCGGTGAGGTGTTAGAGGGAATCCTAGGGGCCTAAGCGGCGTGTCATCGAGCGTATGCCCGTTTGATCTGGAGAATGTCCAGCCTTTTGAGTGGCTAGCCGTCCTGGGACTTGCCACTCGAACGAGTGGTCCCCGACGACGCGCCCGCCTTGACCCCCTCCTTCGCCCCCGCTGACGGGGTCTCGAAAGACTCCAACGCCTCCAGTACGTCCTGGACACGGGAGATCTCGGCGTTGATGTCCTTTCGCCGGCGCACCAGCACCTCCAGCTCGCGCTGACCCTCCGAGATCGTCTTCTCGGCCTCGGCCTCGGCCTCCGCCCGGATCCGCTCCGCCTCCGCCTTGATGGCCTCGGCCTCCGCGACGAGCGAGGCCTTCTTCTGCTCGGCCTCCTTGAGGAGCGCCTCGGCCTTGCGGACCGCGGCGATCCGGACCTTGCTCGCCTCCGAACTCGCCTCGGACACCAGCTCCTTGGCCTTCTCGTCCGCCTCGGCGCGCTGCTCCGTCGCGGCCGCCACCAGCTTGTCGACCCGCTCGCCGGCCGTCCGCATCTGCTCGGCCGTCTCGCGCCGCGCCCGCTCGTGCAGCTCCTCGATCTCGCCCTCGACGCGGCTCCGCAGCTCCTCGGCACGCTCCCTTATGGCCGTGGCGTCGCCGCGCGCCCCGACGAGCAGTTCGTCCGCGTCCGTACGGGCCTTCTCCACCAGGGAGTTGCCCTCGACGGTCGCCTCGGCGACGATCCGCTCGGCCTCCTTGCGGGCCGCGCCGACCATCGTGTCCGCCTGCGACTCGGCCTCGGTGGTGGCGCGCAGCGCCTCCTCCTGCGCCTTGGCGATCAGCTGGTCCGCCTGCTCGGCCGCGTCCGAACGCTTCCGGGCGCCGGCCTCCCGCGCCTCGTCGAGCGTCCGGTCCGCCTCCTCGCGGGCCTCCGAGCGCATCTGCTCGGACGCCGCCTCGGCGTCGGCCCTGACCCGCTCCGACTCGGTACGGATCCGCTCGGCGTCCTGCTGCGCCGCGGCCAGCGCCGCGGCGCCCGCGGCCTCCGCCTCGGCCTTGGCCCGCTCGCCCTCGGCGAGGGTCCGCGCGGCCTGCTCGGCGGCCTCCGCCGCGACCCGCTCCGCCTCGGCCCGCGCGTCCGCCGTGACCGCGTCGGACAGCTCGCCCGCCTCGCGGGTGAGCCGTTCGGCTTCGCTCGTCGCCTCGGCGATGAGGGCGTCGGCTTGTTCGGCGGCGTCGGCGCGGCGCTTGTCGGCGGCCTTGCGGGCGTCGTCGAGCACCTTCTCGCCGTCGGCCAGGGCGGCGTTCCGCAGCGCCTGGGCGTGTGCCTCCCCGTCGATCTTGACCTGTTCGGCCTCGGCGCGCAGGCGCTGGGCGTCCTGTTCGGTCGTCTCCATGAGCTCGACCGCTTCGGCGGTGAGCCGTTCGGCTTCGTTCGTCGCCTCGGCGATGAGGGCGTCGGCTTGTTCGGCGGCGTCGGCGCGGCGCTTGTCGGCGGCCTTGCGGGCGTCGTCGAGCACCTTCTCGCCCTCGGCCAGGGCGGCGTCGCGCAGGGCCTCGGCGTGTGCCTCCCCGTCGGCCTTGACCTGTTCGGCCTCGGCCCGCAGGCGCTGGGACTCCCGCTCGGCCTCCGCGCGGAGCTCGGCGGCCTCGGCGGCGAGCCGCTCCGCCTCCGTACGCGCCTCGCCGACCACCGTCTCGGCGCGCTCGGCGGCCTCCGAACGAATCCGGTTCGCGTCGTCCCGGGCGTCGGCCCGGGTGCGGGCCGCGTCCTGCTCGGCCGACGCGAGCGAATCCGTCACCTCGGTGCGCACCCGCTGCGCGTACTCGGCGGTGTCCGTCCGCAGCTTCTCGGCCTCGGCGAGCGCGTCCGTGACCGTCCGCTCGGCCAGCGCCTTCGCGGCGTCCGACTCCTCCTGGGCGCGCGTCCGCGTGCGGGCCGCGTCCTCGGACGCCCGCTCCCGCTCCTCGTACGCGTCGGCGCGGACCCGGTCCGCCTCCTCCTGCGCCTCGGTCCGGGTCCGCTCGGCCGCGTGCTCGGCGGCGCTGCGCAGCCCGGCGACCTCCTCCTCGGCCTGCTCGCGCAGACCGGCCACCGAGTCCCGCAGCTCCTGGGCGGTCTGCTCGGCCGCGGTGACCATCTCGGTCGCCCGCGCGTCCGCCTCCTCGACCAGCCGCTGGGCCTCGGCCTGGGCGTCCTCGACCCGCTTGCGGGCGGCGGCGAGGAGCTCCTCGGACTGCTCGCGGGCGTGCTCGCGCTCCCGGCCGGCCTCGGAACGGGCCGACTCGAGGGTCGACTCGGCCTCCCGGCGGCGCCGGTTGGCCTCCTCCTGCGCGGCGGCCAGCGCCTCGGCGGCCTCGGCGGCCACCCGCTCGGCCGCGGCGGCGGCCTCGGCCCGCACCCGGTCGGCGGTCTCCTGCGCCTCCGACTTCAGGCGCTCGGCCTCCTGCCCGGCCTCCGTGCGGAGCCGTATGGCGGCGCTCTCGGCCTCGGTACGCACGGTCGACGCGTCCGAAGCGGCCTCGGCGCGCAGCCGCTCGGCCTCGTGCTCGGCCTGCTCCCGGAGCGTCCGGATGCGCTCCGCGGCCTCGGTCCGCAGCCGCTCCGTCTCGTCCGCGGCCTCGCGCCGCATCAGCTCGCTCTCGGCGCGGGCGTCGGTCAGCTCCTCGCCCGCGGCCGTCACCTTGGCCTCGGCCTCGGCGTGCAGCCGGGCCAGCTCCTCGGCGGCCTCGGCCCGGCGGGCCTCCGCGGCCCGCTCGGCGTCCGCGCGCAGCCCGGCGGCGGCCTCCTCGGCCGCGCTCCGCACCGACTCGGCCTGCTCCTCGGCCTCGGTCCGCAGCCGCTCGGCCTCGGCGCGGGTCCGCTCCAGGGTCTCCTCGGCCTGGGCCCGGAGCGTCTGGGCGCGCTCCATGGCCTCCGACTTGACCCGCTCGCCCTCGGCGCCCGCCTTGTTCCGCTGCTCCTCGGCGTCGGTACGGGCCTTGGTGAGGAGCTCCTCGGCGGTCTTGGCCGCCTCCTCGATCTGCTGGAGGGCCTCGCGCCGGGCCTCGCCGCGGATCCGCTCGCCCTCGTCGACGGCCTCGGCGCGCAGCTGCTCGGCCTCGCCGCGCAGCCGGCGGGCCTCCTCCTGGAGTTCGACCGTCTTGGCGCGGTACTCCTTGGTGTCGTCCTTCGCGGAACCGAGCAGCTCGTCGGCCTGCTCGCCGGCCTCGGCGCGCAGCCGGTCCGCCTCGATCTCGGCCTCGCGGCGGACCCGCTCGGCCTCCTCGGCGGCCTTGCGGGTGGTCTCCCGGGCGTCGTCGGACGCCTTGGTGAGGATCTCCTCGGCGGTGCGCGCGGCCTTGGCGAGCGCGGCCGCGGAGTCCTCGGCGGCGGCCGCCACGGCCTTCTCGGAGGCCTCCGAGAGCAGCTTCTCGGCGTGGGCGGTCGCCTCGCGGAGCTTCTCCTCGGCCTCGGCCTTCAGCGCCTCGGCGTCCTTGGTGGCCTCGCCGACGAGCCGGGCGATCTCCGTCTTGGCCGTACGGGTCCGCTGCTCGTTGACCGACTCGGCGGAGGCGAGCTGCCTGGCGGCGGCCTCCTTGGCCTCGGCGAGGGCCTTCTCGGCCTCGGCGCGGGCCACCCGGAGCTTCTCCTCGGCCTCCTGCATGCGCTGCTCGGCGGCGCGCGAGAGCTCGGTCGCCTGGCGGCGGGCCTGGTCGGTCTCGGCGGTCGTGGTGGAGCGGAGCTGCTCGGCGTGGCTGGTGGCCTCCTGCGCCTGGCTGGAGGCGGCGTTCAGGAGCCGCTCGGCGTCCTTGCGGGCGCGCAGCAGGATGGCCTCGGCCTCGGCGCGGGCGGACTCCGCCTCGGCGCCGACCCGGCGGCTGGTCTCCTCGGCGAGCCGGGCGGCCTCGGCACGGGCGGTGGCGAGCGACTGCTCGGCCTCCGCGCGGGACTCCTCCATCAGGCGGCGGGCCTGGGACTCGGTGCGGGCGCGGAGCTGCTCGGCCCAGGCGACGTTCTCGTTGACGTGCGCCTCGACGGTCTGCCGGCGCTCGTTGAGCTCCTGGTCGAGCTGCTGGCGGCGCTGGACCGCCTCGTTGTGGAGCTCGGCCTGGAGCCTGGCCTGGTGCTCGGCGTGCTCCTGGAGGATGCGCTGGGTCTGGGCGCGGGCCTCGCGCAGCTCCCGCTCGGCGTCCTGGCGGAGCTGCTCGGCCTGCGCCTGCGCGTTCCGCAGCAGCTGCTCGGCCTGGTAGCCGATGTCGGCGCTGTCGTACGCGGGCCGGGACGCGATGGTGCGGCGCGCCTCGTGGAGCTTGGCGCGCAAGACCTCGACCTGGTAACCGAGGTCCTCGGCGTGCTGGACGGCCTTCTCGCGCTCGGTCTTCAGCCGGTCCATCTCGGCTTCGAACCTGGCGAGATGGTCGTCTTCAGCTCGGTGGCTCTCCTGGCGTTCGTAGCCCCGCACTGCGCGGTCCATCCGTCCCCTGGTCGCAACACTCCAACGAGCACCGCCCTCACGGCCGAGGACGGACCCCCGGGGAATCGTGGCAGATCGGACGACCCCGACATCCCGACTTCGGTGCCACGCGGGGCAGCCCCGACCGGCCCCGGCCCGGAGCCGCCCACTCTACCGGGCCAGGAATCCGGGGGTCAGTGCTCCGCTGAGGAGTGGTCGGTGGACGGCTTGGCCGAGGTGACCAGTTCCGTGAGCACGCCGTGGCAGTCCTTGGGGTGGAGGAAGGTGATCCGGGACCCCATCGAGCCGGTCCGCGGCTCGTCGTAGAGGACCCGCACGCCCTTGCCCCGGATGTCCGCGGCGTCCCCGTCGACGTCGGCCGTGCCGAAGGCGATGTGGTGCACGCCCTCGCCGTTCTTGGCGAGCCACTTGCCCACCGCGGAGTCCTCCCGGGTCGGTTCGAGGAGCTGGAGGTACGAGGCCCCGCCGTCGGAGGTGTCGTTGATCTTGAGCATGGCCTCGCGGACGCCCTGCTCCTCGTTGACCTCGGAGTGGAAGACCTCGAAACCGTACGTGGCACGGTAGAACTCGACAGTCCTGTCCAGGTCGAAACAGGCGATCCCGATGTGGTCGATTCGCGTCAGCATTCCTCCAGTGCACCGCCGGGAGGGTGGTTACGCAACGTGCGCGCGATCACACCATCGGGCCGGTGACCGGGCGCCGCGCCTCTCAGTACATTGGCGGTAAACCCTCGTTCACTCCTCATCCCAAGGGGCCGTGCCTCATGTCTGGAACGACCGGTACCACCTCAGTGATCGTCGCGGGCGCCCGCACGCCCATGGGTCGCCTGCTCGGCTCGCTCAAGTCCTTCTCGGGCGCCGACCTCGGCGGCTTCGCCATCAAGGCGGCCCTCGACCGGGCCGGCATCGGCGGCGACCAGGTCCAGTACGTGATCATGGGCCAGGTGCTCCAGGCGGGCGCCGGCCAGATCCCCGCCCGCCAGGCCGCCGTCAAGGCCGGCATCCCGATGAACGTCCCCGCCCTCACCATCAACAAGGTGTGCCTGTCGGGTCTCGACGCGATCGCCCTCGCCGACCAGCTGATCCGCGCGGGCGAGTTCGACGTGGTCGTCGCCGGCGGCCAGGAGTCGATGACGAACGCCCCGCACCTGCTGCCGAAGTCCCGCGAGGGCTTCAAGTACGGCGCGATCGAGATGCTCGACGCCATGGCGTACGACGGCCTCACCGACTCCTTCGAGGGCATCGCCATGGGCGAGTCCACGGAGAAGCACAACACCCGCCTCGGCATCCAGCGCCCCGAGCAGGACGAGATCGCCGCCCTCTCGCACCAGCGCGCCGCCGCCGCCCAGAAGAACGGCATCTTCGAGGCGGAGATCACCCCGGTCGAGATCCCGCAGCGCAAGGGCGACCCGGTGATCTTCTCGAAGGACGAGGGCATCCGCGCCGAGACCACCGCCGAGTCCCTCGGCAAGCTCCGTCCGGCGTTCGCGAAGGACGGCACCATCACCGCCGGCACCTCCTCGCAGATTTCCGACGGCGCCGCCGCGGTCGTCGTGATGAGCAAGGCCAAGGCCGAGGAGCTGGGCCTGGAGTGGATCGCCGAGATCGGCGCCCACGGCAACGTCGCGGGTCCGGACAACTCGCTCCAGTCGCAGCCGTCCAACGCCATCCTGCACGCCCTCAAGAAGGAGGGCATCGGCGTCGAGGAGCTCGACCTGATCGAGATCAACGAGGCCTTCGCCGCCGTCGCCGTGCAGTCAATGAAGGACCTGGGCGTTACCCCCGAGAAGGTGAACGTCAACGGCGGTGCCATCGCCCTCGGCCACCCGATCGGCATGTCCGGCGCCCGTGTGGTGCTGCACCTCGCCCTGGAGCTGAAGCGCCGCGGCGGCGGCATCGGCGCGGCCGCCCTCTGCGGTGGCGGCGGCCAGGGTGACGCGCTGATCATCCGCGTCGCCGGCAAGTAAGTCACTCCAGGCAGGCAAGGAGCCCGCACATGGTGGACGTCCCCGCTCTGGTCACCCAGGCACGGGAGGGCAGGCCACGGGCCGTGGCCCGGCTGATCTCGCTCGTGGAGGGGGCGTCCCCGCAGCTGCGCGAGGCGATGGCGGCGCTCGCGCCGCTCACCGGCGGCGCGTACGTGGTGGGCCTCACGGGCTCGCCCGGCGTCGGCAAGTCCACCTCGACGTCGGCGCTGGTCTCCGCCTACCGGCGGGCGGGCAAGCGGGTCGCGGTCCTGGCCGTCGACCCGTCCTCCCCGTTCAGCGGGGGAGCGCTGCTCGGCGACCGGGTCCGGATGTCGGAGCACGCCTCCGACCCGGGCGTCTACATCCGCTCCATGGCCACCCGCGGCCACCTCGGCGGTCTCGCCCGGTCCGCGCCGCAGGCCATCCGCGTCCTGGACGCGGCCGGCTTCGACGTGATCCTGGTGGAGACCGTCGGCGTCGGCCAGTCGGAGGTCGAGATCGCGGCCCAGGCCGACACCTCGGTCGTCCTCCTCGCGCCGGGCATGGGCGACGGGATCCAGGCCGCGAAGGCGGGCATCCTGGAGATCGGCGACGTGTACGTGGTGAACAAGGCCGACCGGGACGGCGCCGACTCCACCGCCCGCGAGCTCAACCACATGCTGGGCCTGGGCGAGGCGCGGGCCGCCGGCGACTGGCGGCCGCCGATCGTCAAGACGGTCGCGGCGCGCGGCGAGGGGATCGACGAGGTCGTGGAGGCGCTGGAGAAGCACCGCGCCTGGATGGAGGAGCGCGGGGTCCTCGCGGAGCGCCGCCGGGCCCGTGCCGCGGGCGAGGTCGAGGCCATCGCGGTCACCGCCCTGCGCGAGCGCATCGGCGACCTGCACGGCGACCGGCGCCTCGACGCGCTCGCCGAGCGGATCGTGGCGGGCATCCTCGACCCGTACGCGGCCTCCGACGAGCTGATCGCGAGCCTGACCGGAAACTGACCCCGGTCACACGGGAAGGGCCCCTCCGGACGTCCGGAGGGGCCCTTCCCGTCTTTGTCAGGTCACGGCTTGCCGCGGCGGCCGCGCAGCTGCTCCGCGACCGGCTTGAGCGACTCGTGGAGGTCGCCGAGGGCCTCGCCGCTGAGCTGGTCGATGAAGTGCCTGCGCACCGACTCGACGTGGTGCGGAGCGACCTTGCGCATGGTCTCCATGCCGTCGTCGGTCAGGACGGCGTAGAGCCCGCGGCGGTCGGACTCGCAGTTCTCGCGGCGGACGAGGCCGGCGTTCTCCATGCGGGTGATCTGGTGGGAGAGCCGGCTCTTCGACTGGAGGGTGGCCGCGGCGAGGTCGCTCATGCGCAGCCTCCGGTCCGCCGACTCCGAGAGGTTCACCAGGATCTCGTAGTCGTTCATCGTCAGCCCGAACGGCTGGAGGTCCCTCTCCAGCTGGTACGTCAGCATGCGCTGGACGTCCAGGAAGGTGCGCCAGGCGCACTGCTCGCCCTCGCTGAGCCACGGGGTGGCGGTCTCGGTCTCCATATGTGGATTCTACCTAAGAAGTTGAATACTTGACGAAGTCTGGGAGCGCGCGTTCGAAGACGTCACACTCCGCAGACTACCGCTCACAGACCGAAGCGACGCTGGAGGTCACCGAGCTGGCCGGGAAGGCGCGGTACCGAACCGGGCATGCCCTGGCCGGAACCGTGCGCCCCCTGCCCGCCGGGCACGCCCGCCTGTGCGGGAGGCCCGCCGATCGCCCGCTCCGCCATCAGGAGCTCCGTCGACTGGAGCAGCACCGTGCCCGCGCCGACGAACTCGAACTGGTGCTCCTCGCCCGAGGTGCCGCCGATGCCCGTCAGGGCCCGTACGCCGCCCATCACGCCGGTCATGTAGCCGTGGTCGTAATGATGACAGGGGGAGGGGCAGTCGGCCCAGCCCACGAGGGCCTGCGGGTCGACCCGCATCGGGGGCTCCATGAAGACCACGGGGCCGTTCGACGCGGCCACGAACTTCCCCGTGCCGATCAGGGTCACGAAGCCGGGCACGATCGACTGCTTGAGCGCGAGCGTGGGCTGGTAGGCCAGGAGGTTGCCCGAGCGGATCGTCAGGTTGCCGTTGTCCAGGTCGTAGGAGTTCACGTCGAAGGCCCGGTCCGCCAGCAGCATCTTGCCGCTGCCCTCGGCCACCACCCAGTCGCTCGCGTGCAGCGGCGAGTGGAAGGACGTCCGCACCAGCCGGTCGAGCCGGCCGTGACCGATGCCGTTGAACTCGATCCGCCCGTAGTAGGCGATCATCTTCCCCTTCTGCAGGAACCACTGGGAGCCCTTGAGCTCCACGCAGAAGGTGTACGGGTTGACGTTGTCGTCCGACGGCAGGGAGTGCGGGTCGTGGATGACAGGGGTGCTCACAGCTTCTCCTCCGAGGCCTGGACGTACACCGCGCCGCTGCCGCTCAGCTCCAGCTGGAAGGCCTCGCCGGAGCCGCGTCCCACCATGTCGCGCCAGCCGAGCGCGGTGGAGAGCTTGTTCCGCACGTCGCCGTGGTGGGCCACGTACGCCTGCGGGTCGACGTGCACCGGGTTGCCCGGGGTGATCGGCAGCTGGACGACCCCGCCGTGGGCCATGACGGCCACCGAGCCGTGCCCCCTAAGCGTCGTGGTGAAGAGGCCCTGACCGGTCACCTGGCCGCGGACCATGCCCATGACCCCGCCCTGCGAGCCCATGAACATCGTGCCCTGCTCCAGGGTGCCGTCGAAGGCGAGCAGGCGGTCGGCCTCGACGTACAGGGTGTCGCCGGTGAGCGCGATCACCTGGATGTGGTGACCGCCGTGGCCGAACATCACGGTGCCGTTGCCCTCGACGGTCATCAGCGGGGTCGCCTCGCCGGCCACCCGGCGGCCGATCATCGACATCAGGCCGCCCTGGCCGCCCGCCATGTTCGGCGTGAAACTGACGTCGCCGCGGTACGCGAGCATCGCGCCGCGCTGGCTGAACATCCGCTGCCCGGGGATGACGGTCGCCTCGACCATCTTGGAGTTGATCTCGCGGAACGGCATCAGACGTCGCCCCCGACGGTGTTGCGCTCGCTCGGCTGGACGTACACGAGGCCGTCCCCCTCGAAGCGGATCTGGAACGCCTCGCCGCCGCCCTCGCCCATGAGGGTGCGGAAGGTCACACCCGACTGGAAGTGCTGCTGGAGGTTGCCCTGGTGGGCGATGTACGCGCCCGGGTCGACCTGGAGCGGGTACTGCGGGGTCACCCGCAGCACCACCGCCGGGCCGTCGGACATGATCGCCGCCTGGCCGGTGCCCTCGACGGTGGTGGTGAAGAGGCCGTTGCCCGTCGCGCCGCCGCGCAGCCCCGTGAAGGTGGTGCCGGTGCGCAGCCCCGCGTCGGTGCAGAGCAGGTTGCTCGCCTCCACCCAGAGCTTGTCGCCGTGCAGGGACACGAGGTTGATCTCGGAGGCCCGGTCGGCGAACCAGCAGGTTCCCTGGCCGCGTACCTCCATCACCTCCATCTGCTCGCCGGTGAGCCGGCGGGTCACCATGCCGCGCAGGCCCTCACCGCCACCGCTCATCTTCTTGAACGCCATCTGGCCGTCGTAGGCGACCATCGAGCCGTTCTTCGCCTTGACGGAGTCGCCGGTCATGGAGACGGCGAGCACTTTGCTGCCTTGGAGTCGGAACGTTGCCACCCCAGGAAGGTACTGGGCCCCCGGCTAAAGAGACAGCAAAGTCGGCATGCACAATGGACGGGCCCTTGTGCATCCGTTCACAAGACCGAACGAAGGTGACCCCCTCCGTGGACATCAAGACCGCTTCCTCCCTCCACCGGCTCCGGCTCGTCTCCGCGCCGGAGGCCGTCTCGTTCCTGCTCCTGCTGGTCTGCTCGGTGCTCAAGCGGACGACGGACTTCAACGCGGTGCCGGTGATGGGCGCGGTCCACGGCCTGCTGTTCGTCCTGTACGTCCTCTTCTGGCTGGACGCCTGGAACCGCACCAAGTGGAGCTTCGGCACCGCCGCCCTGTACTTCGCCCTCTCGGTGCTGCCCTTCGGCGGCTTCTACGCCGAGCGCAAGCTCAAGCGCGAGGCCGAGGACGCGGTCATCGCCTCCCGCGCACGGGCCGCGGCGGCCGAGGGCGTGGTGAAGGCGTGATCGTCGCGTTCTCCGTGACCCCCCTCGGCGTGGGGGAGGAGGTCGGCGAGTACGTCGCCGACGCCGTCAGGGTCGTCCGCGAGTCCGGGCTGCCGAACCGCACCGACGCCATGTTCACCTCGATCGAGGGCGACTGGGACGAGGTCATGGACGTCGTGAAGCGCGCCGTCGCCGCCGTGGAGGCGCGGGCGCCGCGCGTCTCGGTGGTGCTGAAGGCCGACATCCGGCCCGGTGTGACGGACGGTCTGACCTCGAAGGTCGAGACGGTGGAGCGGCACCTCGGCGCCTGACGCCGGGCCGTGAACCCCGAGAGCCCCCGGTCCCGGCATCCGCCGTCCAGGACCGGGGGCTTCTTCGTGCCGAGCGGTTGAGCGACTGCTCAAAATCGGCTACCTTCACTCGCGGGCAGTTTTGAGCGGTCGCTCAAAATGCCGGACGAGCCGGGGGAACGGTGATGGGTCTCTACATCGAGACGCGCGTGCGCGTGGACCTGGAGACGCTCTGGGAACGCACCCAGGAACCCGCCCGGCACCAGCGGTGGGACCTGCGGTTCACGGAGATCGACTACCTCCCGCGCGCCGAGGACGAACCCCAGCGCTTCCGGTACGCGACGCGCGTGCTGCCCTTCCTGGCCGTCGCCGGCACCGGTGTCTCCGCGGGGGAGCGCCACCGGGCCGGCGGCGACCGGGTCTCGGCCCTCCGGTTCGCCTCGCCGCACCCGCTGTCCCTGCTCGCCGAGGGCAGCGGCTACTGGAGGTACGTCCCCACCGCCGACGGCGTCCGATTCCTCACCGGCTACGACTACCGCCCGCGCTGGGGCCTCCCCGGCCGCGTCGCCGACCGCCTCGTCTTCCGGCCCCTCATGGGCTGGGCCACGGCCTGGTCCTTCGACCGGCTGCGGCTCTGGTGCGAGCGGGGCATCACCCCGGAGCGCTCCCGGAACCGCTGGCTGCTCGAACTCCTCGCCCGGGTGCTGGCCGTGGCCGTTCCGTGGACCGCCGGCCCGCTGCTGCCGGCGTTCGCCCCGCTCGCCGCCGTGCCGCTCACCGTCCTCGGGCTCGCCGCCGCCGTCCTCGTACCGCCCTCGTCGCGGACCCCCGCCGCCCGGCGCTGTCTGCGCACCCCGCCCGCACGTACCCGGGAGCCCCGGCTCCTCGCCGCCCTGGAGCAGCCGTGACCGCGACCTCCGCCGTACCCTCCATCTTCCGCACCGCCATGGGCGACGCCGAGTTCGAGCGGCTGCACCCGGAGCTCCGGCGCCGCTTCTCGGTGGGGCTCGCGAGCGGGGAGCTGTGCGTCGGGCGGGGCGTCATGGACCGCATCTGGCACGGCCGGACGTTCGTGAAGCCGTTCCTCGCCGTCGGCGGGCTGCGGAACATCCTGCTGCCCCGCACCGGCCGCGACGTCCCCTTCCGCATCGAGAACGTGCCGTACGCCGACTCGTACGGGCGGGAGACCGTCACCTTCGTCCGCACCTTCGCGCTGCCCGGCGGACCCCGGCGCTTCGACGCCACCATGGTCCACAGCCCCGAACGCGACTGCGTCCTCGACTACCTCGGCACGCACCAGCACCTCGCCAGCGACCTGCACCTGTCCGCCGAGCCCGACGGCTCGCTCCTCATCACCTCCGGCGAACACCGCTTCCGCGAGGGCCCGTTGGACGTACGGGTGCCGGAACTGGTCGGCGGCCGGGCCGAGGTGCGCGAGTCCTTCGACGAGCGCACCGGGCGCTTCCGGATCGACGTCCGGGTGGTCAACCGGTACTTCGGCCCCCTCTTCGGCTACCAGGGGTCGTTCACCGCCGAGTACGCGGAGGTACGGTCCCGTGGGGTGCGCGCGGGGCTGCGCCCGGTGCGCGAGGAGGTACGGGCATGAGCGGGGACGCCACCGGCGGCGGCGTGAAGAGCCGCAGGGCGCCGGCGCAGGACGCCCGGAGCCAGGAGACGAGGGAGAAGCTCCTCGAAGGCGCGCTGCGCACCCTCGTCGAGCAGGGCATCGCCAAGGCGTCGGCGCGCGCCATCGCGGCCACCGCCGGAGTGAACCAGGCCCTGGTCTTCTACCACTTCGGCTCCGTCGACGAGCTGCTCGCCGCCGCCTGCCGGCACGGCGCGGAGCAGCGGGTCGCCCGCCACCGCGAGCGCCTCCGCTCCGTCGGCAGCCTTACCGAGCTGCTCGCCTTCGGGCGCGAGATGCACGAGGAGGAGCGGAAGGCCGGGCACGTGGCCTTCCTGGGGCAGCTGCTGGCCGGGGCGCAGACGCACCCCCGGCTCGTGCCGGCCACCGCGGCCGGGCTCGACCTGTGGATCGCCGAGATCGAGCAGGTGCTCGTCCGCGTCCTCGCCGGGACACCGCTGGCCGAGTTCACCGACCCCGCCGGGCTCGCCCGCGCCGTCGGCGCCTCGTTCATCGGCCTCGGGCTCTACGAGGGCGTCGACCCCGGCGGGGCGGAGGCGGCCTTCGCGGCGCTCGAACAGCTCGGCGCCCTGATGGCCGCGGTGGAGGAGCTGAACCCGGTCGCCCGGAAGGCCGTCACGTACACGCTGCGCCGGCAGACCGGCCGCGCCCGGTAAAAACCCTCACTCGGACGACTCCGGTCGACACGTCGAACAATGTCCCTTTTCGTGGGGATATAGGTATGTTCGACGACAGCTGGAGGCACCGTGCAGCCGGGAGGCTACGACTACGACACCTACAGCCGACTCGCCGGCCCGCTCACCGAGCCGGACCCCGTGGCCTACGAAGTGCAGTACCGGAGTCTGCTCTCGAAGGAACCGCACCGAATACGAGCCGTCCTGCTCATGTGCCTCGCGCCCCTCCTGTCGGCGCTGCTCCTCGCCTACCTCGTCTGGCCGAGCCACTGGACCGTCCGCGAGGGCGACGACACCTGGCGCGTGCCGTACGACACCGTGATGCTCGTGTCGATCGGCCTCATCTGCTTCTTCATGCTGGTGAACGTCACCTCGATCGCGCACGCCACCATGGTCGCCCGCGACCCGATACCCGTGTACCCCGAGAAGGGCACCCGCGTCGCCTTCCTCACCACGTACGTCCCGGGCAAGGAGCCGCTCTCCATGGTCCGCGGCACCCTCGAAGGAGCCGTGCGGCTGCGGCACGAAGGCCCCCTCGACGTGTGGCTCCTCGACGAGGGCGACTCCGCCGAGGCCAAGGCCCTCTGCGCGGAACTCGGCGTCCGTCACTTCACCCGCGCCGGCGTCCCCGAGTGGAACCGCAGGAAGGGCGTCCACCGGGCCAGGACCAAGCACGGCAACTACAACGCCTGGCTCGCCGAGCACGGAGACGCGTACGACTTCTTCGCCTCCGTGGACACCGACCACGTCCCGCTGCCCGACTTCCTGGAGCGGATGCTCGGCTACTTCCGCGACCCCGACGTCGCCTTCGTCGTCGGCCCGCAGGTCTACGGCAACTACGACAACCTCGTCACCAAGGCCGCCGAGTCGCAGCAGTTCCTCTTCCACGCCCTCATCCAGCGGGCCGGCAACCGCTACCGCGCCCCCATGTTCGTCGGCACCAACAACGCCGTGCGGATCACCGCACTCAAGCAGATCGGCGGCCTGTACGACTCCGTCACCGAGGACATGGCCACCGGCTTCGAACTGCACCGCAGGAAGAACCCCCGCACCGGCCGCTTCTGGCGCTCCGTCTACACCCCCGACGTCCTCGCCGTCGGCGAGGGACCGGCCTCCTGGACGGACTTCTTCACCCAGCAGCTCCGCTGGTCCCGCGGCACGTACGAGACGCTCCTCAAGCAGTTCTGGAAGGCGCCCTTCCGCACCCCGCCGGGCCGCTTCCTCAACTACACGCTGATGCTCGTCTACTACCCGATGACGGCCGTCAACTGGGTCCTCGGCATCCTCAGCTGCGTCCTCTACCTCTGGCTCGGCGCCTCCGGCACCCAGGTCTCCACCCAGGTGTGGCTGATGATCTACAGCGACGCCGTCGCCCTCCAGATCGGGCTCTACCTCTGGAACCGGCGGCACAACGTCTCGCCCCACGAACCCGAGGGCTCCGGCGGCCTCGCCGGCATGGCGATGTCCGCGATCTCCGCCCCCGTCTACCTCAAGTCCCTCGGCTCGGCGATCCTCCGCACCCGCGGCCGCTTCGTCGTCACCCCCAAGGGCGGCGCGGCCAGCCCCGACCGGATCCTCACCTTCCGGATCCACCTCTGCTGGGCGGTGGTCCTCATCGCCTCGCTCGCCGCCTCCGTCCGCTACGGCCACACCCACGCCGCCATGCGCACCTGGACCGTGCTCGCCCTGGTCATCGCCCTGGCGCCGCTCGCCGTCTGGACCGTCACGGCGGTGCTCGAGCGCCGCGCCCGGCGCGCCCGCGCACACGCCAGGGCCCGCGCGAGGGCCCGTGGCCTCGCCGACGCCCGCGAGGAGATCGAGGTCCGTGAGGAGATCGAGGTCCGTGAGGGGGTCGAGGTCCGACCCGCCGTCACGGCGCTCCCTCCCGCGCCTTCCGCGCCCGCTCCGACGACGACCGGAGGGAATTGAGCCATGGCCCACCGGCCGCCGAAGAAGTTCAAGCCGCCGAAGAAGTTCAAGAAGACCCTGCTCGGCACCTCGGCCGTCGCGCTCCTGGCGGCGCTCAACGCCCCCGCCGCCGTCTCCTTCGCGGAGGAGAAGTACCACGCGTACAAGATCGCCCGGCCCGAGTACATGCGGCGGTACGGCTCCTGGGCGGAGGTCCCCGTCCCCGCCGAGTACCGCGTCAACGCCATCCACGCGGCGCTCCTGCGCACCGGCAAGGTGCTGCTGATCGCCGGATCCGGCAACAGCCAGAAGAACTTCGACGCCGGGACCTTCGAGTCCATCCTCTGGGACCCCGTGAAGAACACCTTCAAGAAGATCCCCACCCCCGAGGACTTCTTCTGCTCCGGCCACTCCCAGCTCCCCGACGGGCGGCTGCTCGTCGCCGGCGGCACCGCCCGCTACGAGATCCTCGACGGCGAGGTGAAGAAGGCCGGCGGCGGCATGCGGGTCAAGAACGAGAGCCCCGACGAGGCCGTCACCCTCAAGAAGGGCACCGTCTTCCGCTCCCCGTCCGGGGTCGAGTACGTCTCCAAGTTCGACGTCACCGTCCCCAAGGCCAAGCGCGAGTTCGAGATCTCCTACTTCGAGAGCGGCCAGATGAAGCCGTGGAAGACCAAGGTGACCGCCGCCGAGGCGCGCGTCTTCGTCGAGGCGCGCGAGGAGGGCCCGCAGGCCCTCACCACCGAGGCCGCGCAGTACGAGGTCGTCGGCCTCAAGGGCGAGGCGGCCGACAACGTCTACGGCCTCGCGCAGAAGCTCACCACCGAGAAGCAGGACTTCCAGGGCATCAAGGGCGCCTACGAGTTCGACCCCAAGGCCGAGAAGTACCTCCCGGTCGCCCCGATGAGGAACGCCCGCTGGTACCCCACGCTCGTCACCCTCGACGACGGCAGGGTCCTCGCCGTCTCCGGGCTCAACGACGTCGGCGACGTCGTCCCCGGCGACAACGAGTACTACGACCCCGAGACCAAGAAGTGGTCCAAGGGCCCCTTCCGCTACTTCCCCACCTACCCGTCCCTCTTCCTCACCAAGGGCGGCAAGCTCCTCTACACCGGCTCCAACGCCGGCTACGGCCCCGCCGACAAGGGCCGCGAACCCGGCATCTGGGACCTGGAGAAGAACTCCTTCACCAAGCTCGGCGGCCTCACCCGGCCCGACCGGCTGGAGACCTCCGCCTCCCTGCTGCTGCCCCCCGCCCAGGACCAGAAGGTCATGGTCCTCGGCGGCGGCGGGGTCGGCGAGTCCGCCGAGTCCACCGCCCGCACCTCCGTCATCGACCTCTCGAAGGACAGCCCCGCCTTCACCGACGGCCCCTCGCTCCCGCAGGGCACCCGCTACCTCAGCAGCGTCCTGATGCCCGACGACTCCGTCTTCACCACCGGAGGCTCCGGGGACTACCGGGGCCGCGGCGGCAGCGACATCCTCAAGGCGCAGTTCTACGACCCGGGGACCAACGCCTTCAGCGAGGCCGCCGAACCCACCGTCGGGCGCAACTACCACTCCGAGGCGCTGCTCCTTCCCGACGGCCGGGTCGCCACCTTCGGCTCCGACCCGCTCTTCGACGACAAGGACAACACCAAGCTCGGCACCTTCGAGCAGCGCATCGAGGTCTTCACCCCGCCCTACCTCCACAAGGCGGGCGACGACCGGCCGGTCCTGGGGGAGGGTTCGCCGGAGCTCGACCAGAACGGCCGCGCCACCTTCAAGACCAAGGACGCCGGCCGGATCGTCAAGGCACGGCTGATGCGGCCCAGCGCCGTCACCCACACCACGGACGTCGAACAGCGCTCGATCGAGCTCGGCCTGACGAAGGGCCAGGACGGCATGACACTCACCGTCGGCGTACCGCGGGACCGGACCCTCGTCCCGCCCGGCTGGTACATGCTCTTCGTCACCGACCAGGACGGCATCCCGTCCGAGGCGAAGTGGATCCAGGTGGAGTAACCCCGGCCGGCACGCACGCCCGCCGCGCCGTGCCCGGCACGACCGGCAGGCCTCCGGTCAGCCGCGTCGACGACGCCGCGGGTCAATACACCTAGGACTTCGCCCGGCGGGCCAGGCCAAGGGCGTATTCCGGCCACCAGGTTCCGGCGGCCGGGCCACCGCGGCACTGGCCGTCCGAGTCGCCGGGGCGCTTGACCCACAGGTAGGCGTCGATCAGTCCGTCCCCGGTCCGGTCCGTCGGCGGTACGCCGAGGGACCGGCCCGGCGGATTGCACCAGGACTCCGCCCGGTCGCCCGGGAGGGGGCCGGCGCCGTTCCTGCTCGTGTCCACCGTGAAGTGGGTGCCGCCGAGCAGCCCCGAGAGGGTGGCGCCGAAGCCCTTCACGACGTCGTCGCGCTGGAAGTTGGACACGTTCAGGGAGAAGCCGTCCGCGCGCGCGATCCCGGCCCGGCGCAGCGGCTTCACCAGCTTGCCCGGGTCGTCGATCCAGGCCGGGTTGCCCGCGTCCAGGTAGACCCGGGTGCGCGGCTGCCGCTTCAGCCGCTCGATCGCCCCGGCGAGGAGCTCGTAGCGCTCGTCGTGGTACTGGGCGGGGGTGCAGCCGTCGACGATGTGCGGCACCGCGTCCGGCTCCAGGACGACGATCGCGGAGGCCTCCCCGATCGCCGTGGCGAAGGCGTCCACCCAGTTCCGGTAGGCCTGCGCGTCGTGCGAACCGCCCGCCGAGTACATCCCGCAGTCGCGGTGCGGGATGTTGTACGCGACGAAGACGGCCGTCCGCTTCTCGGCGGCCGCGCCGCGGACCGCACGCGTGATCTCCGGCACCGGGTCGTCACCGGCCGGCCACTCCGCGGCCGGGCGGTCCGCGATCCGCTTCAGGACCCGGGCGTCCTCGGTCCTGCCCTGGGCCTCGTACTGGCGCACCTGCCTGGCCGCGTCGCTGTCCGGGTCCACCCAGAACGGGGAGCCCGACGCGGGGGCCGCGGCCTCGCCGCGCGCGGACGGCGGGCCGACGGGGCCCGTCGACGGCTCGTCCGCACCGCACCCGGTCAGGAACAGCGCGGAGACGAGGGCCAGCGCGGCGGCGGCGACGGTGCGGCGGGACATCCGGCCCCCAGGGTCGGGTACGCGACGGGACGTGCGGCGTCATCGTGACATGTCGGTCACTTCGCGTCCGGCTGCGACACCGCGATCCCCAGCGGGGTCCGCTCGTACAGCACCTGATGGCCGTAGCGCCGGGAGGACAGCAGTCCCGCGTCCCGCAGCACGGCGAGGTGGGAGGAGACGGACGAGGGCGCCCGCCCGAGCAGGTGCGCGAGCGCCGTGGTCCCCATCGGCTCCTCCAGGGCGCACAGCACGTCGGCCCGCACCGGGCCGAGCAGCCGGGCCAGCACCTCCGGCGTGCGGTCCGCCGGCCCGGACCACAGCCCGCCGATCCCGCGCGCCGGATACGCCACCGTCGGCTGCCACGGCGGGTCGAAGCCGCTCACCACGTCCGGCCAGGTGAACACCGAGGGCATCAGCACCAGCCCCTGCCCGTCCAGCGGACGCACGTGCTCACCCGGATACGCGACCGTCAGCGTCGCCGTCTCCGCCGCCCAGTCGAAGGCCGGATGCAGCTCGCCCAGGAGCCGTTCCAGCCCGCCCTCCGCGAGCCGGCGCGAGTGGTAGGCCACGTCCGCCTCGAGGAGTGCCCGCAGCCGCGGCCAGTCGGGCTCGATCAGCGCCGCCCACGCCGCCTCCAGGAGGTCGGCGAGCCGTTCCACCGCGCCGGCCGGATCGGTGAGCATCCGCCGTCCCTCCGCCGTCTCCGCCGCCCCCGGCGTCTCGGCCAGCGCCCGCTCGAAGTCGAACAGGGCCACCGCGGGATCCGTCTCCCGCACGGCCTCGATCTCCTCCTCGAAGGACGCGGCGGGCCCCAGCGGCGGCGGATAGAGCGAGTCGGGGCTGTGCCCCCGCAGCGGCATGAGGAGGTGCAGCGGACCCAGGTCGAGTCCGCGCGCGGCGCCCGCGATCCGCCGCATCCAGGGCAGGTGGTACCCCTGCTTGGCGGGCCGGGCGAGCACCCGCACGGCAGAGTGCGTCTCCCAGAGCGGCGAGATCGCGAACCGGATCCGCATCGGGTCCGCCTCGCCGAAATGCAGGTGGTACGGCACCGGCCCTCCCCGGACATTCGGCTGGAGCCGAAAGTCTAGGGCGGGACCCTCGCGCCGGGCACGCTGCCCTCCATGCCCACGAACGACACCCGGCCGCCGGAACCGGCCCCCGCCCCGACCCCCGCGCCCCCCACCGCCGCCACGCCCGCCTCGGCCCCGGACCGGAAGCCCGCCCCGGCGCACACCCCCGCCGGGGAGTCGGCCGCCCCCGCCCCGCACACCCCTGCCGGCGCCCCGGCGCACACCCCCGCCGACGAGCCGCCTGCGGCCGTACCCGCTCCCGCCCCCGCCCCCGAGCCGGCCGCGTCCGCGCCCGTCGTTCCCGCCCCCGGTTACCGTGCCGTGTTCGCCGTGCGGGAGTTCCGGTTCGTGTTCGTGGCGCACCTGTTCTCGCTGGTCGGCGTGGTCGTCAGCGAGCTGGCGCTGACGGTGCTGGTGTACGACCTGACGCGGTCGCCGCTGCTGTCGTCGCTCACGTTCGCGCTCGGGTTCCTGCCGTACCTCGTGGGCGGCACGCTGCTCGCCGGGCTGACCGACCGGTTGCCGCCCCGCCGGATCCTCGTCGTCTGCGACCTCGTCTGCGCCGCCTGCGTCGCCACGATGGTGGTCCCGGCGACCCCCGTCGCCGTCCTGCTGGCGCTGCGGTGTGCGATCGCCGTCGTCTCGCCCGTCTTCAACGGCACCCGGATGGCGACCCTCGCCGACATCCTCGGCGAGGGCGACCTCTTCGTCCTCGGCCGCTCGCTGCTGCGGATCGTCTCGCAGAGCGCCCTGCTGACCGGCTTCGCCGTCGGCGGCGTCCTGCTCACCGCCGTACCCCCGCGCGGCGCCCTCGCGGTCACCGCCACCACCTTCGTCGTCTCCGCGCTGCTGCTGCGCTTCGGGACCGTCCGCCGTCCGGCACGGGCGGCCGGGGCGGCGCGGAGCGGGCTCGCGGGCACCTGGGCCGTCCTGCGCGACCGGCGGGTGCGGGCCCTGATGCTGATGTTCTGGGTGCCGCCGCTCTTCGCCGTCGTGCCCGAGGCCCTCGCCGCCCCCTACGCCGACGAGATCGGCGCCTCCACCGCCGCCCTCGGTCTGCTCATGTGCGCGCTGCCCGTCGGCACCATCGCGGGCGAGCTCTTCGCCGGCTCCTTCCTGAGCGCGGCGACCCGCTCCCGCGTCGTGGTGCCGCTCGCGGTGGTGAGCGTCCTGCCCTACCTCCTCTACGCCCCCAGGCCGGGCCTGGTCCTGGCGGCCCTCGCGCTCTTCCTGGCCGGCGCCACCGGCGCGTACACCCTCGGCCTCGACGCCTGGTTCGTCGCCGCCGTACCCGAGGAGCAGCGGGGGAGGGCGATGACCCTGATGACGGCGGGCATGATGACCGTCCAGGGCGTCGGCATGGCGGCCGCCGGCCTCGCGGCCGAGTTCGCGTCCGTCCACGCGGTCGTCGCGGGCGCCGGAGTGCTCGGCACGGCCTGTGTCGTCGCCGTCGTCGTGGAGCTGCGGGCGACCGAACTGCGAGACGGGGCTGACCGGCATATGACCAGTCGGTAAGGTCGACGCGTGCCGAAGCCGCTCAGTCTCCCCTTCGACCCCATCGCACGCGCCGACGAACTCTGGCAGAAGCGCTGGGGTCCGGTCCCCTCGATGGCCGCGATCACCTCGATCATGCGCGCCCACCAGATCCTCCTCGCGGAGGTCGACGCCGTGGTCAAGCCGTACGGGCTGACCTTCGCGCGGTACGAGGCCCTGGTGCTGCTCACCTTCTCCAAGGCCGGGGAGCTGCCGATGTCCAAGATCGGCGAGCGGCTGATGGTCCACCCCACCTCGGTGACGAACACGGTGGACCGGCTCGTGAAGTCCGGCCTCGTGGCCAAGCGCCCCAACCCCAACGACGGCCGCGGCACCCTGGCCTCGATCACCGGGAAGGGCCGTGAGGTCGTCGAGTCCGCGACCCGGGACCTGATGGAGATGGAGTTCGGCCTCGGGGCCTACGACGCCGAGGAGTGCGCCGAGATCTTCGCGATGCTGCGCCCGCTGCGGGTCGCGGCGGACGACTTCGAGGAGAAGTAGCCCCCCACGTAGATCGCCCGGAACGTGCCGTTACGCTCGACGGCATGAAATCCAGCGTGCTGACCCGCTACCGCGTCATGGCCTACGTGACCGCGGTCATGCTCCTCATCCTGTGCGCGTGCATGGTCGCCAAGTACGGCTTCGGTGTCGGCGAGGACCTGACCTTCGCGGTCTCCCAGCTGCACGGCGTCCTCTACATCATCTACCTCGTGGTCGCCTTCGACCTGGGCTCCAAGGCGAAGTGGCCCTTCGGCAAGCTGATCTGGATCCTGATCAGCGGCACCATCCCGACCGCCGCCTTCTTCGTCGAGCGCAAGGTCGTCGCCGAGACGCTGCCGCTGGTCGCCGGCGCGCGGCCGGAACCCGTCAAGGCCTGACCTCCCGCCTCCGCACCCGGGTGCGGAGGTTCGGCACCGGCGCGCAGGGGGCGTCCCGGTAGATTCGGGACATGGACGCTGACGCCATCGAGCAGGGCCGCCGCCGCTGGCAGGCCCGCTACGACAAGGCCCACAAGCGGGACGCCGACTTCACCACGCTCTCCGGGGACGCGGTGGAGCCGGTGTACGGCCCCCGCCCCGGCGACACCTACGAGGGGTTCGAGCGCATCGGCTGGCCCGGTGAGTACCCCTTCACCCGGGGCCTGTACCCGACCGGCTACCGGGGCCGGACCTGGACCATCCGCCAGTTCGCGGGCTTCGGCAGCGCCGAGCAGACCAACGAGCGCTACAAGATGATCCTGGAGGCCGGCGGCGGCGGCCTCTCCGTCGCCTTCGACATGCCCACCCTCATGGGCCGGGACTCCGACGACCCCCGCGCCCTCGGCGAGGTCGGCCACTGCGGCGTCGCCGTCGACTCCGCCGCCGACATGGAGGTCCTCTTCAGGGACATCCCGCTCGCCGACGTCACCACCTCGATGACGATCTCCGGCCCGGCGGTGCCCGTCTTCTGCATGTACCTGGTGGCGGCCGAGCGGCAGGGCGTCGACCCGGCCGTGCTCGACGGCACGCTCCAGACGGACATCTTCAAGGAGTACATCGCGCAGAAGGAGTGGCTCTTCGAGCCCGAGCCCCATCTGCGTCTCATCGGCGACCTCATGGAGCACTGCGCGCGGGGCATCCCCGCGTACAAGCCGCTCTCGGTCTCCGGCTACCACATCCGCGAGGCCGGGGCGACGGCCGCGCAGGAGCTCGCGTACACGCTCGCCGACGGCTTCGGCTACGTCGAGCTGGGGCTCAGCCGCGGCCTCGACGTGGACGTCTTCGCCCCCGGCCTGTCCTTCTTCTTCGACGCCCACCTCGACTTCTTCGAGGAGATCGCCAAGTTCCGCGCCGCCCGCCGGATCTGGGCCCGCTGGATGAAGGAGGTGTACGGCGCCAGGACCGACAGGGCCCAGTGGCTGCGCTTCCACACCCAGACGGCGGGCGTCTCCCTCACCGCCCAGCAGCCGTACAACAACGTCGTGCGGACCGCGGTCGAGGCCCTCTCCGCCGTCCTCGGCGGCACCAACTCGCTCCACACCAACGCCCTCGACGAGACCCTCGCGCTCCCCAGCGCGCAGGCCGCCGAGATCGCGCTCCGCACCCAGCAGGTGCTGATGGAGGAGACCGGCGTCGCCAACGTGGCCGACCCGCTGGGCGGTTCCTGGTACGTCGAGCAACTCACCGACCGCATCGAGGCCGACGCCGAGAAGATCTTCGACCGGATCAGGGAACGCGGCCGCCTCGCCCACCCCGACGGACGCCACCCCGTCGGCCCGATCACCTCCGGCATCCTGCGCGGCATCGAGGACGGCTGGTTCACCGGCGAGATCGCCGACGCCGCCTTCCGCTACCAGCGGTCCCTGGAGAACGGCGACAAGCGGGTCGTCGGCGTCAACGCCCACCACGGCTCGGTCACCGGCGACCTGGAGATCCTCCGCGTCAGCCACGAGGTCGAGTGGGAGCAGGTCCGGGTCCTCGGCGAGCGGAAGGCGCGCCGTGACGACGCCGCGGTCCGCGCCTCGGTCGACGCCATGCTGGCGGCGGCCCGGGACGGCTCGAACATGATCGCCCCGATGCTGGAGGCCGTACGGGCCGAGGCCACGCTCGGCGAGATCTGCGACGCGCTCCGCGACGAATGGGGCGTCTACACGGAGCCCCCGGGTTTCTGACGGTTCCGCACCTCGCGGCGGGGCGGCCCGGGAGTCCCCGTACCGCCCCCGGCCGCCCGCTCGGCTCAGCCGCCGACCGCCGCCACCGCTCCGAGGCCGCCCACCAGGAGGGCGGAGAAGCGGGCCACCCACGCCTCGTCGACGGGCTCGGCGCTGACCAGGGCGCGGTGGACGACCGCGCCCGCGATCACGTCGAAGATCAGGTCGTCGGTGGCGTCCGTGGCGACGGGGTCGCGGCGCGCGGGGAGTTCGCCGCGCTGCTGCGCCCGCATGCGGCCGGCGAGCACCAGCCGTTTCTGGCGCTCGACGATCGAGGCGCGGATGCGTTCGCGGAGCGGTTCGTCGCGGGTGGACTCGGCGACCACGGCCATCAGGGCCGTCTTGGTCTCGGGGCGTTCCAGGAGCGCCGCGAACTGCAGGACGACGTGCTCGATGTCGGCCTGGAGGGAACCCAGGTCGGGGAGTTCGAGTTCGTCGAAGAGGACGGCGACGGCGTCCACCACGAGCTCGTTCTTGTTGGCCCAGCGGCGGTACAGGGTCGTCTTCGCAACCCCGGCGCGGCCGGCGACGTCCCCCATCGTGAGCTTGGACCAGCCCAGCTCGACCAGAGCGGCCCGGGTCGCCTCCAGGATGGCCGTGTCGGCCTCGGTGGAGCGGGGGCGCCCGGTACGACTGTTGCGGGGGTTGGTGCGGCTACACATGGAAACCGACCATACCCGCCGGTAGGTATCGCGCCAGGGGCGTGCGGTGTGAGGCAGTTCACCGTGCGGATCCCGTCCGGGCCCTCCCGCCGGCTCCCCCTCCGGAGATACGCTACGACCTGTAGCGAAAGGCATTGAGCGGCCTGAGCGACAACCACAGTGCCGGGTGGGGACCCGGCGGTCCATCGGGTGGGGACCCGATGGCGGACGAAGACGAAGAACCGTGTCGTCCACGCGTCTCGCACACCGGCGGGAGACGTGCGGACGGCACGGTTCAGCCATGGCTTACCGGTTCCGCGCGCGGAAGGGGGAGGATGTACCCATGCAGCCCCGAAACATGTCCATGAGCGGCGTCGTCGACCTCGCCGCGGTGAAGGCGGCCGGAGAGGCCAAGGCCAAGGCGGAGCAGGTGCGCGCCGAGGCCGCCCGGCAGGGTGGTTCCGCCGCGGTGCCCCCGTCCGCCCTGGTGATCGACGTCGACGAGGCGGGCTTCGAGCGCGATGTGCTCCAGCGCTCCGCCGAGGTCCCGGTCGTCCTCGACTTCTGGGCCGAGTGGTGCGAGCCGTGCAAGCAGCTCGGCCCCCTCCTGGAGCGGCTGGCCGTCGAGTACAGCGGCCGCTTCCTGCTCGCGAAGATCGACGTCGACGCCAACCAGATGCTGATGCAGCAGTTCGGCATCCAGGGAATTCCGGCCGTTTTCGCGGTGGTCGCCGGTCAGGCGCTGCCGCTCTTCCAGGGCGCGGTGCCCGAGGGCCAGATCCGGGAGACCCTCGACCAGCTGATCCAGATCGGCGAGGAGCGCTTCGGCCTCACCGGCATCGCCGTGGACGCCGACGCCGACGGTTCGGCCCCCGCCCCGCGCCCCGCCGGCCCGTACGACGCGCTGCTCGAAGCGGCCCTGTCCGCGCTCGACGCGGGCGACCTGGCCGGCGCGGTGCAGGCGTACAAGAACGTGCTCGCCGACGACCCGGCTCACCCCGAGGCCAAGCTCGGCCTCGCCCAGGCCGAACTCCTCCAGCGGGTGCAGGACCTCGACCCGGGTGTCGTCCGCAAGAACGCGGCGGACGATCCGGCCGACGTCGCCGCCCAGATCGCCGCCGCCGACCTCGACCTGGTGGGCGGTCACGTGCAGGACGCCTTCGGGCGCCTGGTCGAGACCGTGCGCCGCACGGCCGGCGAGGACCGGGACGCGGCGCGGCTGCGGCTCCTGGAGCTGTTCGAGGTGATCGGTGCCGACGACCCGCGCGTGACGGCGGGCCGCCAGGCCCTCGCCCGGGTGCTGTTCTGAGGCCTTTCCCGTCCCCTTGACGGGCGCCGGATCGTCGGACGATTTGGCGACAGAGCGACAGAAGGCGGCCGCGCTTTACCAAAACTTGGTAATCGCGGCCGCTGTTACTTGTAGTAAATCAAATCCGTGATTCTGTCCGGATTCTTACGGTTATCCGCTGATATTCGCGGTCACATGACCGCACCCTGCGTGCCCGTTCGGCGCCGCCTCGCCATCGCCTGGTTATCCACCCGTTACTAGCGAGTAACGAACCCCCTTGTGCGGGGGGCCGGAATGGACCACGATCGGCGACGCTCGGTCCGAACCGCACCACCCCCGGCAAACCAACCGGGAACGCGGCGAAGGTCCCCACCGAGCGGACCGGTGCCCCGGTACCGGTCGTGGACAGGGGGGTTCCCGCTCTCACCGAGTGGGGCCTGTCCAACTCAGGCCACGCGAAACGCGTGGCCCATGGTTGTCGCTCGGGGGTGATCGCCTTGATTCGGACGCGCAGCGCGCCGCCCGATGCCTCGGCGCTCTCCTTCCCGAGGACGTAGCTCTTCTCCCATCCCAGGACGGGCCCCTGGCCCTTCCGGAGATGTACGTCCGAGAAGGAGGAATTCTCATGAAGTCCCAGGTTCGTGGCGGAACCAGGTGGAAGCGGTTCGCCGTCGTCATGGTCCCGAGCGTGGCCGCGACGGCCGCGATCGGCGTCGGCCTGGCCCAGGGTGCGCTCGCGGCGTCGTTCGCGATCTCCGGCCAGGAGTTCAAGGTCTCGACCGACAAGCTCGAGGGCACCGAGTTCGTCCAGTACGGCAGCGTCGCCAAGGGCAAGAAGCTGGACGGCACGCCGTTCGGCGCCCCGGTCGCGGTCTCCGGCTTCGACACCGCCAAGATCACCAACATGTGCCAGTCCGTCGTGACCCCGGTTCCGGGCCTCGGCGACATCACCCTCCGCCTGGAGGCGGGCACGCAGGGCGCCTCCGACCCCGACAAGCGGGTCGACGCCAAGGAGCTCTACCTCGACGTCTCGTACCTCGAGGCCGACGCCGAGTTCAAGAACATCGACATCGGCGTCGCGGCCGGCTCGCTCCCGAAGCACGCGGACGGCCAGGGCATCCAGCCCAACACCCAGGCCAACGAGAACGGCTTCGCGCAGCGCGCCGACAGCGTCACGCTGACCAAGGTCAAGCAGAAGGCGTGGGCCACCACGGCCGCCACCTTCAAGCTCCCCGACCTGAGCCTGTCCCTGCACCGGGGCACCTCGAAGGAGTGCTTCCAGGGCTGATCCGGCCCCAGGGTGCGGGCCGCTCCGGCGGCCCGCACCCGCTCCGGGGCCCGGCGGCCCCGCTTCGTACCTCTTCTCAGCAACACCGCTTCCAGGGAGCTGTTTCCATGAGCGCCGAGACCCCTGCCTCCCACGGAGTCCCCCAGCAGGACAACCGGTTCAAGGTCTGGCGTCAGACCCGGCCCTTCTGGGCGGGACTGCTCACCATCCTCGGTGGCGTGCCGATCGCCTACCTCCCCTACGGGGACATGAGGCTCGGCAACATCACCATGGCGATGAAGACGACCGCCGGATCCGGCGCGCTGATCATCGGCGTCCTGCTCATCACGCTCGGCCTGACGATGTGGTACCAGCCCATCGTCCGGGTCTTCGCCGGTGTCGCGACGATCGTGCTGGGGCTGGTCTCCATCCCCGTGTCGAACTTCGGCGGTCTCCTCATCGGATTCCTGCTCTCCCTCGTCGGCGGCGGCATGTCCATCGCCTGGGCGCCCGCGCCGCCGGTCGAGGAGGTCGTCGACGCCGAAGGCGAGGACGCGCCGGAGGAGTTCGCCGAGACCGAGGCCCTGTACGCCCCCGGCGTCCCGGAGCAGCGCGAGGCGGAGCACCACCTGACCGAAACGACGATCGACGCCAAGGGCGGGAGGAACAGTGCGGGGTGACGAGACTCAGTCGGCGCTCGCGAAGGGGGGCCCGCGGCACGCGGCCCCGCGCAAGACGCTGCTGAACAGGATCCAGGGCCCGGCGGGCAAGGCGATGGCGCTGGCCGCCATGCCGACCGCCGTGCTCGTGGGAATGGGCTTCGCGCCCAGCCCCGCCCTCGCCGACGAGAAGGACATCCCCTTCGCCCCCGGCCCCTGCGTCACGCGCTCCGACGAGCCGACTCCGGAGGCCACGGAGAGCGCGAAGCCGACCGAGAGCGCCAAGCCGACGGCCACCCCCTCGGCCACGCCCTCCGCCACCCCGTCCACCACCGCCACGCCGACGCCGACCGCGACGGCCACCGGCGAGACGGCCGCGCCGCAGACCCAGGAGCGGGCCCAGCAGCCGGCCGCGACGCCGTCCGCCACGCCCACGCCCTCCGCCACGCCCACGCCGACGAAGTCCGCCAACCCGCTGGACCCGCTGGGCTGGGGCGACGCCCTCAAGGACCTCCTCGACGGACCGGACCCGACGCCGTCGGCCACGCCCACGACCGCGGCGCCGACGACCCAGGCCCCGGTCGCGCCCGCGGCGGCCGACGACGCGCCGGCCGCGACCACCGCGCCGAAGCCGACGGCCACGACGGCGAAGCCGGCCTCCGAGCCCGCCGCCGACGCCGCCGACAAGACGAAGGCCGCGATCCGGGAGGCCGCCGACAAGGCCGGCGTCGAGACCGCGGAGCTGTCGCCGAAGACCAAGGGCCTCGACGTCACGACCGACGAGGACATACCCGAGGGCGCCAAGCCCCGCTTCCCGTGCCCCGAGCGCGACGACGCGGCGCTCGCGGCCGCCGACCTGGAGCCCGGCCTCGCCCTGCTCCCGGACGAGCCCTGGCGCCTGGAGAGCTCGCTGCTCACCCTCAAGGGCCTGAAGTACCACGGCATCGTCGAGGTGAAGACCTACGGCGGCAAGATCAAGAAGGTCCTGAAGTTCACCGCCACCGGCGTGGACATCAAGGACCTGCACCAGATGACGGACCACTCCGAGGGCCGTACGGCGCACGTCCGCTCCGCCCAGGGCTCGACGTCCACCATCACCGACGGCACGGTCACGATGTACACGGAGGAGCTCAAGGGCAACCTCCTGGGCATCATCCCGATCACCTTCGGCCCGGAGTCCCCGCCCCCGCTGGACCTCCCGTACGTCTTCTTCACCAACGTGAAGCTCAAGCAGGCCGGCCAGTTCGGCGGCACCCTCAGCGTCAAGGGCCTCCGCAACAGCATCGAGCCCAGCTGACCCCCCGTACCACTCCGGGAGCCGCACACGACGAAGCCCCCGTCCACCGGACGGGGGCTTCGTCGTGTCTCAGGCGGTCTCGGTGCCGCCGAGGTGGTGGACGCGCACCATGTTGGTGGTGCCGGGGACGCCGGGGGGCGAGCCGGCGGTGATGATCATGGTGTCACCGGCGTTGTGGCGCTGGAGCTTGAGGAGCTCGGCGTCCACGATGTCGACCATGGCGTCCGTGGTCTCCACGAACGGGACGAGGAAGGACTCCACGCCCCAGCTCAGGGTGAGCTGGTTGCGGGTGCCCTCGTCCGTGGTGAAGGCGAGGATCGGCTGCTGCGTGCGGTAGCGGGAGAGACGGCGGGCCGTGTCGCCGGACTGGGTGAAGGCGATCAGCGCCTTGCCGTCCAGGAAGTCCGCGATCTCGCAGGCCGCGCGGGCGACGGAGCCGCCCTGCGTGCGCGGCTTCTTGCCCGGGACCAGGGGCTGGAGGCCCTTGGAGAGCAGCTCCTCCTCGGCCGCGGCGACGATCTTCGACATCGTCTTCACGGTCTCGATCGGGTACGCGCCGACGGAGGACTCCGCCGACAGCATGACCGCGTCGGCGCCGTCCAGGATCGCGTTGGCGACGTCGCTCGCCTCGGCGCGGGTCGGCCGCGAGTTGGTGATCATCGACTCCATCATCTGGGTGGCGACGATGACCGGCTTGGCGTTGCGGCGGCACATCTCCACGAGGCGCTTCTGCACCATCGGGACCTTCTCCAGCGGGTACTCCACCGCGAGGTCGCCACGGGCCACCATGACCGCGTCGAAGGCGGCGACGACGGCCGCCATGTTCTCGACGGCCTGCGGCTTCTCCACCTTGGCGATGACGGGGACCCGGCGGCCCTCCTCGTCCATCACCTTGTGGACGTCCTTGACGTCGTCGGCGTCGCGGACGAAGGACAGGGCGACCATGTCGCAGCCCATCCGGAGCGCGAAGCGGAGGTCGTCGACGTCCTTCTCGGACAGCGCGGGGACGTTGACCGCCGCGCCGGGCAGGTTGATGCCCTTGTGGTCGGAGATGACACCGCCCTCGACGACGATGGTCTTGACGCGGGGGCCGTCGACCTCGACGACCCGCAGCTCGACGTTGCCGTCGTTGATCAGGACCTGGTCGCCCTTGGAGACGTCGCCCGGGAGGCCCTTGTAGGTGGTGCCGCAGATCGACTTGTCGCCCGGGACGTCCTCGGTGGTGATGGTGAACTCGTCACCGCGCACCAGCTCGACGGGTCCCTCGGCGAAGGTCTCGAGGCGGATCTTCGGTCCCTGGAGGTCGGCGAGGACGCCGACGGCGCGCCCGGTGTCCGCGGAGACCTGCCGGACGCGGTCGTACCGCTCCTGGTGCTCTGCCTGGGATCCGTGGCTGAAGTTGAATCGGGCCACGTTCATGCCGGCCTCGATGAGAGCCTTCAGCTGCTCATACGAGTCGACGGCGGGGCCCAGCGTGCAGACGATTTTGGAACGGCGCATGAGGCGGATCCTATCGGTTTGTTTCACTGCGGAATATTCCGTCTGGCGGAAAGTACAAATGGGCGCGGGCCCGCTCAGGCGTTCACTCGTTCGAGCTCCCGATGGCGAGAACGAGCGCGTGACTCTGGCGCGCGATCTCCAGCTCCTCGTCCGTCGGAACCACGGCGACGACCACCCGCGCGTAGTTCGGCGAGATGATCCGCGCCTCGTCGGAACGTACGGAGTTGAGGTCCGCGTCCACCGCGAGCCCGAGCTCCTCCAGACCCGCGATCGCAGCCTCCCGCACCGGGGCCGCGTTCTCACCGACCCCCGCCGTGAACGCCACCGCGTCCACCCGGCCGAGCACCGCGTAGTACGCGCCGATGTACTTCCTCAGACGGTGGATGTACACGTCGAACGCGAGCGCCGCCCGCTCGTCGCCCTCGTCGATCCGGCGGCGGATCTCCCGCATGTCGTTGTCGCCGCAGAGCCCCACCAGGCCCGACCTCTTGTTCAGCAGCACGTCGATCTCGTCCGCCGACATGCCCGCCACCCGCTTGAGGTGGAAGGTGACCGCCGGGTCGATGTCGCCCGAGCGGGTGCCCATGACGAGGCCCTCCAGCGGCGTCAGGCCCATCGACGTGTCCACGCACCGGCCGCCCGCCACCGCCGAGGCGGACGCGCCGTTCCCCAGGTGCAGCACGATCACGTTCACCTCCTCCGGAGCCTTGCCGAGCAGCTTCGCCGTCTCGCGCGACACGTACGCGTGGGACGTGCCGTGGAAGCCGTACCGCCGGATCCGGTGCGCGTCCGCGGTCTCCACGTCGATCGCGTACCGGGCCGCGGCCTCCGGCATCGTCGTGTGGAACGCCGTGTCGAAGACCGCCACCTGCGGCAGGTCGGGACGGAGCGCCATCGCCGTACGGATGCCGATGAGGTTCGCCGGGTTGTGCAGCGGCGCCACCGGCACCAGACGCTCGATCTCCGCCAGCACCTCGTCGTCGATCACCGTCGGCTGGGTGAACCGCAGCCCGCCGTGCACCACCCGGTGGCCGATCGCCGCCAGTTCGGGGGAGTCCAGGCCGAGCCCGTCCGCCGACAGTTCCTCGGCGACCGCCTTCAGCGCGGCCGCGTGGTCGGCGATCGGGCCGTTCGTCTCGCGCTTCGCGCCCCCGCCGTCCTGCAGCGGGGTGTGGACCAGCCGGGACGTCTCCTCGCCGATCCGCTCCACGAGCCCTTGCGCCAGACGGCTGTCGTCCCGCATGTCGAGCAGCTGGTACTTCAGCGACGAGGAACCGGAGTTGAGGACGAGGACGCGGGTCGGCACGGGACCGGTCCCGGTCGCCGACACGGGGGCCTCGGACGCGGGGACGGGGGCCCCGGTCGCGGGGACGGGGGCCCCGGTCGCGGGGACGGGGGCCCCGGTCGCGGGGACGGGGGCCCCGGTCGCGGGGACGGGGGCCTCGGATGCGGCGGTCATGCGGGGAGCTCCTGACCCTGGAAGGGAACCTGGGACTGGATCGCCGTGATGGCGACCGTGTTGACGATGTCGCTGACGAGCGCGCCCCGCGAGAGGTCGTTCACGGGCTTGCGCAGGCCCTGGAGCACCGGGCCGACGGCCACGGCGCCGGCCGAACGCTGCACGGCCTTGTAGGTGTTGTTGCCGGTGTTCAGGTCCGGGAAGATCAGCACGGACGCCTGCCCGGCCACCTCCGAGTCCGGCAGCTTCGTCGCCGCCACCGACGGCTCGACGGCGGCGTCGTACTGGATCGGGCCCTCGATCCGCAGCTCCGGATGGGCCTCGCGGACCAGCTTGGTCGCCTCCCGCACCTTGTCGACGTCCGCGCCCGAACCGGAGGTGCCCGTCGAGTACGAGAGCATCGCGATCCGCGGCTCCACCCCGAAGCGGGCCGCGGTCGCCGCCGACTGGGCCGCGATGTCCGCCAGCTGCTCGGCGTTCGGATCCGGGTTGACCGCGCAGTCGCCGTACACCAGGACCTTGTCGGCGAGGCACATGAAGAAGACCGAGGAGACGATCGAGGCGTCGGGCTTCGTCTTGATGATCTCGAAGGCCGGCCGGATCGTCGCCGCCGTCGAGTGCACCGAACCGGAGACCATGCCGTCGGCCAGCCCCTCCTGGACCATCAGGGTGCCGAAGTAGTTGACGTCCGAGACGACGTCGTACGCGAGCTCGACGGTGACGCCCTTGTGGGCCCGCAGCGCCGCGTACTTCTCGGCGAAGGAGTCGCGCAGCTCCGAGGTCTGCGGGTCGATCAACTGCGTCTCGCGCAGGTCCACGCTCAGGTCGGCGGCCTTCTTGCGGATCGTCTCCACGTCGCCCAGCAGCGTCAGGTCGCACACGTCACGGCGGACCAGGACGTCCGCGGCGCGCAGCACCCGCTCCTCGGTGCCCTCGGGGAGCACCACCCGGCGCCGGTCCGCCCGCGCCTGTTCGAGCAGCTCGTGCTCGAACATCATCGGCGTCACCCGGCCGCTGCGGGCCACCGAGATCCGCTTCAGGAGGTCGGCGGTGTCCACGTGCCGCTCGAAGAGGCCGATGGCGGTCTCCGCCTTGCGCGGGGTGGCCGCGTTCAGCTTGCCCTCCAGGGCGAAGAGTTCGGTCGCGGTCGGGAAGCTGTTGCCGGGCACCGAGATGACCGGCGTGCCGGGCGCGAGGCGCGCCGCGAGCGTCAGGATCTCCTGGCTGGGCCGCTCGTCGAGGGTGAGCAGCACGCCCGCGATCGGCGGGGTGCCGGCCGAGTGCGCGGCGAGCGCGCCGACGACCAGGTCCGCCCGGTCCCCGGGGGTGACGACGAGACAGCCGGGCGTCAGCGCGTTCAGGAAGTTCGGCAGCATGGCGCCGCCGAAGACGAAGTCCAGGGCGTCGCGCGCCAGCCCCGCGTCGTCGCCGAGGACGACCGACGCGCCGAGGGCGTGGGCGATCTGGGCGACGGTGGGCGCGGCGAGCGCCGGCTCGTCGGGCAGCACGTAGCAGGGCACGGGGACCCGGGTCGCGAGCCGCTCCAGCGCCGCCAGGTCCTCGACCGCCACCCGGTTGACCACCATCGCGAGCACGTCGCAGCCGAGTCCGTCGTACGCCCGGAAGGCGTTGCGCGCCTCGGCCCGTACGGACTCCGACGGCTGGCCCTTGCCGCCGACCACCGGGATGACGGAGGCGCCGAACTCGTTGGCCAGACGGGCGTTGAGCGCGAGCTCGTCGGGGAGCTGGGTGGCGGCGAAGTCGGTGCCGAGGACGAGGACGACCTCGTAGTCGCGGGCGACGGCGTGGAACCGGTCGACCAGCTCGGAGACCAGCGCGTCGGTGCCCTGCTCGGCCTGGAGCGCCGAGGCCTCGTGGTAGTCCATGCCGTAGACCGTCGAGGGGTCCTGCGAGAGCCGGTAGCGGGTGCGCAGCAGGTCGAAGAGCCGGTCGGGGCCGTCGTGCACCAGGGGCCGGAACACCCCCACCCGGTCCACCTGGCGGGTGAGGAGCTCCATGACTCCCAGCTCGACGACCTGGCGGCCGTCACCGCGGTCGATCCCGGTCACGTACACGCTGCGCGTCACGCCGTGGTCTCCTGTCCAGTCCTGCGGAAAGGGCCGAGCGGTGCCTCGCGGCACCTCCGCGGCCCGTGGTCAATCGACAGTGCTCGGAAAGCCCCGTTAGGGCGGCATTACCCCCTTGACAATACCTCCGCGGATGGCTTAGTCGCCCGCCGGGCGAAGGGCCCGGAACCTTGGGACGAAAGGCCTCCGCGGGGCCGCCGGGAGGGACGCGCGCGGCGACGACGAGCACGGCCCTCAGGTCCGCCGTGTGAGAATTGCCGAGGCTCACCAAGGACCGCGACCGAGCAGGAGACACAGCACGATGCGCATCGGAGTTCTCACCGCAGGCGGCGACTGCCCCGGCCTGAACGCAGTGATCCGGTCGGTCGTGCACCGGGCGCTGACCGGCCACGACGACGAAGTCATCGGCTTCGAGGACGGGTTCAAGGGCCTCCTCGACGGCCACTACCGTCCCCTCGACCTCAACGCCGTCAGCGGCATCCTGGCCCGCGGCGGCACCATCCTCGGCTCCGCCCGGCTGGAGCGGAACCGGCTGCGCGAGGCCGCCGAGTCCGCCTCCGACCTGGCCCGGCAGTACGGCATCGACGTCCTCATCCCGATCGGCGGCGAGGGCACGCTGACCGCCGCCCGGATGCTCGCCGACGCCGGCATGCCCGTCGTCGGCGTCCCGAAGACGATCGACAACGACATCTCCTCCACGGACCGCACCTTCGGCTTCGACACCGCCGTCGGCGTCGCCACCGAGGCGATGGACCGCCTCAAGACCACCGCCGAGTCCCACCAGCGCGTGATGGTCGTCGAGGTGATGGGCCGCCACGCCGGCTGGATCGCCCTGGAGTCCGGCATGGCCGGCGGCGCCCACGGCATCTGCCTGCCCGAGCGCCCCTTCGAGGTCGACGACCTCGTCAAGATGGTCGAGGAGCGCTTCGCCCGCGGCAAGAAGTTCGCCGTCATCTGCGTCGCCGAGGGCGCGCACCCGATCGAGGGCTCCATGGACTACAAGAAGGGCGAGATCGACCAGTTCGGTCACGAGCGCTTCCAGGGCATCGGCAACCAGCTCGCCGTCGAGCTGGAGCGGCGCCTCGGCAAGGAGGCCCGCCCCGTCATCCTCGGCCACGTCCAGCGCGGCGGCACGCCGACCGCGTACGACCGGGTGCTCGCCACCCGCTTCGGCTGGCACGCGGTGGAGGCGGCGCACCGCGGCGACTTCGGCCGCATGACGGCCCTGCGCGGCACGAACGTCGAGATGGTGCCCCTCGCCGAGGCCGTCACCCAGCTCAAGACCGTTCCCGCGGACCGCATGCGCGAGGCCGAGTCCGTCTTCTGACCGGCCCACGGCCGGCCCATGGCCGAGCCCGGCCGACCGCCCCGTGCAGGGACCTCCGTCCCGACCCGTCCCGGATCCGTGCAGGGATCTCCGTCCCGGCTCGACCCGACCCGGATCCGCACCGGACCCGCGCACCCGAGAGTGGCCCCGACCGTCCCCCCGTGGACGGTCGGGGCCACTCGCCCGTGTGGGGCGCCGGTGCCGGCGCCCGCGGAATTGCCGGGTTCCACTCTTGAGTCCGGGCCCGAGATCAACAAGGCTTGGGGCCTGTCCCGGACATGTCCCAACGCTGTCCGGGGGAAGGGGGGAGACGCGGATGACACCGGGGGAACGGGCCCCTGACCCGCGGGAGGCACGGAACCCCGCCGAGTTCCTCGCGCGGCTCCAGGCGCTCAAGGACTGGTCCGGCCTGACCTATCGCGACCTGTCCGCCCGCGCGGAGGAGCGCGGCGACGTCCTGCCCCGCTCCACCATGGCCAACATGCTCGCCCGCCCCACCCTGCCCCGCGACGAGCTCCTCGCCGTCTTCGTCCGCGCGTGCGGCGTCACGCCGGACGAACGGGAGACCTGGCGGTCGGTACGGGCGGAACTCGCGCGACGAAGGACGTACGACCCGCCGCCCCCCGGGCCGGACGGCCCCGACGGGACCGGCCCGACGGGGTCCGACGACCCGGCCGACCCGGCCGACTCGGCCGACCCGGGGTCCGACGGTCCGGCTGATCCGGGGGACGCGGCCGATCCGGGCGATCCGGCCGACCCGGGGGACGCGGCCGATCCCGGACACCCGGCCGACCTGGGCGACCCGGCCGGCCCGGTCACGCCCGTCTGGCCCGGTGAACCGGCGACGACGGAGGCGTCGGCCGAGGCGGCGGGGGGCGAGGCCGGACCGCGGTCGCGGATACGGAGGGCCGTCGTCGCGGCGGTCGCGCTGACCGGTCTCGTGCTCGCCGGGGTGAGCGTCGTGGCCGTGCTGAAGGACGGGCACGGCGGGCACCCGCCGCGTACGGTCACCGCGCCGGCCGTCGGGGACGTACGCATCAGGGTGGTGGGCACGGACCACTGCCTGGGCGAGCGGCGCGGCTCGCGGACCGGCCGGATCCACCAGGTGCCGTGCGCGGGGGCGGGCGTGCCGCTGTACTCGCTGGCGGAGACCGCCCGCGGCCGGTGGAGGATCGTCTCGGACCACCCCGACTACGGCCCCGGCTGCTCCGGCATACCCTCCGGCGGCCGGATACCCGCGGCCGCCTTCGAGGACTCCGAGTGCGGCGACCCCAGCCGGGTCGAGGAATTCGCCCTGGAACCGTACGGCACCCCTGTCCAGGGCTACCGGATCGTCCCGGTCGGCTCGGCGACCCCGCACAGCTGCGTCACCGTCACCGGCGACCGCACGGCCGCCTGGGCCCGGCTCGCCCAGGCCCCCTGCGCGCCCGACGCCGCCGGCCAGCTCTTCGACTTCGACCGCCGCGACTGACCGGTCCGGCGGCCCGCCCTCAGCGCAGGGAGGCGAGGGCGGTCTCGGCGATCCTCGTGGCCTCGGGTTCGCAGTCCTTCGCGGGGTCGGCGCCGTCGCCGAACGAGACCGAGGCGCGGACGACGAGGTTGCCGTCGCGGACGTGCAGGGAGCAGTCCTCGTAGGCCGACGGCTTCGCCCAGTACGCCTCGTCGCCGAAGGCGATGCCGGCGGGGCGGCCGCCGGCCGACTGCTGGGCGAATTCGGCCCGTTGGCGGTCGGACGCCTCGCCCCTCGTGCCGGTGGGGAGCTTCAGGTTCCACCAGATCTCGGCGTTCCTGGTGCGCTTGTCCTTCGGTCCCTCGGCCCAGAAGCAGCGGGTCTCCGGGCCGTCGGCGCGGACGACGGAGAAGTCGCGGTCCGTCTCCCGCTCGTAGGAGTCGAGCCGGAAGGACGACTCCCCGCAGGTGGGCAGCGTGAGGTACGGGTCGGCGTCGGCCCTCAGCAGGAAGTACCCGCCGACGCCCGTCCCCGCCACCGTGAGCAGCCCGGCGGCGACGAGCCCGAGCGTCCCCCCGAGCCGCCGCGGCCTCGCCGGCGGGGCGTCCGGCGCCGGCCCACCGGCCGGCGCCTGGGCGGTCGCGGCGGGGACCGGCGTGGGCGTGGCTTCGGGGACCGGAGCGACAGCCGCTCCGGATTCCGGCAGGGGTGCCGCACCGAGGCCCGGCGCGGGTGCGGCTTCGGGAATCGGCGCCGGTGTCGAGTCCCGGACCGTCACCGGTGCGTGGCAGGGCGGCGCCGGCGGTCGCGTACGGGACGGCGGGACGGCGACCGTGGGCTCACGGCCGGGCGCCTCGCCGAGCAACGCGCCGATGCGGGCCTGCTGTTCGGCGACCATGGCGTGCACCGCCGGGGGCCAGACCCGGGCGGCCGGGGGGACCGGGCCGAGGAGCTCGATCAGCCGGGGCGGGGAGGGCCGGGCGGCCGGATCCTTCGCGAGGCACGCCTCGACGATCCCGCGCAGCCCCGCCGGCACCCCGCCCAGGTCGGGCACCCCGTGCACCACGTTGGAGAGGATCGCGAAGGTGGAGGTGCCGTCGAACGGGCACTCGCCGGTCAGCGCCAGGACGAGGATCGCACCGAGCGAGAACACGTCGCTGGCGGGAGTGAGTTCCCGGCTCTCGGCCTGCTCCGGCGACATGAACGGCGGCGAGCCGATGACCCAGCCCGTCTGCGTCAGCCGGGTCGGCTCCGCGCCCGCCTGCTGCGCCGCCCGCGCGATGCCGAAGTCGATGACCCGGACCCCGTCCTCGGCGAGCAGCACGTTCTCGGGCTTGAGGTCGCGGTGGATCAGCCCCACCCGGTGGATCTCGACCAGCGCCGTCGCCAGGCCGAGGGCGAGCCTGCGCACGGCGGTCTCGGGCAGCGGGCCGGCCTCCCGCACCACCGACCCGAGCGAGGGCCCGGTGACGAAAACCGAGGCGAGCCAGGGGAGTTCGGCCTCCGCGCCGGCGTCCATCACGGCCGCCGTGTACGCGCCGGACACCCGGCGGGACGCGGCCACCTCCCGCCGGAAGCGGGCCCTGAAGTCGGCGTCGGAGGCGAACCGGGCGTGCACCAGCTTCACGGCCGCCAGCCGGCCGTCGTGGGCCGCGCCCAGGAGCACACGGCCCATTCCGCCGTGACCGAGTTCGGCGAGCAGCCGGTACGGGCCGACCCGGGTCACCTCGGATGCGTCGAGCGGTTTCATCGCAAGCCCCCCACGGCGCCGCGGCGCCCTCTGTCCGTCCCGCCGCCCGCCCGGCCCTGCCGGCCGCCGCGAACGCGGCAAGATCCTACTGACCCGAGGGGCCCCGGGCGGCCACGGGCCCGATCCGAACCGCCCAGCTCCCGGGCCTGCCACGGGCCCGATCCGAACCGCCCAGCTCCCGGGCGGGCGCGGAGCAGGTCCGGACGGCCCCTACGGCCCCTACGGCCCCTCGACCAGACGGGACCTGAGCTTCACCACCACCGCCGGGTCGAGCCCGACGTGGCCGGTGACGTAGCCGTACACCGAGCCGTGTCGCTCGCGCAGGTCCGCGAGGAAGAGCCGGATGATCTCGGCGGGCGCCCGGCCGTAGCCGGGCCAGCGCAGCTCGCGGCCCGGGTGGGCGGCGTGCCAGTCGGCGACGAGGCGCTCGGTGGCCAGCTCGGTGAGGGCGAAGTCGGCGAGGACGTCCTCGTCCGCGACGTCGAGGAGGCCGAGGACGACGGCGGCGAGCAGCCCCGTCCGGTCCTTGCCCGAGGCGCAGTGGAAGACCAGCGGCCCGTCGGCGTCGGCGATGACCTCCAGGGCCGTACGCAGCTCCGCCGCCCCGTCCTCGGCGACCTCGGCGAACCGGTCGGCGAGGTAGCGCCACGGGTCGAGGTCCGGGTCGATCTCCGCCTGGTCGTACGGGCGGTGCTCGATGGAGAGGTTGTGCCAGGCGACGTCCTCGGTCTCGGGCAGCCGGCCCTTGGCGGCGATCTCCCACGGATAGCGCAGGTCGATCACGGTGCCGACGGCCAGCGCCCGGAAGCGCTGCAGGTCGGCCGGCTCGGCGTCCGCGAGCTTCGCGAGGGAGTCCGAGCGGTAGAGGGTCTCCCACCGCACGGTCCCGCCGTCGGCGGTCCGATAGCCGCCCATGTCACGGAAGTTGTGGAGTCGTTCGAAGGTTATGTGTCGTCTCACCGGCCCCAATCTATGGCCTGGCAGGGCCCTTTCGACCTAGAGACCCACCGTGGCCCAGAAGTGGCCCGTGATGTCGTCGAGGTACGCCCGGCCCTCGTCGCCGGTCGCACCCGAGGCGCCCCAGCTGCTGGTGGCGGCCATGCGGGAGTGGTAGTCCGTGTGGAGCCGCTGGAGCGCGGACTCCAGTTTCCGCTTCGGCAGCGGCAGCATCTTCACGGCGGGTTTCACATAGGCCTGCCAGCGGGTGGTGGCGGCGTCCCGCAGCAGCTCGGCCAGACGCTCGTCGCCGCCGGTCGCGGTGATCAGGGCGCGCGGGCCCAGGCCGAGGACCTCGGCGAGGGCCGCCGTCTGGCGCTCGGTGCCGCGCCACCGGCCCTCGTCCTCCATCCGCTGGTACACGTGGGCGGCCACGCCCACGAGGCGGGCCAGCTCCTCGGCGGAGAGCCCGCGCGCCATCCGGTGCTCGCGGAGGGTGGAGGCCGTGGCGATCAGCTCGGCCGGGGAGCACCACAGGACGCCCGCGAGGGCGGTGAGCTCCTGTTCGTCGGGCACGGCCCGGCCGCGCTCCCAGGCCGCGACGGTCTCGGGGGCGACGAGGAGGCCGTACTGCGCGCGAAGGCCGTAGGCGACGTGGCCCGGGGCCATGCCGAGGCCCTCGCGCAGCCGGCGGGCGGCCTGGGCGTCGAAGGGTGGGGAGGGTTGGTGCACCCGGCCACGGTAGGTGCGGAGGGTGACGTCTGGATACGGTGCGTTCGCCCAACGTGCGAGGTCGTAGGAACGTGGGAACCGATCAGTAACCGCGCTTGCGCCCGTCGAGCCAGCGGTACTGGAGTTCCGGCCGCCCTATCTGCCCGTACTGCGGGGCCCGCACGGCCCGGCCCTCGGTCACCAGGTGCTCCAGGTAGCGGCGCGCGGTGATCCGGGAGATCCCGACCGCCGTCCCGGCCTCGGCGGCCGTGAGCCCGGCCGGAGCGTCCCGCAGGGTGCGGGTGACCGACTCCAGGGTGGGCCCGCTGAGGCCCTTGGGGAGCGTCGCGGGCTGCGGGGCCCGCAGCGCGGCGAGCGCCCGGTCCACCTCGTCCTGTCCGGACGCCTCCCCGGCCGCGGCCCGGAACTCGGCGTACCGTGCGAGCCGGTCCCGCAGGGTCGCGAAGGCGAACGGCTTCAGGACGTACTGGACGACGCCCAGGGACACCCCCTCCCGGACGATCGCCAGGTCGCGTGCCGAGGTCACGGCGATCACGTCGGCCGCGTGCCCCGCCGCCCGCAGCGCCCGCAGCAGCTGGAGCCCGTGTCCGTCGGGCAGGTACAGGTCCAGGAGGATCAGGTCGACCGGCGTCCGGTCCAGGATCCGCACGGCGGCGGCCCGCGAATGCGCCACGCCGACGACGGTGAAGCCCTCGACGCGGCCCGCGTACAGCGCGTGGGCGTCCGCCGCGACGGGATCGTCCTCGACGACGAGGACCCGGAGGGGAGCGGTGCTCACGCGGTCACCTCCACGGGGGCGGCGCCCGCCGGCGCGGAAGCGTCCGGCAGCGGCAGCCGTACGGTGAACTCGGCGCCGCCCGCCGCCGCGTCCGCGAGGGTCAGGGTGCCGGCGGCGCGCGAGACGGCCTGGCCGACGAGGGCGAGGCCCAGACCGCGGCCGGGGCCCCGGGTGGACCAGCCGCGGCCGAGGACGGCGTCGCGGTCGGCGGGACGGACCCCGGGGCCGCTGTCGCCGACACGGAGGAGGAGCTCGCCGTCGCCGGCCCGGGCGGCGACGGTGACCGTCACCCGCGCGTGGGGGGTGCCGCCCGCCGCCTCGACCGCGTTGTCGATGAGGTTGCCGAGGATCGTCACCAGGTCCCGCGAGGGCAGCGCCGCCGGCACCCGGCCGTCGTCGATGCGGCTGTCCTCGGTGAGGACCAGCTCCACGCCCCGCTCGTTGGCCTGCGCCGCCTTCCCGAGCAGCAGGGCCGCGAGCACCGGCTCCCCGACCGCGTCCACGACCCGGTCGGTCAGGGCCTGGGCGAGTTCCAGTTCGGCCGTCGCGAACTCCACCGCCTCGGCCACCCGGCCGAGCTCGATCAGCGAGACGACCGTGTGCAGCCGGTTCGCCGCCTCGTGGGCCTGCGAGCGGAGTGCCTCGGTGAACCCCCGCTCGGAATCCAACTCACCGGAAAGGGACTGGAGCTCGGTGCGGTCCCGGAGCGTCACGACAGTGCCGCGCCGCTCCCCGCCCACCACCGGACGGGTGTTGACCACGAGCACCCGGTCGGCCGTCAGGTGCGTCTCGTCGACGCGCGGCTCCGAGGAGAGCAGCGCCCCCGTCAGGGACGCGGGCAGGCCGAGTTCGGCCGCCGGCCGGCCGACGACCCCCTCGTCCAGACCGAGCAGCTCCCGCGCCCCGTCGTTGATCAGGGCGATCCTGCGCCCGCCGTCGAGCATGACGAGCCCCTCGTGGACCGCGTGCAGCGCGGCCTCGTGGTAGTCGTGCATCCGGCTCAGCTCCGTCGCGTTCATGCCGTGCGTGTGGCGGCGCAGCCGCGCGTTGACCACGTACGTCCCCGCGCCGCCCAGCGCGAGCGCCGCACCCGCCATGCCGAGCAGGGCGGTCACCTGCTCCCGCACCTGCTCGCTGATCCTCTCGATGGTGATGCCCGCGCTGACCAGGGCGACCACCCGGCCGTCGGCGTACACCGGGGCGACCGTCCGCACGGAAGGCCCGAGCACTCCGAGATGGGTCTCGGAGTAGAGACGGCCCTGCCGCGCCTCCTCGATGTGGCCGAGGTACGTCCGGCCGATCTGATCCGGCTCCGGATGCGTCCACCGGGTGCCGTCCGGCGCCATGATCACCACGAAGGCGACGTCCGCGTGCCGGCGCAGCGACTCCGCGTACGGCTGGAGGACGGCCGTCGGGTCGGCCGAACGGGCGGCGGCCGCCACGGCGGGGGAGTCCGCGACGGCCGCCGCGGTCGCCGTGGACTGGCGGCGCGCCGTCTCCTCGGCCTGCGCGAGGTCCGTGACGTACGCGAAGAACGCGCACCCCGCCACGACGACGGCCACGAGCACGACCTGCATCGCGAACAGCTGGCCCGCCAGGCTGCGGGGGCGGGGGAGGGGGAGACGCATGCGGGTAAGTGTGCACGGCGGCGTTTGCGCCGGGGCATTGCGTTCCCGAATCGTTCCCTTCCCACCCGTGCCCCGCCGCCCTGCCGCCCGCGCCCTTCCGGCGCACCCCACCCTTCGGTCGTGAACGAAACGTACGCAACGGTGACCCCGGTCACAGGCTGGTGGATAGTCGCGGAGTCCACCGGGACGTGGACATCCGACAGCACGAGGAGGACCCCGTGGCCGCACGGCGGGACCGTACGCACTATCTGTATCTGGCCGTCATCGGCGCCGTACTGCTCGGCATCGCGGTCGGCTTCCTGGCGCCGGGCGTCGCCGTCGAGCTCAAGCCCCTGGGCACCGGCTTCGTCAACCTGATCAAGATGATGATCTCGCCGATCATCTTCTGCACGATCGTGCTCGGCGTCGGATCCGTCAGGAAGGCCGCCAAGGTCGGCGCCGTCGGCGGCCTCGCCCTCGGCTACTTCCTCGTCATGTCGACCGTCGCACTCGCGATCGGCCTGCTCGTCGGCAACCTCCTGGAGCCCGGCTCCGGACTCCACCTCACCCACGAGATCGCCGAGGCCGGCGCCAAGCAGGCCGAGGGCGCGAGCGAGTCCACGACCGACTTCCTGCTCGGCGTCATCCCCACCACCCTCGTCTCCGCCTTCACCGGCGGAGAGGTCCTCCAGACCCTCCTCGTCGCCCTCCTCGCCGGCTTCGCGCTCCAGGCCATGGGCGCCGCCGGAGAGCCCGTCCTGCGCGGCATCGGCCACATCCAGCGGCTCGTCTTCCGCATCCTCGGCATGATCATGTGGGCCGCCCCCGTCGGCGCCTTCGGCGCGATCGCCGCCGTCGTCGGCGCGACCGGCGCCGCCGCGCTCAAGTCGCTCGCCGTCATCATGATCGGCTTCTACGTGACCTGCGGGCTCTTCGTCTTCGTCGTCCTCGGCACGATCCTCCGGCTGGTCGCCGGGATCAACATCTGGTCCCTCCTGAAGTACCTGGGCCGCGAGTTCCTGCTCATCCTCTCCACCTCCTCCTCCGAGTCGGCGCTGCCCCGGCTCATCGCGAAGATGGAGCACCTCGGCGTCAGCAAGCCCGTCGTCGGCATCACCGTGCCGACCGGCTACTCCTTCAACCTCGACGGCACCGCCATCTACCTCACGATGGCCTCCCTCTTCACCGCCGAGGCCATGGGCGACCCCCTCTCCCTCGGCGAGCAGATCTCCCTCCTCGTCTTCATGATCATCGCCTCCAAGGGTGCCGCGGGCGTCACCGGCGCAGGGCTCGCCACCCTCGCCGGCGGCCTCCAGTCCCACCGCCCCGAACTCGTCGACGGGGTCGGCCTCATCGTCGGCATCGACCGCTTCATGAGCGAGGCCCGCGCCCTCACCAACTTCGCCGGCAACGCCGTCGCCACCGTGCTCGTCGGCACCTGGACGCGGGAGATCGACCGGGCGCGGGTGTCCGACGTCCTCTCCGGCCGCGTCCCCTTCCCCGAGGACACCCTCCTCGACGACCACACCCCCGTCCCCGTCCCCGACCCCCGCCCCGACCCCGGCCACGAGAAAGCCCGCACCGGCGTCTGACCCGGGGGCCGTGCCCGGGGGAGAAGGCTCCGGGTCCCGGGTCTTGAGCCGGATCCGGGCCCCGGGGGAGGGCGGCTCGGCCCCGAAAGGGCGGGGCCGCCCTTCTTACCCGTCGAGCGCGGAGAGCTCGTCCGGGGAGAGGACGAGGGCGGCCGCGTCCGCCGAGTCCCGCACGGACGACGGCCGACTCGCCCCCGGGATGGGGACGACGGTGCCGGAGCGGGAGAGCAGCCACGCGAGGGCGACCCGCTGAGGGCTGACCCCGCGGGCACGCGCCACACGGTGGAAGGCGCCGGACGAAGGATCCTGTTCCAGGGCCGACGCGCCGTCGAGGGAGCTGCGGGAGATGCCGCCCAGGGGGCTCCACGGGAGGAAGGCGAGACCGAGCCGCGCACAGAGCCGGAGTTCGGCCTCGCTGTCCCGGACGGCGGGGGAGTAGCGGTTCTGGACGGAGACGAGCCGGTCGCCGAGGATGTCGCGGGCGAGGAGGATCCGGTCGGTGTCGACGTTCGAGACGCCCGCGAGGCGGATCGTGCCGGCGTCCAGCAACTCCCTCACCGCTCCGAGGGATTCGGCGTACGGGACGGCGGGGTCCGGCTTGTGCAGCTGGTAGAGGCCGATCGCGTCGCCGCCGAGCCGTCGTGCCGAGGCCTCCGCCGCTCGGCGCAGGTGCTCGGGGCGGCCGTCGACGGTCCAACCGCCGTCCGGCGTGCGTCCCCGGCCGCCCTTCGTCGCGACGAGTACGCCGTCCGTAACGCCGCCGTAGGAGGCGAGCGCGCGCGCCACGAGGAGTTCGCCCTCACCGGGGGTGCCGTTCGGCGGGTGGTAGGAGTCGGCGGTGTCGAGGAGGGTGACGCCCGCGTCGAGTGCGGCGTGCACGGTGGCGACGGCCCGCGCCTCGTCGGGCCGGCCCTCGATGGAGAGCGGCATGGTGCCGAGGCCGACCGCCCCGACGCGCACGTCTCCGAGCATGCGGTACCGCATCACCGCACCACCCCGGCGGCCTCTTCGACCGCAGCCCTGACCGCGGTCTCGCGGGTTTCCCCGACCGCGGCCTCACCCGTTTCCCCGACCGGGTCCTCACCGGTTTCCCCGACCGCGGCCTCACCGGTCTCCCCGACCGAGGCCCCGGCCACAGCCCCGTCGACCTCCCCGGCCGTTTCCCCGACCGTTTCCGCGACCGCCTTCGCCAGCCATTCCCGCGAGTGGCTGAAGGAATAGCCGAGCGCGGTGGCGCGGGAATTGTCCATGCCGTAGGAGCGGGTGAAGGAGAAGGGGGAGATCCGGCCGACGTCGACCGGACGGAAGTGGGCGCGGCCGCCGACGTGCCGGTGGATTTCGGCGCAGATGTCGGCGGTGGTGAGGGGGCCGTGGGAGTGGGCGTTCACGGGGCCGGTGAAGTCCGCGGAGACGGTCCAGGCGAGGAAGGCGGCGATCTCGTCGACGTACACGTAGGTGGCGGGGTGGTCGACGGCCGGTACGGCGATGGGTTCGGCGGCGCGGATGCGCCGGACGTAGTGGTCGAGCCGGCCGGTGAAGTCGTCGGCGCCGCCGAGGACGTGGGCGACCCGTACGGACGTCCAGGCGAAGGGGGAGCCGGCCGCGAAGACCGCCTCGGCCTGGCGCTTGCCCTCGCCGTAGTGGGCGTCGAGGAACTCGGGGTCCTCCCAGGGCAGGCCGGTGTCGACGGTGACCGCCGAGAGGTCGAGGGCGGTCTCGGCGACCGGAGTGGCCGAGTCCTCGTACTCGTACACCTCCACCGTCGAGGTCATCACGTAGCGGCGGGTGCGGTCACGGAACACGCGCCGGGCGATCTCGGCCTGGCGGGGGGTATAGCAGACCTGGTCGACGACGACGTCGAAGGAACGGCCGGTGAGAACGGATTCCAGGGAGACCTCGTCGTCGCGGTCGGCGACGAGCTGCTCGATTCCCCCGGGGGCGGGGGAGGAGCCCCGGTTGAGCACCGTGACGCCGTGCCCGGATTCCCGCAGCAGCGCGATGAGCCGCTTTCCGAAATAGCGGTTGCCGCCGATGACCAGAACGTTCACGAATCCCAACTCCTTTGTATTCGGGGACAAGTGTTACGTTGTGGGCTCGCCGGATGAAGGGGGATACATGGGAGTGCGGGCCGTCTCGCCGAAGGAACCACGGCCTTCGCGTGCGGGCGCCGACGAAACCTCGGCGGCCGCTTTCGACGCCATCGACCGGCAGATCCTGGGCCTCCTCCAGAGCGACGGCCGCATGAAGCTCAGCGAGCTCGGGCGCCGGGTACGGCTCAGTCCGGCGGCGGTCACCGAGCGGGTGCGGCGCCTGGAGGCGGGCGGGGCGGTCACGGGGTACGGGGCCCACGTCTCGCCGGCGCGGCTGGGCTACGGCATCCAGGCCTTCATCAGGGTGAACCCGCACGGCGGCTACACCCTGAAGCACCCCCGCACCCTGGAGCTCACCGCGCGACCCGAGGTCCTGGAGGTCCACCACGTGGTCGGCGAGGACTGCTGGATCCTCAAGGTCGCCGTCACCGACACGATCCACCTCGAAGAGGTCCTGGAGCAGACCTCGGCGCTCGGCAGGACCACGACCTCGATCGTCCTGTCGTCCCCGGTCGAGCGGAAGCCGCTGCTGCCGCCCGCGTGACGACGCCCGTCCCGGCGCCCCCCACGGGGCGAGTCCCCGTGTGACCCGCTCACCGCGCATACGGAAATACCCCGACTAGAATTGACAGCCGGGGTATTGCGTCGCGTATATTCATGGGTTCCGTGTCCGGACATACGAGAGGCACGGAGAAGTTCAATAAACGCACTGTATCGCGCCGGGAGTCGAATTGTCAACCGAGGAATTTCGGAAAGAGCAGCAATTCATCACCGATCTGTACGGACGGCTCGACGACCTCAGGGACCAGGCCGAGGCCTCCGTCGCGCAGGCCCTGCGCACCCCGGGGGTCGGCGGCAACCAGGGCCGGCTGGAGCGGGACGTGATGGTCGCCGAGCAGTCCGGTCTGCTCGCCGCGCTGAACGCGGGGGAGAGCGGGCTCTGCTTCGGCCGGCTCGTGTTCAAGGACGGCCGCGACCACCACATCGGCCGGCTCGGCATCCGCGAGGACGACGCGAACCGCACCCCGCTCGTCGTCGACTGGCGCGCCGAGGTCGCCCGGCCCTTCTACCTCGCCACCGGGTACGAGCCGATGGGCCTCACCCGCCGCCGGCACCTCACCACCGTCGGCCGCACCGTGACCGCGCTGCACGACGAGGTCCTCGACCTGACCGACGCCACCCGCACCGGCCACGAGAGCCGGGACGCCGACGAGGTGCTGCTCGCCGCGCTCGACGCCGCCCGCACCGGCCGGATGCACGACATCGTGCAGACCATCCAGGCCGAGCAGGACGCCATCATCCGCTCGCCGCACCGCGGGGTCCTCGTCGTCGAGGGCGGCCCCGGAACCGGCAAGACGGCCGTCGCCCTGCACCGGGCCGCATACCTCCTCTACGCGCACCGCGAGCAGCTCGCCCGGCGGGCCGTCCTGATCGTCGGCCCCAACCCGGCGTTCCTCGGCTACATCGGCAACGTCCTGCCCTCCCTCGGCGAGACCGGCGTCCTCCTCGCCACCCCCGCCGAGCTCTTCCCCGGCGTCCGCGCCACCGGCACCGACACCGCGGAGGCCGCCGCGGTCAAGGGCTCCGCCGCCATGGCCGACGCCCTCGCCGCGGCCGTACGCGACCGCCAGCAGGTCCCCGACCGCGGCGAGCCGCTCGTCGTCCCGCACGACGACGGCGACCTGGTCATCGACTGGGACATGGCGCTGGAGGCCCGCCACAAGGCCCGCGAGACCGCCCTCCCGCACAACCTCGCCCGCCCGTACTTCGTCTTCCGCATCCTCGACGCGCTCGCCGAACAGCTCGCCGACCGGATCGGCGCCGACCCCTACGGCGGTCCCAACTTCCTCGGCCCCGACGACATCGCGCTGCTCGCCAAGGGCATCGCCGCCAACCCCGAGGTGTACGCGGCGATCGGCACGCTCTGGCCCGCCCTCACCCCGCAGGACTTCCTCGCCGACTACCTCGCCGAACCCACCCACCTTCCCGAGGCCGACGCCGCGGCGATCCGGCGCGACGGCGGACCCTGGACCCCCGGGGACGTACCCCTGCTCGACGAGGCGGCCGAACTCCTCGGCGAGGACGACTCGGCGGCCCGCGCCGCCGAGGAGGCCGAACGGCAGAAGCAGATCCAGTACGCGCAGGGCGTCCTCGACGTCTCCTTCGCCTCGCGCACCTACGAGTTCGAGGACAAGGAGGAACTCGACAAGGACGCCTCCGAGGTCCTCTCGGCCCACGACATCATCGACGCCGAGCGCTTCGCCGAACGCCACGAGGAGGCCGACCACCGCACCGCCGCCGAACGGGCCGCCGCCGACCGCACCTGGGCCTTCGGCCACATCATCGTCGACGAGGCCCAGGAGCTCTCCGCGATGACCTGGCGCCTGCTCATGCGCCGCAGCCCCAACCGCTCCATGACCCTGGTCGGCGACCCCGCCCAGACCGGCGACCCGGCGGGGGTCGGCGCCTGGGAGAGCATCCTCGCGCCGTACGTGGAGGACCGCTGGGACCACGTCCGCCTCGGCGTCAACTACCGCACGCCCGCCGAGATCATGGCCGTCGCCGCCGAGGTGCGGCGGTCCGACGACCCGGCCTTCGAGCCGCCGAGCTCGGTCCGCTCCACCGGAGTGGAACCCTGGGACCGCACCGTCGACGACCCGGTCAAGGAGGCCGCCGACGCGGTCGCCGCCGAGGCCCGCGCGGAGGGGCGGCTCGCCGTCATCGCCCCGCCCGCGCTCCATCCCGGTCTCGTCGCCGCCCTCCCGGACGCCTCGTACGGCCCGAAGCCCGACCTCACCCGGCCGGTCGTCCTGCTCGACCCCCGGCAGGCGAAGGGCCTGGAGTTCGACACCGTCCTCGTCGTCGATCCGGACGGCATCCGGGCCGGCGCCACGCACGGCGTCAACGACCTGTACGTGGCACTGACCCGGGCCACCCAGCGCCTGGGGATCATCCGCCCGGCGGCCCCCGCCGTACCGACCCCCGCGTAGACCGTCACGCGAAGGCCGGCACCGGCCGCGGCGGGACCGTCACGCCGGCCTGAGCCAGACCGTCGCCAGCGGGGGCAGCGTCATCCGGAGGCTCGCCGCGCGGCCGTGCCACGGCACCGACTCGGTCTTCACCGGGTCGGTGCCGACGACGTCCCCGCCGCCGTACCGGGCCGCGTCCGTGTTCAGGACCTCCGACCAGGCGGCGAAGGCGTCCGGCACCCCGAGCCGGTAGTCGTGCCGGACGACGGGCGAGAAGTTGGACACGGCGAGCAGCGGCGAGCCGAACGCGTCGAAGCGCAGGAAGGCGAAGACGTTGTCGTCGGCCGCGTCCCCGACCACCCACTGGAAGCCCTCCGGGGCGGTGTCACGCTCCCAGAGCGACGGGCTCGCCGTGTACACCGTGTTCAGGTCCCGCACCAGGTCCCGCACACCCCGGTGGTCCGCCTCCGCCCCGTACGTCGGGTCGAGCAGCCACCAGTCCGGGCCGTGCTCCGCCGACCACTCCGCACCCTGGGCGAACTCCTGGCCCATGTACAGGAGTTGCTTGCCGGGATGGGCCCACATGAACCCCAGGTAGGCCCGGTGGTTGGCCCGCTGCTGCCACCAGTCGCCCGGCATCTTCGACACCAGGGACCGCTTGCCGTGCACCACCTCGTCGTGCGAGATCGGCAGGATGTAGTTCTCGCTGTACGCGTACACCATCGAGAACGTCATCTCGTGGTGGTGGTACTTGCGGTGCACCGGCTCCTTCTCGACGTAGCCGAGCGAGTCGTGCATCCAGCCCATGTTCCACTTCATGCCGAAGCCCAGGCCGCCGAAGCCGCCCGGACCCACCTGGTCGGTCGCCCGCGTCACCCCGTCCCAGGCCGTCGACTCCTCGGCGAAGGTCACGATGCCCGGGCAGCGCCGGTACACCGTGGCGTTCATCTCCTGGAGGAACGCCACCGCGTCCAGGTTCTCCCGGCCGCCGAACTCGTTCGGCAGCCACTCGCCGTGCTCCCGCGAGTAGTCCAGGTAGAGCATCGACGCCACCGCGTCCACGCGCAGCCCGTCGATGTGGAACTCCTGGCACCAGTAGACCGCGTTCGCCACCAGGAAGTTCCGCACCTCCTTGCGGCCGTAGTCGAACTCCAGGGTCCCCCAGTCGGGGTGGTGCGAGCGGCGCGGGTCCTCGTGCTCGTACAGCGGGCGACCGTCGAACTCGGCCAGCGCCCAGTCGTCCTTCGGGAAATGCGCCGGGACCCAGTCCATCAGGACCCCGATGCCCGCCCGGTGCAGCGCGTCCACCAGGTACCGGAAGTCGTCCGGCGTGCCCAGCCGGGCCGTCGGCGCGTAGAACCCGGTCACCTGGTAGCCCCACGAGCCGCTGAACGGGTGCTCGGCGACGGCCATGAACTCCACGTGCGTGAAGCCCAGGTCCCGCACGTAGGCCGGGAGCTGCTCGGCCAGCTGCCGGTACGTCAGGCCCGGACGCCACGACGGCAGGTGCATCTCGTACACCGACAGCGGGGCCTCGTGGTGCGGGCGGGCCCCGCGCCGCTCCATCCACTCCGCGTCGTCCCACTCGAAGTGCGACTCGGTGACGATCGAGGCGGTGTTCGGCGGGCACTCGGTGCGGCGGGCCATCGGATCCGCCCGGACGGTGTGCGAGCCGTCCGGGCGGGTGATGTCGTACTTGTAGACGGCGCCCTCGCCGATCCCCGGCACGAACAGCTCCCACACGCCCGTCGAACCCAGCGACCGCATCGGCAGTCCCGTGCCGTCCCAGTACGTGAAGTCACCCGTGACCCGCACGCCCCGCGCGTTCGGCGCCCACACGGCGAAACGGGTGCCGGCGACGCCCTCGTGGGTCATCGTCCGGGAGCCGAGCGCCGTCCACAGCTCCTCGTGCCGGCCCTCCCCGATGAGATGCAGGTCGAGCTCGCCGAGCGACGGCAGGAAGCGGTACGGGTCGCGTACGGCCAGCTCGTCGCCGCCGTCCTCGTAGCGGACCCGCAGCTCGTACGCCGGGACCTTGCGCAGCCGCGGGATCACCGCCGAGAACAGCCCGTCCCCGTCGTCGTGCAGGACCACACGCCGGTCCTTCGTGACGACCGCGACCTCCTTCGCCCACGGGCGCAGCACCCGGACGGCGATCCCGCCCCGCACCGGATGCGCCCCCAGCACGCCGTGCGGATCATGGTGCTCACCCGCCAGCAGCCGCGCCCGCTCACCCGGCTCCAGCGGCGGCGCCTTCCGCGGCGCGGTCCGGTCCGGCGGCGGCGCCTTCCGGGGGGACGCCGGATCCAGCGGCGCCTTCCGAGGGGGCGCCGGATCCAGCGGCGCCTTCGGCGGCGCCGTCGAGTCCAGTGGTGGCGCCTTCCGTACCGCGGTCCGGTCCGGCGTGGGCGTCTTCTTGGTGCGGGACGTCTTGCCTGCGGATCGGGCGGTCAACGGGGGCCTCCTGAGGGGCGAGGGGAACGGGGGTACGGATGCGCAACGTCTCTCTGTCCTGCCTGGACACTCGGCCGAACGGGGCCCACCCCGTTCCCGCAGGCCACAGCCCCCACCCCCTGCTCCATCCGTGTCCCCCACCCGGCCGGCAGGGGGTGAGGGCGGGCGGTGCGGGGGGTCACAGGGGGGTGGAGAGGCGGTGGATGGCGGACATGGGGACGGGGAGCCAGTCGGGACGGTGCCGCGCCTCGTAGACGACCTCGTAGACCGCCTTGTCGGTCTCGTAGGCCCGCAGCAGCGCGGGATCGGCCCGCGGGTCCTCCCCGGCCGCCTCGGCGTACCCGGTGCAGTAGGCGGCCCTGCAGCGGGCGGCCCAGTCGGCGTTCCAGGGGCGGTGGGTGCGGGCCGCGTAGTCGAAGGAGCGGAGCATGCCGGCGACGTCGCGGACGGTGGGCTGGGGGCTGCGCCGTTCGTCGAGGGACTTCGCGGGTTCGCCCTCGAAGTCGATGACGGCCCAGGCGCCGTCGGACCCGCGGAGGGTCTGGCCGAGGTGCAGGTCGCCGTGGATGCGCTGGAGTGCCCCGGCGCCGGCGCCGGCCGCGGCGAAGACCGCCCGCAGGCCGGGCACGTACGGGAGGAGCGCGGGCACGGCCTGGGCCGCCGCGTGGAGGCGGCGGTCCATCGCGTCGGCGACCTCCGCGGCCTCGGCCTTCCGCAGCCGCCGGGTGGGCAGGGCTTCGGCGAGGGCGAGGTGGACCTCGGCGGTGGCGCGGCCGAGGGCGCGGGCCTCGGTGGTGAACTCGCGGCCGTCGGCGAGCGCGTCGAGGGCGAGCCGCCAGCCGTCGCGGGAGTTGCGCAGGTAGGGCTGGAGGACGCCGAGGGTGGAGGCCCCGGACTCGAACCAGGCGACGGGCGCGGGGACCCGTTCGCAGCCTGCCTGGCTGAGGGCGAGCGGGAGTTCGAGGTCGGGGTTGGCGCCGGGGCTGACCCGCCGGAAGATCTTGAGGATGAACGAATCGCCGTAGACCAGTGACGAGTTGGACTGTTCGGTGTCGAGCATGCGGGGGGCGAGGGCGGCGGGGAGGGCCGTCGTGGCGTGGAAGCGCAGGGGCCCGGTGCGGCCCGGGGTGCGCAGCCGCTCGTAGACGAGTCCGGCGAGCCGCGGGTCGCGCAGCCCTTCGTAGACGGCCCGTCCGGCGAGCGGCCCCTGCCGGACCCGCCCGATCAGGGCGGGGGCGAGGCGGGGCGGGAGCTGGGTGCGTACGCCCAGGAGGAGTTGGTAGCAGTCGGCGGGTGTCCCGGCCGGGCGGCCGGGTTGTTCGACCCGTACGAGCAGGTGGAGGAGGCCGGGTCCCGCGCCGTCCAGAGGCAGCAGCTCGGTGGCCGCGTCCAGGGTGAATCCGGTGACCCGGCGGCCCTTGCCCGCGAACCAGCGCTGCCGTGGCAGCCATTCGTGGAGCAGGGGGGCGAGGGACGGGAGGAGGGCGTCCGGGGCCCGGGTGGTGGATGCGGTCTCCGGCATGACATCGCGTCCTTTCCCCGGGGTGCGCAGTGGGCTTTCGTGTGCGTTCAAATGCGCAGAGTGTCCCGGATTGCGGCTGTGACTGTCCGGATGTGCGGGACGTGTCGGAAAGGGAAGATCCGTATGGGTCCGCCAAGTGGGCCCGGATGGACCTGAATCGTGTGTCGTTCACAGTGCCCAGAGTGGGACGGAGGAAACCGTCCCACCCGGGGTGAGCGAGAACTGGCTCCCGCTCAGGCCTTCTTGAGACGGAACCAGTAGAAGCCGTGTCCCGCAAGGGTCAGGAGGTAGGGCAACTGGCCGATCGCGGGGAACTTCACCCCGCCGATGAGCTCCACCGGCCGGATGCCGTCGAAGCGTCGCAGGTCCAGCTCGGTGGGCTGCGCGTGCCGCGAGAAGTTGTTGACGCACAGCACGAGGTCGTCGCCGTCCTCCCGGAGGAAGGCGAGCACCGCCGGGTTGGACGCCGGGAGTTCCGTGTACGTCCCCGTGCCGAAGGCCCGGTTCTGCTTACGGATCTCGATCATCCGCTTCGTCCAGTGCAGCAGCGAGGACGGCGACGCCATGCCGGCCTCGACGTTGGTCACCTGGTAGCCGTGGACCGGGTCCATGATGGTCGGCAGGTAGAGCCGACCCGGGTCGCAGGAGGAGAAGCCCGCGTTCCGGTCGGGCGTCCACTGCATCGGGGTCCGCACGCCGTCCCGGTCGCCCAGCCAGATGTTGTCGCCCATGCCGATCTCGTCGCCGTAGTACAGCACGGGTGAGCCCGGCAGCGAGAAGAGCAGCGCGGTGAACAGCTCCATCTGCTTGCGGTCGTTGTCGAGGAGCGGTGCGAGGCGCCGCCGGATGCCGATGTTGGCCCGCATGCGCGGGTCCTTGGCGTATTCGGCGTACATGTAGTCGCGCTCTTCGTCGGTGACCATCTCGAGGGTGAGCTCGTCGTGGTTCCGCAGGAAGATGCCCCACTGGCAGCCCGAGGGGATCTCCGGGGTCTTCGCCAGGATCTCGGAGACCGGGTAGCGGGACTCGCGCCGCACGGCCATGAAGATCCGCGGCATGACCGGGAAGTGGAAGGCCATGTGGCACTCGTCGCCGCCGGAGCGGAAGTCGCCGAAGTAGTCGACGACGTCCTCCGGCCACTGGTTCGCCTCGGCGAGCAGCACCGTGTCCGGGTAGTGGTCGTCGATCTCCTTGCGGACCCGCTTGAGGAAGGCGTGGGTGGCGGGGAGGTTCTCGCAGTTGGTGCCCTCCTGCTGGTACAGGTACGGCACCGCGTCGAGCCGGAACCCGTCGATCCCCAGGTCGAGCCAGAACTTCAGCGCGGAGAGGATCTCCTCCTGCACCGCCGGGTTCTCGTAGTTCAGGTCCGGCTGGTGGGAGAAGAACCGGTGCCAGTAGTACTGCTTGCGGACCGGGTCGAAGGTCCAGTTGGAGGTCTCGGTGTCGACGAAGATGATCCGGGCGTCCGCGTACTGCTTGTCGTCGTCGGCCCAGACGTAGTAGTCGCCGTACGGCCCTTCCGGGTCGCGCCGCGACTCCTGGAACCACGGGTGCTGGTCGCTGGTGTGGTTCATGACGAAGTCGATGACCACGCGCATGCCGCGCTGGTGGGCCGCGTCGACGAACTCGACGAAGTCGGCGAGGTCGCCGAACTCGGGAAGCACCGACGTGTAGTCGGCGACGTCGTAGCCGCCGTCCCGCAGCGGGGACTTGAAGAACGGCGGCAGCCAGAGGCAGTCCACGCCCAGCCACTGGAGGTAGTCCAGCTTGGACGTGATGCCCCTCAGGTCGCCGACGCCGTCGCCGTTGCTGTCCTGGAAGGAGCGGACGAGGACCTCGTAGAACACGGCCCGCTTGAACCAGTCGGGATCGCGGTCCTTGGCGGGGGTGTCCTCGAAGGTGTCGGGGACGGGCTCGTTGACAGTCGTCATGAGGTGGGTGACCCTCCGGTCTGCGGGGACGGTCGCAGGACGAGGACGTGCGCGGGTGTGACACCCGGTTCCAGGCGCACGTAACTGGTCCTGCCCCAGTGATAGGTCTCACCGGTGAGCTCGTCGCGCACCGGCACGGTCTCGTGCCAGTCGAGGCCGAGTTCCGGCATGTTCAACGAGAGTGAAGCCTCCTGGGTGTGGTGCGGGTCGAGGTTGACGACCACCAGAACGATGTTCGAACCCGAGCGCTTCGAGTAGGCGATCACCTGAGGGTTGTCGGTGTCATGGAAGGTCAGGTTCCGCAGCCTGCGGAGCGCCGGGTGACGGCGCCTGATCCGGTTCAGGGTCGTGATCAGCGGGGTGATCGTGACCCCCGCGCGCTCCGCCGACTCCCAGTCCCGCGGCCTCAGTTCGTACTTCTCCGAGTCGAGGTACTCCTCGCTGCCGGCCCGCGTCGCGGTGTTCTCGCACAGCTCGTACCCGGCGTACATGCCCCACGACGGCGACAGCGTCGCCGCGAGCACCGCCCGCACCTCGAACGCGGGCCGGCCGCCCTCCTGGAGGTAGGCGGGCAGGATGTCGGGGGTGTTCACGAAGAAGTTCGGGCGCATCTGCGCGGCCGTCTCCCCGGACAGCTCGGTGAGGTACTCCGTCAGCTCCTCCTTGGTGTTCCGCCAGGTGAAGTACGTGTACGACTGCTGGAAGCCGATCGCGCCGAGGGTCCGCATCATCGCCGGCCGCGTGAACGCCTCCGCCAGGAAGATCACGTCCGGGTCGGCCCGGTTGACCTCGCCGATCACCCGCTCCCAGAACACCACCGGCTTGGTGTGCGGGTTGTCGACGCGGAAGATCCGGATGCCGTGGTCCATCCAGAACCGCAGGATCCGCACGGTCTCCGCGACGATCCCGTCCATGTCCCTGTCGAACGCGATGGGATAGATGTCCTGGTACTTCTTCGGCGGGTTCTCCGCGTACGCGATCGAGCCGTCCGGCCGGTGGTGGAACCACTCGGGGTGCTTCTCCACCCACGGGTGGTCGGGGGAGCACTGGAGCGCGAAGTCCAGCGCGATCTCCAGACGCAGCTCCCGGGCCCGCGCCACGAACGCGTCGAAGTCCTCGAACGTGCCCAGGTCGGGGTGGAGCGCGTCGTGCCCGCCCTCCGGCGAACCGATCGCCCACGGCACGCCCACGTCGTTCGGCGACGCCGACAGGGAGTTGTTCGGGCCCTTGCGGTGGGTCTCGCCGATCGGGTGCACCGGCGGCAGGTACACCACGTCGAAGCCCATCGCCGCGACCGCCGGCAGGCGTTCGGCCGCGGTGCGGAAGTTCCCGGGGACCGTGCGGCCCCTGACCTTCCGTACGCCCTCCGAGCGCGGGAAGAACTCGTACCAGGAACCGAACAGGGCCCGCTCCCGCTCCACCTGGAGGGGCAACGCGGGCGAGGAGGAGAGGAGTTCGCGCAGGGGGTACCGGTCGAGGGCCTCGACCACCCGGGGGGCGAGCGAGGCCGCGAGCCGGACGGCGGCCGGACGGGACGGGTCGCGCAGCGCGTCCGCCGCCGCCAGCACGGCCTCCCGGCCGCCGCCCTTCTTCGGGACGCCCTTCGCGGCACGCTCGTGCAGCTCGGCGCCCTCGGCGAGGACCAGTTCGGAGTCGATCCCGGCCGGGATCTTGATCTTCGCCGCGTGGCGCCAGGTCGCCAGCGGGTCGCTCCAGGCCTCGACGGTGTACGTCCACAGGCCCTCGGCGTCCGGGGTGACCTCGGCACCCCACCGGTCGGTACCGGGGGCCAGTTCGCGCATCGGGGTCCAGGGGCCGGGGCGGCCGGACGGGCCGCGCAGCACGACATTGGCGGCGACCGCGTCGTGGCCCTCGCGGAACACGGTGGCCGTCACCTCGAAGGTCTCTCCGGCCACCGCCTTCGCGGGGCGCCGGCCACAGTCGACCAGCGGGCGTACGTCCAGTACGGGAATGCGTCCCATGAGCGGATTCACAGCATCACCTGACGGGTTACGGGGGTGCGGGTGGTGGTGCGCTCTTTCTAGCTCCGTCGACGGCCGGCGGGTTGCGGGCATGGCCGCTCCTGTCCGCGTTCACTCGAATGGCGGGTCCACAGGGAGTACGGGGGTCCACGGGAAGTACGGGGTCACGGGGGATGGTTTCGGGAGGCGTACCGGAGGAGCCTTCCACGGTCATCGGTCGGGCAATCCGGCGCTTTGTTAACTACTCGGGCGTAGCCGTACCGGCAAGCACGCGGTCCGGACAGAAAAGAGCCCCGCCTTCTGTGGGGCGGGGCTCTGTTTCCGGCCGGGCGTCAGCGATGCGGCGACGCGTCCGGTTCGTCCGCGTCCGTCGCCCAGACCTGCCAGGGCTGGCGGGCCACCCACTCCTCCACCGGCGGCGGGTCGAGGGCCAGCGCCTCGGTCGAGACGCCGTCGTCGCCGGCGAGCAGGAGCGGATCCGCGCCACTCGCCATGTAGTGGTAGATCCCGGCCACTCCGGCCGCCGCCGCCCCGCCCAGAAGCCGGGCGAGACCGTGCTCGAAGGCGACCGGATCCAGTTCCTCGTACCGCACCGCGCGGCCGAGCCCCCGGCCGAAGGCCGCCGCGAGCTCCCCGCCCGTCAGCGACCGCGCGCCGCCGATGTCGAACGTCCGGCCCTCCAGGCCCTCCCCGGTCAGGGCGGCGAACGCCGCCTCCGCCAGGCCCCGGTGGGACAGCCACGCCGTCCGCGCGGACTCCGGCAGCGGATAGGCGAGCACGCCCTCGTCGACGAGGGCCGGACCGTTCCACGGCGAGAACAGGTTGTCCAGGTACACCGGCGGCCGGAGCACCACCAGCGGCACCCCGCTGTCCCGCAGCACCCGCTCGGCCAGCCGCCGCGTCTCGAAGGCGGCGACGTCCGTCGGGCCGGGCGGGACACGGGTGTTGGTGTTGAAGACGAGCCGGACCGTGCCCGCCGCGAGGGCCGCCCGCGCGACGTTCCGCGCGTACGCCTCCACCCGCTCGCTCTCGTACACCAGCGGCATCGTGACGAACGCGTGCGTCGCCCCCTCGAAGAGCCGCCGCACCTCGGCTGGCCGCCCCAGGTCGCCGGCGACGAAGACGGCACCGGGCAGCGGCGGCCGGTCGGCCTCGGGACGCCGGGTCAGGGCCCGCACCCGGTGCAGCCGCTCGGCGAGGAGGCGGGCCACCGCGGCGCCCTGGAAGCCGGTCGCGCCCACGACCGCCACCCGCATCGGAATCTCACTGGACATGTCTGTCTGAGGCCCTTCGATAGGCTGTCACCGCTGTCGTGTCGGCGCCTTCCAGGCTCGCCGCGACGGCTTCGGCCGTTCAATTAACAAACCGGGGCGGAAGTTGAAGGATCGTCCATGGAAACCGTGGGAACCGACCGGCACGAACAGAGCGAGGACCTCCTCAGCGAACTGCTGAAACCCCTCCGCCTCACCGGCGTCTTCGACAGCCGCTGGCACGTCCGGGCCCCCTGGGCCATCGAGGGCGACGCCGAGCGGAGCTGCGCCGTCCTCCACTACGTCGTCGAGGGCGCCTGCTGGATCACCACCGACGACGAACCCCCCGTCGAACTGCGCGCCGGCGACCTCGTCGTCTTCCCCACCGGCACCGCGCACCGCCTCGCCGACCGGCCCGAACGCCAGGGCGTCCCCCTCAAGGCCGTCCTGCCCGAACGGCAGCCCGGCACCTCCGGCGAGATCGTCATCGACGGCACCGGACCCGAGAGCCGGCTGCTGTGCGCCGGACTCCACTACGACGCCAGCGCCGCCACCGGCCTCTACACCTCCCTGCCCTGGGCCCTCGTCCTCGACGGCCCCCAGGTCGACCGGGAACCGCTGCTGCGCGACACCCTCCGGCTGCTCGCCGCACCCGACCGGCCCGTCGGACCCGGCGACCGGCTCATCACCCTGCGCGCCTTCGAGATGGCCCTCGTCCTCGCCCTGCGCCCGCTGCTCCGCGAACTCGCCGACAACCCGGCCTCGCTGCCGCTGCTGCGCCACCCCGGGATCAGCCGCGCCGTGGTCATCATGGCGACCCGCTTCGCCGAACCCTGGACCATCGACTCCGTCGCCCGCGAAGTCGGCATGTCCCGCTCCGCGTTCACCGCCGCCTTCCGCGACCTGGTCGGCGAGTCGCCCGCCCGGTACCTCGCCGCCCGCCGCATGCAGGAGGCCGGCCGGCTCCTCGCCGAGACCTCGCTGCCCCAGTCCGCCGTCCCCTCCCGCGTCGGCTACCAGAGCGCCGTCGGGTTCCACCTCGCCTTCCGCAAGTGGTTCGGGGTGACCCCCGGCGAGTACCGGGCGGGGGAGGCCAGCGCCGCCTGACAGCACCGACCTGACATCTTCGGGAGCCCCTGGACGGATCTTAAGGACCCCTGGACGGACGCTCATTGTCCCGGCGGCCGGCGCAGGTCCAGGCTCGGGTCCGGCACAGCCGTGACACCCGAGGAGAGGCGAGGCACCGGTGACGAGGTCCGGGCAGGAGTATCTGGAGGGACTGCGCGACGGGCGCACGGTCTGGCTCGACGGCGAGCGGGTCGACGACGTCACCGCGCACCCCGCGTTCCGGGCCTCCGCCGCCTCCTTCGCCCGGCTCTTCGACCTCCCGGACGACCCCGTCCACCACCCCGTCCTCGTCCAGGGCGGGGTGCGCCGCGCCTGTGCCGTGCCCCGCTCCTACGAGGACCTGGTCGCCCGCCGCCGCGCCTTCCGCACCACGGCCGAGGCCAGCTACGGCTTCCTCGGCCGCACCCCCGACTACATGGCCGCCGGCGCGGCCGGGTTCGCCGCCGCACCCGGCGTCTTCACCGGCGACACCTTCGACGGCGCCGAGAACGCCCTCGCCTTCCACCGCCGGCTCGCCGAGGGCGACCTGCACACCGCGTTCACCCTCACCAACCCGTCCCCGGGCCTCGGCGGCGACGACCTCACCCTGCGGGTCGTCGGGGAACGCGACGGCGGGATCGTCGTCCGCGGGGCCAAGACCATCGGCACCGGCGCGGTCTTCGCCGACGAACTCCTCGTCGGCACCATCGAACCGCTCGCCGACGACGACGCCGAGCACGCCGTGACCTTCTCCCTGCCGCTCGACACCCCCGGCCTCGCGCTGATCTCCCGCACCTCCTACGAGCAGCGGTCCCGGTCCGTCTTCGACCACCCGCTCTCCTCCCGGTACGACGAGAACGACGCGATGCTGGTCTGCGACGACGTCCTCGTGCCCTGGGAACGGGTCCTCACCTACCGGGACCCGGCCACCACCGGCGCCGTCTGGTGGCAGACCCCCGCCTACCTGAACCTCGTCCACCAGTCCGCCACCCGCTTCTGGACCAAGCTCGCCTTCCTCACCGGCCTGGCGATCCTCGTCGCCCGCTCCCACGGCACCGAGAAGCTGCCGCCCGTCACCCAGGCCCTCGGCCGGCTCCTCGGCATGGTGGCCCAGGCCAAGGCGTTCGTCCTCGCCGCGGAAGCCTCGTACGAGGAGGTCGACGGGGGCCGCGGCGGCGTCCGCCCCGGCCGGGAGATCTCCTTCGCCCAGCGGATCATGGCCGGCGAGCTCTACCCGCGGGCGGTCCAGGACATCAAGCTGCTCGCCGGCGGCTCCCTCGTCCAACTGCCCGCGAGCGGCCGTGACCTCCTCCACCCCGACCTCGGCCCCCTGGTCCACCGCTACTACGCCACCTCCGGACAGGCCGCCGAGGACCGCGTCAAACTCCTCAAACTCGCCTGGGACGCGCTCGGTTCGGAGTTCGCGGGCCGGCACGAGCAGTACGAGCGCTTCTACCACGGCGCCCCGCACGTCTACCTGACCATGCAGACCTGGGCCGGCTCGGCGGGGGAGTGCGAGAGCCTCGCGCAGGCCTGCCTCGACGGCTACGGCCTGGGGACGACCAGGTGACGCCACCACCCCACGTGCCACGGCGCGGAGCGCTCACGCTGCTCGCCGCCACCCAACTCCTCCTCGTCGCGGACACCGCGATCGTCAACGTCGCACTGCCCTCCGTCGGCGCGGACCTCGGATCCGGCTCCACCGGCCTCTCCTGGGTCGCCAACGCCTACCTGATCGCCTTCGGCGGACTCCTCCTCCTCGGCGGACGCATCGCCGACCTCCTCGGTCACCGCCGCGTCCTCCTCGCCGGCCTCGCCCTGCTCGCCACCGCCTCCGCCCTCGGGGGCCTCGCCCCGGACGCCGGAACCCTCGTCGCCGCCCGCGCCGTCCAGGGCGCCGGAGCCGCCCTCGCCGCGGCCGCCGCCTTCGCCCTGCTGCTCCTGCTCTTCCCCGACGGCCCCGCCCGCCACAGGGCGCTCGGCGCCTTCGCCGCCATGGGCGGCCTCGGCGGCGTGCTCGGCACCGTCCTCGGCGGAGTCCTCACCGACCTCCTCGGCTGGCGCGCCACGTTCTGGCTCAACGTGCTGCTCGCCGCGGTGCTCGCCGTCCTCGCCCACGGCGTCCTCGCGCCGCGCACGGGACGGCCGTCCCGCGGCGGCTTCGACCTCGCCGGAGCGTTCACCGCGACCGCCGGACTCGGCCTCGTCGCCTTCGCGCTCGTCGGCGGCGCCGACGCCGGGTGGCTCTCCGGCCGCACCCTGGGCGCCGGGGGAGCGGGCCTCGCACTGCTCCTCGCCTTCGCCGCCGCCGAGAGCCGGGCCGCCGCGCCGCTCGTCCCGCCGCGGGTACTGGCCCGTCCCGCGCTGCGGCTGGCCAACGTCCTCGCCGCGCTCGCCCAGACGACCCTCTTCCCGATGTTCTTCCTGGTCAGCCTCTACCTGCAGAGCGTCCTCGGGTACGCGCCCCTCGGCGGCGGCCTCGGACTGCTCCCGCTCTCGCTCGTCGTCGTCGCGGTCGCCCCGCAGACCGGCCGGATCATCTTCCGGATCGGCCTCCACCGGACCATGACCCTCGGCTTCGCCCTGCTGAGCGCCGGCACCCTCTGGCTCGGCCTCGCCCTCACCGCCGACGGCACCTTCGCGACCACGGTCCTGCCGCCCAGCCTCCTCCTCGGCGCCGCGCTCCCCCTCGTCATGGTCACCACCAACGTGGCGGCCACCGCCGACGCCGCGCCCGAGGAGACCGGCCTCGCCTCCGGACTCGTCAACACCGCCCAGCAGTTCGGGTCCGTCCTCGGCCTCGCCGTCCTGGTCGCCGTCGCCACCACCCGCACCGAGGCCCAGGACACCGCCCGCGCCGCCGCCGAGACCGCCGGCTTCCGCGCCGCCCTCCTCACCGGAGCCGCCTTCGCCGCCCTCGCCACCCTGCTCTCCGTACGGCTCCGCCATCCGGAGCTCTCCCCGAAGCCCCACCCGTCGTCCACCACCACCGGCCAGTGAGCCGACGAAGAGAGGAGCCGTGTCTTGCTCGGCGATCCGCGTCACCGCACCGAGTACATACGCGCCGCCGACCCGCTCGGCGCCGACGCCCTGCTCGCCGCCGTCCCCGGAATGAACGAACGGGCCGACGTGGCCGCCCTGACGGTCGCCCTGCGCGCCCTGCTGCCGGACCCGGACGAGGCCGCGGTGTGGAGCGTGGGCGGCGCGGCGGCGGCGATGCGGGACCTGGGCATCCTCCTCGGCTCGCTGAAACGGCACGGCGTGCAGCCGCTGGCCGCGGTGCCGGAGGCCCTGCCGGTGCTCGAACTCCTCGGCCGCCGCACGGACATGGTGCCCCGTGACACCGTCCACCACTACACCACCTGGAACCCGGTGGGCCCGCGCCGCCGCTCCTACACCGGCCATCCCGCGGAGGCCGTCCTCCAGGAGGCCGTACGGATGGTGTTCCCGGGACTCGCCGGCGCCCTCGACGACTGCGCCCGGCTCGCCGGACTCGAACCCTACGACCCGGGCTTCGCCACCACCCTCGACCGGATCGCCCGCCACGTCCGGGCCATGGTCGACTCCATCGACCTCACCGTCGCCGAGGTGTCACCCGAGTACTTCGCGCTGACGCTGCGCCCGTACTTCGAGGAGGTCGAGGTCGGCGGCCGCGACTACCTGGGGCCGGCCGCCGCACAGGTGCCGCTCTGGCTGGTCGACCTGACGCTGTGGCAGTGCGACCGGACGGACCCCGCGTACGACGCCTTCCTCGCCGAGTCCGTGCCGTACGCGCTGCCGGCCTGGCGGGACTTCCACGCCCGCCACCGCGGCGGGGTGTCGGCGGTGAGCAAGCTGTCGGCGGCGGTGAGCTGGGAGGGCGCGGACCGGCTCCCGCCCCGGCTCGCCGCGTCCGCGGAGGCCCTGGGCCGGGTCCTGCGCCTCCTCAAGACCTTCCGGGCCCGGCACCTCGGCATCGCCCGCAAGGCGTACGACGACCACGTCCGCCTCTACGACCAGGGCAGCGGCGGCGCCCCGGTCGCGCTGCTGCGCTCCATCCTGGACCTGACCAGGGAGAACGAGACCATGGTGCGCCGCGCGACCGTGCGCCGCCGCCCCGCCGGCACCCCCGTGGGCCCGACCGCCGCCTAGGGCCTGTCCGACCAGGAGGAGCGAAGATGTCGCCCCGCACCACCACGCCCCCGAACACGTACCCCTACGGGCCGAGTCCGCACGTCGTGATCGCCGGCGGCGGCGTCGCCGGCCTGACGGCCGCACTGGCCCTGCACGCCGTGGGGTTCGAGCGGGTGACGGTCGTCGAGGCGGCGGCCGCGATCCGCCCGCTGGGCGCCGGACTCAACCTGATGCCGAACGCGGTCCGCGAACTGGACGCCCTCGGCCTGCTCGAAGCCGTCGAGGCGGGCGCCGTCCGCACCCGCGAACTGCGCTACTACCACCGGTCCGGCGGGCTGATATCGCGCGAGCCCCGCGGCCTCGGCGCGGGCTACCGCTGGCCGCAGCTGTCCGTCCACCGCGGCCACCTCCAGCAGGTCCTCGCGGGGGCGGTACGGGCCAGACTCGGGCCGGGCGCCCTGGTGACCGGCGTCCGGGTGATCGGCGCGGAGCCGCTGCCGGGCGGCCGGCCACGGCTGCTCCTCGAGCACCGGGAGGGCGCCGTGCGCGGCCGGGCCTCGCTCGAACCGGACGTGCTGGTGGGCGCGGACGGCATCCGGTCGGCGGTCCGCGCGGCCCTGTACCCGGGCGAGGGCGGGCCGCCGTGGAACGGGATGCTGGTGTGGCGCGGGGTGTCCCGGATGCCCGCGCGGGCGGTGGGCCCGTTCATGCTGATCGCGGGTGACGACCGGCAGAAGGCCGTGGTCTACCCGATGAGCCGGCCGACCGGGCACAGCCGGGAGGTCCTCGTGAACTGGGCCCTGGCCCGGCCCGCGGAGGCCGCGTGCGCGTCCGCCGCCGAGCGGCTGCGCGGCGACTGGAACCGGGCCGTCCCGGTCGAGACGTTCCTCCCCCACTACGAGGGCTGGGAGTTCGACGGCGTCAGCGTCCCCGACGTGCTGCGCGCCGCCGACTCCGCGCACGAGTACCCGATGGTCGACCGCGCGCCCCTCGACCGCTGGACCCACGGCCGCACCACCCTCGTCGGCGACGCCGCCCACGCCATGTACCCGACCGGCTCCAACGGCGCGACCCAGTCGATCGTCGACGCCCGCGCCCTCGCCCACGCCCTGGCCCACCACGCCGACCCCGCCGAGGGCCTCGCCGCGTACGAGCGCGACCGCCGGCCCGTCACCACCGCGCTCCAGCGGGCCAACCGGGAGCGCGGCCCCGAGGTCGTCATCGACCTCGCCCACGCCCGCGCCCCGCACGGCTTCACCGACATCCACGACGTCATCCCCGCCGAGGAACTCGCCGCCGTCGCAGGCCGGTACGCCGCCACCGGCGGCTTCGACCCGGCGACCGTCAACCTCGGCTCCCCGTACGAGGTGCCCCTGCCCATCGGATGACGCCGTACGAGACGGGCGCCGCCGCGCCACGTGACGCCGTACGAGAGGGGCGCCGCCGCGCCGCGTGACGCCGTACGAGAGGGGCGCCGCCGCGCCGCGTGACCCCGTACGAGACGGGCGCCGCCGCGCCGCGTGACCCCGTGCGCCGTGGCCGCGCCGGTCGGAGTGACCTAACGTCGGCGGCACGCCGGACGCACAGCGTGGTGCGCCCGCTCCGCTCCGTACTCGCCTGCGAAGGTGGACAACGTGAAGGCAATCCGTCGATTCACCGTGCGTCCCGTCCTCCCCGACACCCTTCGACCCCTCGCCGACCTCGCGCACAACCTGCGCTGGTCCTGGCACGAGCCCACCCGGGCGCTCTTCGACTCCCTCGCGCCCGCGCACCTGAAGGGCGCCGACCCCGTCCGGGTCCTGGGCACCCTCGAAGCGCCCCGGCTCGCCGCGCTCGCCGCCGACCGGGACTTCCTGACCCGGCTGGAGGCCGCGGCCGAGGACCTCGACAGCTATCTGCACGCCCCCCGCTGGTACCAGGACCGGCCCGGGGACGCCCCGGCCGCCGTCGCCTACTTCTCGCCCGAGTTCGGCGTCGCCGCCGCGCTGCCGCAGTACTCCGGCGGCCTCGGCATCCTCGCCGGCGACCACCTGAAGGCCGCCAGCGACCTCGGCGTCCCGCTGGTCGGCGTCGGCCTGCTCTACCGCCACGGCTACTTCCGCCAGTCCCTCGACCGCGACGGCTGGCAGCAGGAGCAGTACCCGGTCCTCGACCCGGGCGAGCTGCCGGTGAACCTGCTCAGGGAGGCCGACGGCGACCCCGCCCGGATCACCCTGGCCCTGCCCGGCGGCCGCAGTCTGCACGCCCACATCTGGATCGCGCGGGTCGGCCGCGTCCCGCTGCTGATGCTCGACTCCCACGTCGAGGAGAACGCCCCCGGCGAACGGAGCGTCACCGACCGGCTGTACGGCGGCGGCAGCGAGCACCGGCTCCTCCAGGAGATGCTCCTCGGCATCGGCGGCGTCCGCGCCGTCCGCACGTACACCCGGCTCACCGGCGCCCCCGCCCCCGAGGTCTTCCACACCAACGAGGGCCACGCCGGCTTCCTCGGCCTCGAACGCATCCGCGAACTCCAGGGCGAGGGACTCGACTTCGACAGCGCGCTGGAGACCGTCAGGGCCGGGACCGTCTTCACCACCCACACCCCCGTCCCGGCCGGCATCGACCGCTTCGACCGGAGCCTGGTCGCCCGCCACATCGGCGAGGGCGGCGCGCTCCCGGGCGTCGACACCGGCCGCGTCCTCGCCCTCGGTGACGAGACCCCGCTCGGCGGCGAGCCCGGGGTCTTCAACATGGCCGCCATGGGCCTGCGGCTCGCCCAGCGCGCCAACGGCGTCTCCACCCTCCACGGGGCGGTCAGCCGGGACATGTTCGCCGGGCTCTGGCCCGGCTTCGACGCCGACGAGGTGCCGATCGGCTCGATCACCAACGGCGTCCACGCCCCCACCTGGGTCGCCCCCGAGGTCGGCGAGCTCGGCCCCGACCCCGCCGACCGGGAGCTCTGGGAGCTGCGCCGCACCCTCCGGGAGCGGCTCGTGACCGACGTGCGGGAGCGGCTGCGGGCCTCCTGGCGGCAGCGCGGCGCGGCCGCCGCCGAACTCGGCTGGACCGACTCCGTCCTCGACCCGGACGTCCTCACCATCGGCTTCGCCCGCCGGGTCCCCTCGTACAAGCGGCTCACCCTCATGCTGCGGGACAAGGACCGGCTGCGGGCCCTGCTCCTCCATCCCGAGCGACCCGTGCAGCTGGTCGTCGCCGGCAAGGCGCACCCCGCCGACGACGGCGGCAAGCGGCTCGTCCAGGAGCTGGTCCGGTTCGCCGACGACCCCCGGGTCCGGCACCGGATCGTCTTCCTGCCCGACTACGGCATGGAGATGGCCCGTGGCCTCTACCCCGGCTGCGACGTCTGGCTCAACAACCCCCTCCGTCCCCTGGAGGCCTGCGGCACCAGCGGGATGAAGGCCGCCCTGAACGGCTGCCTCAACCTGTCCGTCCTCGACGGCTGGTGGGACGAGTGGTTCGAGCCCGACTTCGGCTGGGCTATCCCCACCGCGGACGGCGCGGCCGCCGCGGACGAGGACCGCCGCGACGACCTGGAGTCGGCCGCGCTCTACGAACTGATCGAGCGCCGGGTCGCGCCCCGCTTCTACGACCGGGGCGCCGACGGCGTGCCGGCGGCCTGGACGGCCATGGTCCGCCGGACCCTCGCCGACCTCGGCCCGAAGGTACTCGCCGACCGGATGGTCCGCGAGTACGTCGAGCGGCTGTACGTCCCCGCCGCCGGCGCCCGCCGGGCGCTCACCCCGGACCGGGCCCGGGACCTCGCGGCCTGGAAGGCCCGGGTGCGGGAGGCCTGGCCCAAGGTGGCCGTCGACCACGTCGAGGTCGGCGACGGGCTCGCCGACGACCTCGCGGACGCGGAGCTCGGCGCCACCCCGGTCGTCCGGGTCCGGGTGGCCCTCGGCGCCCTCGGGCCCGACGACGTCGAGGTGCAGGCCGTCACCGGACGGGTCGACGCCGACGACACCCTCGCCGCCCCCCGCACCGTCACCCTCAAGCCGGCCGGCGGACCCGACCTGGAGGGCCGGCTCCCCTACGCGGGCACCCTCGAGCTCGACCGGACCGGCTCCTTCGGCTGCACGGTCCGCGTCCTGCCCGCCCACCCGCTCCTCGCCCACCCGGCCGAACCCGGTCTCGTCGCGCTCCCGGAGGAGACGACGGGCGAGGGCGCGGGAGTCCTCCTGAGATAGGGCGCGCGCGCCGCGGTGTCCGGCCGGCCGGTCCGGACACCGCTCGCCGGGCCGGCCGGCCGGGCCGGACACCCGGGTCCGGTCGACCGGACCCCCTACGGCACCTCGGTCTTCCCGGCGAGGTGTCCGTCGACGAAGCACAGCCGGTACACCGGGACGGCGGCGAGCAGCGTGGACCGGTAGTACCGGCACTCGTCCACGCCCGGCGGCTCGGCGGGGGCCCGCTGCGGCGGGCCGTCCAGCGGCCGCTCGGGCAGTTCGTCCGTGAGCTCCGCGAGCGACTGCCCGAGCCGCATCCCGGCGTAGTCCGCCGGCTCCAGATACGACCGGTGCTGGGTCCACAGGGCGACCCCCGCCATCAGCGCCCCCAGCGCGACGAGCAGCGCGAGCGGGATCCAGATCGCCTGCGCCAGGCCCTTGCGCACCTGCCTGCGGGCCCGGTCCAGCTCCCGTGCCGAGGTGGGCGCGGGAGGCCCCGCCACCGGGGCCGGCGGGTTCCGCGGCAGTACGGCCTCCAGGACGAACCCGCCGTCCCCGCCGACCCGGTGGGTCAGCGTCCCGCCCGCGAGCCGCACCCGCTCGTCGAGTCCGACGAGCCCGGTGCCACCGGAGGCGGCCACGGCCGGCCCGGTTCCGCCGGGCGCCCCGCTGGCCACCCGGACCCGGACGGTCGCGGCGCCGTCCGCGCCCTCCTCGGCGACCGCCACCGAGACGGCCGCGCCGGGTGCGTGTTTGGCCGCGTTGGTGAGGCCCTCCTGCACGACGCGGTGCACGGCGAGGCCGGGCATGCCCGTGAGGGCGGGCACGGGTGCCGTGAGGGTGACGGCGAGACCGGAGGCACGGGCACGGGCGGTGAGGTCCTCGACGGTCTCGCCGGGCGGGGTGGTGGGGGCCGGTGCGCCCTCCTCGCGGAGGACGCCGATGATGTCCCGCAGCCGGGCCGTCGCGTCCGCCGCCGCGCGCCGCAGCTCGCCGGCGGCCAGCTGCTGGGCGGGACCGAGCGCGGGGTCGACCTCCATCGCGCCCGCCCGGACCGCGATGAGCGCCAGGTCGTGGCCGAGGGAGTCGTGCATGTCGCCCGCGATCCGGGAGCGCTCCCGCAGCCGCTCGCGCTCGGCGACGGCCTGCTGCTCGCGCTTCATGCGGTCGGCCAGCTCCCAGCCGCTGCGCACCAGCCGGTCGTACTGGCGCACGTAACGGCCGATCAGCCAGGGCGCGACGACCGCGAGCGCCAGCGCGAGCAGCAGCGTGAACCACTGACCGAGCGACGTGCGGGTGACCAGGGTCAGCAGCAGCCCCACCGCGGCCACCGCCGCGAACAGCCACAGCGCCGTCCGGGTGTGCTCCTGCCGCCGTCCGGCGAGGTAGCCGAAGGCGACCAGGGCCAGGCTGTACGAGGGGGTGAACAGCTCCAGGGAGGCCGGCAGGCTCAACGCGACCGTGATCGCGATCGGCGCCGGCGGCCACCTCCGGCCGACGGCGACGCAGAGGCCGAGCACGGTCACGCCGACGGCGACCAGGCCCCAGCTCCCGCCGTCGTTCGGGTCGGACTTCAGCAGGACGGGGACGCACAGCAGCAGCCAGAGGCCCAGGTCGACGAGTCGCTCACGCACCGGCGTCCCCCGGGACCGCACCCGCCTCGTGGGCCAGCACCGCGAGCTGGACGCGGTTGCGCAGGCCGAGTCGGCCCAGGACGGCGCTCACATGCGCCTTGACGGTGCCCTCGACGACGTACATCCGGTCGGCGATCTCCTGGTTGGAGAGCCCGGCGCCGAGGAGGGCGACGACCTCCCGCTCGCGGCCGGTGAGCGGTTCGAGGCGGGCCCGCGCCTCGGCGGCCCGGGTGAACCGCTCGCCGCCGAGGGTGTCGATGACCCGGCGCGCCACGTCCGGGGAGAGCGCGGCGCCGCCCCGGGCCACCGCCCGCACGCCCGCGATGAGTTCGCGCGGATCGCCGGACTTCAGCAGGAAGCCGCTCACCCCGCTGCCGAGCGCCCGCGCGATGTACCCGTCCTCGGAGAAGGTGGTGAGCATGACGACGGCCGCCCCGGGCAGCACCGCGCGCAGCTCCTCCGCCGCCCCCAGCCCGTCCAGCCGGGGCATCCGGATGTCCAGCAGGACCACGTCCGGCCGGTGCTCCCGGGCCAGTTCGACGGCCTCCCGCCCGTCCCCGGCCTCCGCCACCACCTCGATCCCGGGGTCGGTGACCAGGATGGCCCGCACCCCGGCCCTGATCATCGTCTCGTCGTCGGCCAGCAGCACCCTGATCATCGGTCCAGGGTATGCAGACGCGCGGACGCCCGGAGGGATGGTTCCCTCCGGGCGTCCGCCGGTCACTTCAGGCTGTGCCCGTCTTCCCGGACTTACGGGAAGGTCAGCTTGAAGTTGTTGATGTAGCCGGTGTCGATGGCGGCCTTGTCCTGGACGCGGAGCTTCCAGGCGCCGTTGGCGACCTCGGAGGAGGCGTTCACGGTGAACGTCTGCTGGATGTTGTCGGCGCTGCCGCCGGAGCGGTTGGAGAGGCTGTAGACCGAGCCGTCGGGGGCGATGAGGTCGACGACGAGGTCACCGCGGTAGGTGTGGACGATGTCCACGCCGACGGCGAGGTTGCTCGGGGCGTTGCCGGTGCGGCCGGTGACGTTGACCGTCGAGGTGACCGCGGCGCCGGGGGAGTCCGGGATGGCGACGTCGGTGCTGTTCTCGAAGACCGTGCCGGTCGGCGGCTCGGTGCCGGGGCGGGAGCCGACGTTGATGGCGGCCCAGGCGTTCTCGACGGCCGCGACCTCGGGGCTGGTGGCGCCGTAGAGGGCCTTGGCGACGTCGACCGTGCCGGTGCGGGCACCGGCGTAGTTGGTGGTGGTGCCCCACTTGGTGGTGAGCGCCTTGAACCAGATCAGCTCGGCCTTGGCGCGGCCGATGCCGGTGACGGGCAGGCCGTCGGAGGTCGGCGAGTCGTAGGTGACGCCGTTGATGGTCTTCGTGCCGCTGCCCTCGGACAGCAGGTAGAAGAAGTGGTTCGCCGGGCCCGAGGAGTAGTGGACGTCGATGCCGCCGAGGCCCGAGTACCAGGCGTCCTTGGACGAGCCGTCCTTGCTCGGCTTGTCCATGTAGCGCAGCGGGGTGCCGTTGCCGCGGATGTCGATCTTCTCGCCGACGAGGTAGTCGCCCGGGTCGTTGGCGTTGTTGGCGTAGAACTCGACGGCCGCGGCGAAGATGTCCGAGGTGGCCTCGTTGAGGCCGCCGGACTCGCCGCTGTACTGGAGGCCGGCCGTGTTGGAGGTGACGCCGTGCGTCATCTCGTGGGCGGCCACGTCGATGGACGTCAGCGGCTTGGTGTTGTTCGAGCCGTCGCCGTACGTCATGCAGAAGCAGGAGTCCGACCAGAACGCGTTGACGTACGCGTTGCCGTAGTGGACCCGGGAGTACGCGCCGACGCCGTCGCCGCGGATGCCGGTGCGGCCGTGGACGTTCTTGTAGTAGTCCCAGGTGAGCGCGGCGCCGTAGTGGGCGTCGGCGCCGGCCGTCTCCTTGTTGGACGGGCTGCCGTTGCCCCACACGTCGGTGGTGTTGCTGAACAGCGTCCCGGTGCCCGACGTACCGCCGTTGAGGTTGTACGTCTTGTGGTTGCCGCGGCCGGTGTCGGTCAGCGTGTACGAGGGCGCGGTGCCGAGGGTCACCTGGCCGCTGTACATGGTGTTGCCGGTGCCGGTCTCGATGGCCTGCCACTCGTAGAGCTTCTGGCCTGACTTGGCGTCGGTGACGACGTGGAGCTCGTTCGGGGTGCCGTCGTGCTGGAGGCCGCCGACGACGGTCTCGTACGCGAGGACGGGCGCGCCCTTGGCCATCCAGACGACCTTGCGCGGGGCGCGGTTGGTCTCGGCCTTGTCGGCGCCTTCGGCCTGCGCGGCGGCCAGGGCCTGCTTCGACGCGGCGGCCGGGGTGACGGTGGCGCTGGTGTCGACGTTCTTCAGCTCCGCACGGGAAGCCTTGGAGACGCTCTGGCGCGTGCCGGCCTTGGACTCCTCGACGATCAGGTCGCCGCCGAGGACGGGCAGTCCGGCGTAGGTGCGCTCGTAGCGCGTGTGGGTCGTGCCGTCGCGGTCCTGCACGACGTCACGGACGATCAGCTGCTCCTGGGCGCCGAGGCCGAGGGACTTGGCCGTGGCGGCCTTGTCGGCGTCGGCCGCCTTGATGAGCGCGACGCGCTCGGCGGGGGTGAGGTCCGCCGGGAGCTTGCCGGGGTTGGCCTTGCCGGCGGACTGCGCCTGCGGCGCCGCCGAGAAGGTGCCGGCGGAGGCGGTTCCGGTCTGGACGCCGACGGCGATCATGGCGGCGGCAGCGATCAGAGCGCCGGTCGCGGTGGCGCGACGGCTGGGCGTGGATCTCACGCAGACTCCTTATGCGAGGGGGGTACCGGCGGACTTGGGTGAGCCCGTCCGGGCAGAGCAAGGGAGCTGTGGAGCACGTGCGGGTGAAGCGCTGAACATTGATGCGAAGAACCGGGGAGAGAGTCGCAGGAATGACGGGGACCTGTCAGGAGTGCATCGACAAGTTGGCCGGAAATCGTCCGCTGCCCGTACGTCGGTGTTCGTTAACCGGACGTTTCGCCGATCATGGCCTCGATGCCGTCCAACGTTCGGCGGAGCCCGAATTCGAAGAGCGTCTCCAGGTCCAGACCGAAGCCTCCCCCGCTGGTCACCGACGCCAGCTCCGGGTACGAGCCGCCCGCCTGGATCGCGTCGAACCGTGGCTCATTCTGTTCCATCCACTCGCCGTCGGAGATCCCCGTGTCCTGCCGCGCCTGCTCCTCCAGATCGTCCGCCATCGACAGGCCCTGGACGTACGCGAAGATCAGCAGGTGGGCGTGGAGCTTGTCCGAGGGCGACAGCCGCGTCCCGCGCAGCGACCGCAGCACCCACTCCGTGTACGCCATCGCGTTCGGCGTCGCGACCGGCCGCGTGAACGACGCCATCGCGTGCGCCATCCACCGGTGCCGGGTGTACACGGCGCGCAGCCAGCGCGCCGCCTGCTCGAGCCCCGTCCGCCAGTCCGCCGGCACCGGCCCCAACGGCACCTCGCCGCACGCCGCGTCCGTCATCAGCCGCACCAGCTCGGCCTTGCCCGGCACATGACGGTACAGCGTCATCGTCGACACCCCGAGCACCGTCGCCACCCGGCGCATGGTCAGCGCGTTCAGGCCCTCGGCGTCGGCGAGTGCGAGCGAGGCCGCGACGAGCCGCTCCCGCGACAGGGGCGCCGCGTCCGGATCCGCCGGGGCGACGACCACCGTGCCCACCCCCGGCTCCGGCCGCACCAGACCCTCCTGGCGCAGCACCGCGAGCGCCTTCGTGGCCGTGGCCATCGCCACCCCCCACTCCCGGGTGACGGCCCGCGTCGACGGCACCCGGGAGCCCGGCGGCAGCTCGCCGGTCCGGATGCGGCGCCGGAGCTCGGCGGCGATGGCGAGGTAGGGCGGGGAGGTCGGCACGGCGGGGAGTGTACTAGTGCGCTCGGGACGCCGTACATCCCGTTGAACAGGGGCTTCACCGGCACCACTTGAGGTGCACTAGGGCGGGAGTGGCGGCGTACGCCCGGGGCTGCTTCCTTCCCCGTATGACACTCACCGACAGCCCCCGGCCCACCCCAGGACCCGTCCTCGCGGGACGGCGCGAATGGACCGCCCTCGGCGTCCTCATGCTGCCGCTGCTCCTCGTCTCCATGGACGTCTCGGTCCTCTACTTCGCGATCCCCGCCATCGCCGCCGACCTCCGGCCCGGCGCGACCCAGCAGCTGTGGATCCTCGACATGTACGGCTTCGTGCTCGCCGGACTCCTCGTCACCATGGGGGCCCTCGGCGACCGCGTCGGACGACGCGGACTCCTCCTCTTCGGCGCCGCCCTCTTCGGCGCCGCCTCCGTCCTCGCCGCCTACGCCCACAGCCCCGGCGCCCTCATCGGCGCCCGCGGGCTCCTCGGCGTCGCCGGCGCCTGCCTCATGCCGTCCACCCTCGCCCTGCTCCGCACCCTCTTCCAGGACCCGGCCCAGCGCGCCAGGGCCGTCACCCTGTGGACGACCGTCATGGCGAGCGGCATCTCCCTCGGCCCCGTCGTCAGCGGCGCGCTCCTCGAACACTTCTGGTGGGGATCGGTGTTCCTGGTCAACCTGCCCGCGATGCTGCTGCTGCTCGTCCTCGGACCCCTGCTGCTCCCCGAGTCCCGGCCGGCCGCGGCCGGTGCGCGGTTCGACGTCCTCAGCGCCGTCCTCTCCCTCGCCGCCCTGCTGCCGCTGATCCACGGCGTCAAGGAACTCGCCAAGGACGGCTGGGCGCCCCTGCCCGCGCTCGGGGTGACCTTCGGGCTGCTCCTCGCCCTCGTCTTCGTCCGCCGTCAGACGCGGGCCGCCCACCCCCTGGTCGACCTGGGACTCGTCCGGACCCCCGCCTACGGCGGCTCCCTCCTCGCCAACCTGCTCGCCATGGCCGCGACCGTCGGCTTCGCCGTCTTCCTCACCCAGTACCTCCAGTCAGTCCTCGGCCACAGCCCCCTCGAAGCGGCCCTCTGGAGCCTCGTCCCCACCGGAGGCGTCCTGGTCGCCGCGCCCGTCGCCGCGATGCTCGCCGGACGGGTGCACCGGGCGTACGTCATGGCCGGCGGGTTCCTCGTCGCCGCCGGCGGGTTCGGATGGCTGACCACCATCGGGCGCGCCACGCCGTTCTGGGTGGTCCTGGTCGCCGCCGCCGTGTACGCCGCCGGGCTCGTGTCCGCCATGACCCTCGCCAACGAACTCGCCCTCGGCGCCGCGCCGCCCGAGCGCGCGGGATCCGCCACGGCCGTCCTCGAAGCCGGACAGGAGCTGGGCGGCGCGCTCGGCATGGCGGTGCTCGGCTCCGTCGGCGCGGCCGTCTACGCGGCGGCGATGCCCGCGTCCGCGCCCGCCGGGGCCCGGGAGACCCTGGGCGGCGCGCTGGGCGCCTCCCCGGCCGTGCTCGACGCGGCCCGCACGGCCTTCGTCGACGCCATGGCGGGCGCGGCCGCGGGCGCCGCCCTCCTCGCGCTCCTCGCTGCCGGGGCGACCCTGCGCCTGCTGCGCCGGCGGACGTGAGGCGGGCGGACGGCCGGCACGCGTGGGACCGGCGACGGGCGGCCCGGGCTCGGCCGGCGGTGGCTCGGCCGTCCGCGGCCCGCGGCGGACGGCCCGCCCGCGGCCCGCCGTGGACCGCCCCTCGCACGCCGGGCCGGCCCGCCACGGTCCGCCCGGGCGCCGTACGCGCCTGCCGGTCAGCCCACCAGGCTGTCGCGCCAGGCCTGGTGGAGTCCGGCGTAGTGACCGTCGGCGGTGACCAGGCTCCGCGGGGTGCCGTCCTCGACGATGCGGCCGGAGTCCATGACGAGGACGCGGTCGGCCACCTCGACCGTGGACAGCCGGTGCGCGATGACGACGGCCGTGCGGCCGGCGAGGACGGTGTCCATGGCGTGCTGGACGGCGCGCTCGCCCGGCACGTCGAGGGAGCTGGTGGCCTCGTCGAGGATGAGGACGGCCGGGTCCGCGAGGAGGGCGCGGGCGAAGGCGACCAGCTGGCGCTGGCCGGCCGAGATGCGGCCGCCGCGCTTGCGCACGTCCGTGTCGTAGCCGTCCGGCAGGTTCGCGATGAAGTCGTGCGCGCCGATGGCCTTGGCCGCCGCCTCGATCTCGTCGCGGGTCGCGTCCGGGCGGCCGATCGCGATGTTCTCGGCGACCGTTCCGGAGAAGAGGAACGCCTCCTGGGTGACCATGACGACCCCGCGCCGGAGGTCCGGTGTGGTGAGGTCGCGCAGGTCGACGCCGTCGAGGAGGACCCGGCCGTCGGTGGGGTCGTAGAACCGGGCGAGGAGCTTGGCGAGGGTCGACTTGCCCGCGCCCGTGGCGCCGACGACGGCCACGGTCTGGCCCGCGGGGATCGTCAGGTCGAAGCGGGGCAGGACCTCGCCGCCCGTGCGGTAGGCGAAGCGGACCCCGTCGAAGACCACCTGGCGGCCCGGGGTCCCCGCGCGCGTGGGGAGGGGCCGGGGAGCGGTCGTCTCGGGCACTCCCGGCTGCTGGGCGAGGAGGCCGGCGATCTTGGCGAGGGAGGCGGCCGCCGACTCGTACGAGTTGAGGAACATGCCGAGCCGGTCGATCGGGTCGTACAGGCGCCGCATGTAGAGCACGGCGGCGGCCAGGACGCCCAGTTCGAGCGAACCGTCGGCGACGCGGTACGCCCCCCAGAGGCACATGCCGGCGACCGCCGTGTTGGCGACCAGACGGGAGCCGACGACGTAGCGGGCCATCTCCAGGAGGGCGTCGCCGTTGCTGCGCTCGTGGCGGTGGTTGAGGACGGCGAACTCGGCGTCGTTGGCCTCCTCGCGGCGGAACGCGCGGACCGGGCGGATGCCGTTCATCGTCTCCGCGAACTTCACGATCACGCCCGCGATCGCCGTGGACCGGTGGGTGTAGACCTCGCCCACGCGCCGGCGGTAGCCGCGGATCAGCAGGTACAGCGGCGCGAAGGAGGCGACGGCCACCGCCCCGATGCCCAGGTCGAGCCAGAGCAGGACGAGGGAGATGGAGAGGAAGGAGAGGACGACGCCGACGAGTTCCTGGAGGCCCTCGGACAGCAGCTCGCGCAGCGACTCGACGTCGGTGGTGGCGCGGGAGATCAGCCGGCCCGAGGTGTAGCGCTCGTGGAAGTCGACGCTCAGCACCTGGGCGTGGCGGAAGATCCGGCCCCGCAGATCGAGCAGGACGTCCTGGTTGACGCGGGCGGCGCCGCGCACGAAGACGTACTGGAGGAGCCCGGACAGGGCCGCGCAGAGCAGGTACCCCACCGCCACCGCGACGACGGGGCCGTGGTCGCCGGCCCGGAACGCGGGGACGCCCCGGTCGATCGCGTACGCGACGAGCAGCGGGCCCGCCTGCACGGCGGCCTCCTTGACGAGGAGGACGAGCGCGGCGCACGCGACCCGGGTCCGGTGGGCGGCGAGGAGGGAGCGCAGGAGCGCGCCCGTCGCGCCGGGCGGGGCGGGCAGGTCGTCCCGGTCGAAGGGGTCGGACGGCGGGGCCCCGTCCGCGGGCCGCTGCTCCGGCGTGGTGTCCGTCATCGCTTCTCCTGGGTCTCGCCGGACATCAGCCAGGCGTACTCCTCGCTGCTCCGCAGCAGTTCCTGGTGGGTGCCGACCGCCGCGATCCGGCCCCGCGACAGCAGCGCCACCCGGTCGGCGAGCATGACCGTGGACGGGCGGTGCGCCACGACCAGGGCCGTCGTCTCGCGCAGGACCTCCCGCAGGGCGGCCTCCACCCGGGCCTCGGTGTGCACGTCGAGCGCCGACAGCGGGTCGTCCAGGATCAGGAACCGGGGACGGCCGACGACCGCCCGCGCCAGGGCGAGCCGCTGGCGCTGGCCGCCCGAGAGGCTCAGCCCCTGTTCGCCGACCTGGGTGGCGGAGCCCTCCGGCAGCCGTCCGACGAAGCCGTCCGCCTGGGCCACGCCCAGGGCGCGCTCCAGCTCGGGTTCCCCCGCGCTCCTCCCCGCCCCCATGAGGACGTTCTCGCCGACGCTCGCGGAGAACAGCGTGGGCTCCTCGAAGGCCATCGACACCAGGGACCGCAGCCGTGTGCGCTCCATCAGGGCGATGTCCTCGCCGTCCAGCAGGATCCGGCCGCCGGTCGCCTCGTGGAGGCGGGGGACGAGCGCGGTGAGGGTCGTCTTGCCGGAGCCGGTGCCGCCGACCAGGGCGAGGGTCTCGCCGGGCCGGATGTGCAGGTCGACGCCGTCCAGGACGGGCGGGGCGTCGTCGGGCGCGTCGGGGTAGCGGAACGTCACGCCCTCGAACCGCACCCCGCCGGGGCCGGTCCCGGGCGACGGCGCCGGAGACGCGGTGTCCGGCTCCTCCTCGGCGTCCATCACCTCGAAGTACCGCTCGGTGGCGGTCGCCGCCTCCTGGCTCATCGCGAGCAGGAAGCCGATGGACTCCACCGGCCAGCGCAGCGCGAGCGCCGTCGACAGGAACGCGACGAGCGTGCCCGCCGACAGGTCGCCGTCGGCGACCTGCACGGTGCCCAGGACGAGCGCCGCCCCGATGGCCAGTTCCGGTACGACGGTGATGACCGCCCAGATCATCGCGAGCAGCCGCGCCTTCACCAGCTCGGTCCCGCGCAGCCGCTCCGAGAGCCCCCGGAAGGCCTCCGCCTGGCTGCGGTGCCGGCCGAAGCCCTTGACGATCCGGATGCCGAGGACGCTCTCCTCCACCACCGTCGTCAGATCGCCGACCTGGTCCTGCGCCCGGCGCGCCACCGCCCCGTACCGGGTCTCGAACATCGAGCAGACGACCACCAGCGGCAGCACGGGCGTCAGCAGCACCAGCCCCAGCGACCAGTCCTGCGCGAGCAGCAGGACGTACCCCGCCAGGATCGTCACTCCGTTGACCAGCAGGAACGTCAGAGGGAAGGCCAGGAACATCCGCACCAGCATCAGGTCCGTCGTCCCGCGCGAGAGCAGCTGCCCCGACGCCCACCGGTCGTGGAACGCGATCGGCAGCCGCTGCAGCCTGCGGTACAGGTCCGCCCGCATCTCCGCCTCGACCGCGGACAGCGGCCGTGCCACCAGCCAGCGCCGGAACCCGAACAGCAGCGCCTCCGCGACGCCCAGCAGCAGCAGGTACAGCGCGCCGCGCCACACGCCGCCCGGATCCCGGTCCGCGACCGGCCCGTCCACCATCCACTTCAGGACCAGCGGGATCACCAGCGACAGACAGGACGCCACCACCGCCACCACGGCGGCCGCGAACCACCTCCCCCGCACCGGTCGTACGTACGGCCACAGGCGCAGAAGGACGCGCACCGCCGACCGCTCGGGGGGTTTCGGCGCGCTCGCTGGGTTCTCAGGTGTCTCGGGCATCATGTCCGACCATACGGTTCACCCCTGACACCTCTCATCCGGTTTTCCGGCCTCCGGAAGCGCCCGCGGGCGCCCCGGCACCCCTGCCGGGCCCGGCCCGCCCGCGGGCGCCCCGGCACCCCTGCCGGGCCCGGCCCGCCCGCGGGCGCCCCGGCC
>NZ_JBWKCA010000001.1:563669-586820 GCF_056436715.1 Streptomyces sp. NPDC043176
CGCCCGCGGGCGCCCCGGCACCCCTGCCGGGCCCGGCCCGCCCGCGGGCGCCCCGGCACCCCTGCCGGGCCCGGCCCGCCCGCGGGCGCCCCGGCACCCCTGCCGGGCCCGGCCCGCCCGCGGGCGCCCCGGCGCCGCTCCCGGAGCCGTCCCGCCCCGCTCGCCTCCATCTCGCCCGTATCTGTGGCAAGTTGGGAGCCGGAACCGGGACGGCGAGGGTCGCCCGCGGAGAAGACCGGGGGAGAGCGGTGTGGGTCCAGCGCTTCAGCACGGAGGAGGTGCCGGAGCGGGAGCGGTTCGGGTTCTGGCATGACGCGATGGCGACGGCGCTGATTCCCACCGTGATGGGGAGCGAGCACGCCGACGCGTTCCGGGCGGAGGCGCGTGTCGTGGACCTGGGAGCCGTGCAGGTGACGGCTCTGCGGTATCCGCCGCTGGTCACCCGCCGGACGCGGCGGCTGATCAGCAGGGCCGACCCCGGCTACTACCAGGTGTCGCTCACCCTCAGCGGCGAGATGGCCATCTCGCAGGCGGGCCGGGACACCGCGTTCCGGGCGGGGGACCTGATGGTCTACGACTCGTCGCTGCCCTTCGTGGGCGTCACCCGCCACGCCACGGGCCGCCTCGACCACATCGTGGCCCAGTTCCCGAAGGAGCTGCTGCCGCTGCCCACCCGGGAGGCGGAGCGGATCGTGGCCCTGCGGATGGACGGGGGGAGCGGGTTCGGAGGGCTGCTCGCCGGGTTCCTGACGACGCTCGCCGCCGATCCGGGGGCCTTCCGCCCCGAGGACGGGCCGCGCCTGACGACCGTGCTGACGGACCTGCTCGCGGGGGCCGCCGCGGCACGGCTCGACGCGGAGGCGGCCCCCACGCCGGAGAGCCGGCGCCGGGCCTTGTTCCTGCGCACCCAGGACTTCGTCCGCGGCCGCCTCTCCGATCCGGACCTCACGCCGGGGGCCGTCGCCGCCGCCCACCACATCTCGGTGCGCTACCTGCACCGGCTCTACCAGGACGAGGGCCTCACCGTCGGCACGTGGATCCGTGACCTGCGGCTGGCCGGCGCGGCCCGGGACCTCGCGGACCCGGCCCTGCGCCGCACCCCCGTCCACGCCGTGGCGGTCCGCTGGGGGTTCCGGCACCCCGCGGCCTTCAGCCGGGCCTTCCGCGCGGCCCACGGCCGCAGTCCCAGCGAGCACCGCGAGTGCGCGCAGCGTCAATGAGCCGTGCGCCGTGGGCCAAAGACAGCGGCGAGGACCCCGCCCGACACTGTTCGGACGCGCGGGCCCGTCGCACGGGGGCTCAAGGGACGGTCCGCCGCACGGGTGCCCCCGTGGGCCGCGCCCCGGCCCACGGGGACGGGCACCCTCGCTCCGCCCGGCCACCGCCGTCGCGCCGCGGTGGCCGGGCCGGGAGTGCCCGCGGGCCCGCCCCGGCCGGCTCCGTACCGCTCACTCCCTGACGCGCAGCAGGACCGTCGAACGGGCGCCGACCGTGATCGTCCCGCCGCCCTCGTGGCGGGTGCCCGGGGGACGGGACTGGTCCGTGCGCGCGGTGTCCACGACGAGTTCGTACGTCGCCGCCCACGGCGGGCCCGGGAGGCGGAACTCCAGGGGGCGGGGGCCCGCGTGGAGGACGGCGAGGAAGCTGTCGTCGGTGATCCGCTCGCCGCGCTCGTCCCGGCCCGGGATGTCACGGCCCGACAGGTAGAGGCCGAGCGTCGCGGTGGGCGCGTACCAGTCGCCCTCCGTCATCTCGGTGCCCTCGGCGGTGAACCAGGCCAGGTCCCGCAGCCCGTCCGCGCGCTGCGGCCGGCCGGAGAAGAAGGCCCTGCGCCGCAGCACCGGGTGGCGGTGGCGCAGCGCGAGCAGCCGGCGGGTCAGGGCGAGGAGCTGCGCCCGGCCCGGGTCCTCCGGCAGGGACCAGTCGAGCCAGCCGATCTCGTTGTCCTGGCAGTACGCGTTGTTGTTGCCGCCCTGGGTGCGGCCCGTCTCGTCGCCGGCGACGAGCATCGGCACCCCGGTGGACAGCAGCAGGGTGGTGAGCAGGTTGCGCTGCTGGCGCAGCCGCAGGGCGTTGATCCCGGGGTCGTCGGTCTCGCCCTCGGTGCCGCAGTTCCAGGACCGGTTGTCGTGGGTGCCGTCACGGTTGCCCTCGCCGTTGGCCTCGTTGTGCTTGCGCTCGTACGTGACGAGGTCGCGGAGGGTGAAGCCGTCGTGCGCGGTGACGAAGTTGACGGAGGCGTACGGCCGCCGCCCGCCCCAGGCGTACAGGTCGCTGGAGCCGGAGAGCCGGTAGCCGAGGTCCCGTACGTCGGGCAGCGCGCCCCGCCAGAAGTCCCGTACGGCGTCCCGGTAGCGGTCGTTCCACTCGGTCCACAGCGGCGGGAACGCGCCGACCTGGTAGCCGCCGTTGCCGACGTCCCAGGGCTCGGCGATGAGCTTGACCCGGCGGAGCACCGGGTCCTGGGCGATCACCGCGAGGAACGGCGACAGCATGTCGACGTCGTGCATGGAGCGGGCGAGGGCCGCCGCCAGGTCGAAGCGGAAGCCGTCGACGCCCATCTCCGTCACCCAGTACCGCAGCGAGTCGGTGATGAGCCGCAGCACCTGGGGTTGCACGACGTGCAGGGTGTTGCCGCAGCCCGTGTAGTCCGCGTACCGGCGGGCGTCGGACTGGAGCCGGTAGTAGCCGCGGTTGTCGATGCCCTTCAGGGAGAGGGTGGGGCCGAGCTCGCCCGCCTCCGCGGTGTGGTTGTAGACGACGTCGAGGATGACCTCGATGCCCGCCGCGTGCAGCGCCCGCACCATGCGCTTGAACTCGCCGACCTGCTGCCCCGTCGTCCCGGACGAGGAGTAGCCCGCGTGCGGGGCGAAGTAGCCGAGCGAGTTGTAGCCCCAGTAGTTCCGCAGCCCGCGCCGCAGCAGGTGGTCCTCGTGCGCGAACTGGTGGACGGGCAGCAGCTCGACCGCCGTCACCCCGAGCCCGGTGAGGTACTCGACGGCCGCCGGGTGCGCGAGCCCCGCGTACGTGCCCCGCAGGTGCTCGGGGATGCCGGGGTGGAGCCGGGTGAAGCCCTTGACGTGCACCTCGTAGATGACCGAGTCCTGCCAGGGCGTCTTGGGCCTGCGGTCGTCCGACCAGTCGTCGTCGTCGTGGACGACGACCCCCTTCGGGACGTACGGGGCGGAGTCCCGCTCGTCGCGGACGGTGTCGGCCACGTGCTGCTGCGGCCAGTCCCTGACGTGTCCGTACGCCTCCGGGGGCAGCGCGGCGAAGTCGCCGTCGACGGCCCGCGCGTACGGGTCGAGGAGCAGCTTCGCCGGGTTCCACCGGGCCCCCGTCCACGGGTCCCAGCGGCCGTGCACCCGGTAGCCGTACCGCTGCCCGGGTCCGACGCCCGGCACGAAGCCGTGCCGGATCTCGTGGGTCAGCTCCGGCAGCGGAAGCCGCGTCTCCGTCCCGTCCTCGTCGAACAGGCACAGCTCCACGGCCTCCGCGCCGCCCGCCCACAGGGCGAAGTTGGTTCCCGTCACCCCGCCCGGTCCGACCCGGCAGCGTGCGCCGAGCGGCGTCGGCGCACCCGGCCACACGGGTGGTCCGGTCCGCCCCAGGGCATGCTCGTGTACCGCCTTCTGCTCGGCTGCGCTCGACACCGTCCCGGCCTCCCACGGCTCGTCGGGCCCACACCCACGGGAGCGGCGGCGTCCCGGCCGCCGCTCCCGCGCGTCGTTCTCCCCCTGTTCTGCCCGGACGGCCGTACTCCCAACATGACCCGTACGGACGTTTCCCCTGGAGGGTGGCCGTCGTTGGGCCGAGCGTGAATCGAGTATGGAAGCGGACGAGGTACGCCCTGGCGGTGGCGGGACTGGTCGCCGGCCTCGCGGGCTGCACAGGCGTGGACGGCGGACCAGGCATCGACGTCTCCCTGCCGGGCAAGGCACGGGCCCCCGGCGACGTCATCCGGGTGAGCCCGGAGGACGGCAGCAGGGGGGTGTCGGCCGAGGGGCCGGTCGAGGTGAGGGTCGACAGCGGCCGCCTCGAACGGGTGACGGTCGTCCAGGTCGAGGACGCCCAGCGGACCCGGGTCGCCGGGAGGATCTCCGCGGACGGGCTGAGCTGGCGGCCCGAGGCCGACACCCGGCTCGAGCTGTCCGCGAAGTACAGCGTGGACGCGGTCGCGCTCGACGCGCACGGGCGCCGCTCGGCCCGGCACACCACCTTCACCACCGTGGTGCCGGAGAGCCGCTTCATCGGGTACTTCAAGCCGGAGAACCGGTCCACGGTCGGCACCGGCATGATCGTCTCCTTCGGCTTCAACCGGCCCATCGAGAACCGGGCCGAGGTCGAGCGGGCCATCCGCGTCACCTCCGTGCCCCCGGTGGAGGTGGTCGGCCACTGGTTCGGCAAGGAGCGGCTCGACTTCCGCCCCGCCACGTACTGGCGGCCGGGCACCAGGGTCACCGTCGAACTCGGCCTGCGGGACGTCGAGGGGGCGCCGGGCGTGTACGGCATCCAGCGCAAGACGGTCGGCTTCACCATCGGCCGCTCCCAGGTCTCCCTGGTCGACGCCGCCGCGCACACCATGGAGGTCCGCAGGGACGGCGAGGTCCTCGCCACCGTGCCGATCACCGCGGGCGCGCCGAAGACCACCACGTACAACGGGAAGATGGTCGTCACGGAGCTGTACGACGTGACGCGGATGGACGGGCGGACCGTCGGCTTCGGCGGCGAGTACGACATCAAGGACGTGCCGCACGCCATGCGCCTCACCGACTCGGGCACCTTCCTGCACGGCAACTACTGGGCCTCGGCCTCCACCTTCGGATCCGCCAACGTCAGCCACGGCTGCGTGGGGCTGCGCGACGACAAGGGCGGCAGCGCCGACTCGCCCGCCGGCTGGTTCTTCGACCGGACGCTCGTCGGCGACGTGGTGGAGGTGGTCAACTCCCGCGACCGCCAGGTCGCTCCCGACAACGGCCTCGGCGGCTGGAACCTGGACTGGAAGCAGTGGCGGGAGGGGTCCGCGCTGAACTGAGCGACGGCCCCGCGCCCCGCAACGGCACCTATCACGCCGACTGGGACTGAACGGTGACATGCACGAGGAACTTTCGTGTCCTTCGGTGTGATTATCTAGCGCTGTGTGCGCGGATGGATGCGCACGGGGGTGGGGCCGTGGCGGTTGCCAGGCCGTGCGAGGGGAGAAGACCAAGTGAACGGGCAGCCGATATCGGGGGCATCGGTAAGGACGACGGGCCGGCGCCGGCGCGGGGGCGTCCGTCTGCAGGCCCTGGCGGCGGGAGCGCTGCTCCTGGTGCTCACCGCCTGCGGCGGCGGTGAGACCGGCGGCGGTACGGGAGGCCAGGGACCGGCCGCGCAGGGCGGCGGCAAGCAGGACAACGCCGCCTCCCAGGCGGTCGTGACGATCCTTCCGAAGGACGGTGCCGACGCGGTCGCCACCAGCGGCGCCCTCAAGGTCACCGCGACCCAGGGCAAGCTGACCACGGTCACGGTCGCCGACTCCAAGGGCACCGAGGTCGAGGGCAAGATCGCGGCGGACGGCGCCAGCTGGACGCCCACCGCCCACCTGGCCGCGGGCACCCAGTACAAGGTCCACGCCATCGCGAAGGACGGCGAGGGCCGCGAGTCGGCGAAGGACATCACCTTCACCACGCTCGTACCGAAGAACACCTTCATCGGCCACTACACGCCGGAGGACGGCTCGACCGTCGGCGTCGGCATGCCGGTGTCCATCAACTTCACCCGGGGCATCACCGACCCGGACGCCGTGGAGAAGGCCATCAAGGTGACGGCCGAGCCGGCCGTGCAGATCGAGGGCCACTGGTTCGGCAACGACCGCCTCGACTTCCGCCCGGAGAAGTACTGGGCCGCCGGCACCAAGGTGACCGTGCACCTCAACCTGGACGGCGTCGAGGGCCGCCCGGGCGTCTACGGCAAGCAGAAGAAGACGATCACCTTCACCATCGGCCGCCGTCAGGTCTCCACCGTCGACGCGAGCGCCAAGACCATGAAGGTCGAGCGCGACGGCGCCATCATCAAGACCCTGCCGATCACCGCCGGCGCCCCGTCCACGACCACGTACAACGGTCAGATGGTCATCAGCGAGAAGTACAAGGTGACGCGCATGAACGGCGCCACCGTCGGCTTCGGCGGCGAGTACGACATCAAGGACGTGCCGCACGCGATGCGCCTGTCCAACTCGGGCACGTTCGTGCACGGCAACTACTGGGCCTCCTCGTCCACCTTCGGCTCCACGAACGTCAGCCACGGCTGCGTCGGCCTCGAGGACGCCCGCGGCGCGGGCGACAGCTCGACCCCGGCGGCCTGGTTCTACGACCGCTCGCTCATCGGCGACGTCGTCATCGTGAAGAACTCCAAGGACAAGCAGATCAAGCCGGAGAACGGCCTGAACGGCTGGAACATGGACTGGTCGGAGTGGATCGCCTAGGCGATCCCGTCCTGAGCGACCGACGAGGGACCCGGTGCTGTGAGCAACAGCACCGGGTCCCTCCGCGTTAACGCCGACTAACCTTCCCCCATGACTGTGAACCTCGAAGTCGCCGAAGGCGTCGGCACGATCCGCCTCGACCGCCCCCCGATGAACGCCCTGGACATCGCCGTCCAGGACCGACTGCGCGAGCTGGCCCAGGAGCTGACCGACCGCGACGACGTGCGGGCCGTGGTCCTCTACGGCGGCGAGAAGGTGTTCGCGGCCGGCGCGGACATCAAGGAGATGCAGGTCATGGACCACGTGGCCATGGTCAAGCGGTCGCGGGCGCTCCAGGACGCCTTCACCGCCATCGCCCGCATCCCCAAGCCCGTCGTGGCCGCGATCACCGGTTACGCGCTCGGCGGCGGCTGCGAGCTCGCCCTCTGCGCCGACTACCGGATCGCCGCCGACAACGCGAAGCTGGGCCAGCCGGAGATCCTGCTCGGCCTGATCCCGGGCGCGGGCGGCACCCAGCGCCTGTCACGGCTGATCGGCCCGTCCCGGGCCAAGGACCTCATCTTCACCGGCCGGATGGTGAAGGCGGACGAGGCGCTGGCGCTCGGCCTGGTCGACCGCGTCGTCCCGGCCGCCGAGGTCTACGAGCAGGCGCACGCCTGGGCCGCCAAGCTGGCGCAGGGCCCGGCGGTCGCGCTGCGGGCCGCGAAGGAGGCGATCGACCAGGGTCTGGAGGCCGACATCGACACCGGCCTGGCCATCGAGCGCACCTGGTTCGCGGGCCTGTTCGCGACCGAGGACCGCGAGCGCGGGATGCGCAGCTTCGTCGAGGAGGGCCCGGGCAAGGCGAAGTTCGCCTGACAGGCGACCGACGGGTCGCCACGCGGGTGATCCGGCGGGGGCCGATTCCACCGGAACGGCCCCCGCGGAGGCCTCCGTACGGCCATGATGGGGGGCATGGCGGGCCTGGAGGGTAGGGAACAACCTTGGCAGCGCGGCAGCGCCGCCGCCGCGCGGTGGTCACCGGCCGCGGATGACGAACAGGCCGCCGACGCAGTGGAGTTGTACGGCAACCCGGCCGAGGAGGACGTGCGGCTGCCGTCCCGCCCCGAATCGGCGTGGGTGGCCCGCAGGCTCACCAAGGACGTGGTCCTGCGTCAGTGGGGCCTCGGCCCGCAGATCGCCGAGCACGCGGTGCTCCTGGTCTCGGAACTCGTGGGGAACGCGGTCCGGCACACCGGCGCCCGGGTCTTCGCCCTGCGGCTCCAGCGGCGCCGCGGCTGGATCCGGGTCGAGGTCCGCGACCCCTCGCGCGGCCTGCCCTGCCTGATGCCGGTGCACGAGCTCGACACGAGCGGCCGCGGGCTCTTCCTCGTCGACAAGCTCTCGGACCGCTGGGGCGTGGACCTGGCGCCGCGCGGCAAGACGACCTGGTTCGAGATGCGGGTCGCGGACCGCCCCTGAGGCCGTCCGGACCCGGGCCCGCCCGGCCCCGGACGCACGGAAGCCCCCGTGTGCCGTGGTGGGGCGCCTGGGGGCTTCCGTGTGATGCGCCGTGGACGGGGGGGTGTATCCACGGCAGCCATGTCGACCTGGCCCGGGTCAATGGGGGTCGGTGACTCCGACTATGTCAGACAGGTGGCCCGGTCGCCAAAAGTCCCTACCGGGGCAAGGCTGGTCAAAACCGGACAGTTTAATAGTGAATCGTTGGTGACGTGTAGCACTCACCTTCTAAATGGTGAATGGCTATGCGGTTCACCGGTTGTTTGCCGGGGCGGTCCGCATGCTGGACGGCGCTGCGAGGGCGGCAAACGTCCTGAATTGGCCTAATCGTAATAAACCGGGCGAAAGTCGCCTTGAATGGTCGCGTGAAGCCGACCGACCGCCGAGGAGCCCTCCGGACCGGCGCGGCCGCCGCCGTCGCCGGAGCACTCGCCACCGCCTGCGGTCCGGAACCCCGCCCCGCGTCCACCCCCGCCGCCGCGCGCCGCCCGGCCCCCGCCCCCGCCGTCGCCCCCGCGCCCCGCCGCTACCCCGGCCGGCCCGACGAGATCGCGCACGGCCCCCGCGACCGGCCCCGCGTCGCCCTCACCTTCCACGGCCAGGGCGACCCCGCCCTCGCCCGCACCCTCCTCGGCCAGGCCGAGAAGGCGGGCGCCCGCGTCACCGTCCTCGCCGTCGGCAGCTGGCTCGACGACCACCCCGACCTCGCCCGCCGCGTCCTCGACGGCGGCCACGACCTCGGCAACCACACCCAGCACCACCTCGACGTCAACGCCATGACCGAGACCGAGGCCCACGCCGAGATCGAGGCCTGCGCCACCCGGCTCCGCCGGCTCACCGGCTCCATCGGCAGCTGGTTCCGCCCCTCCCGCACCCCGCACGCCGCCCCAGCCGTCCTGCGCGCCGCCCGCCGCGCCGGATACCCGCACGTCCTCTCCTACGACGTCGACTCCCTCGACTTCACCTCGCCCGGCGCCCCCGCCGTCGTCCGCAACGTCACCGGAGCCGTACGGGCCGGCTCGGTCGTCAGCCTGCACTTCGGCTACCCGGACACCGCCACCGCGCTGCCCCTCCTCCTCGCCGACCTCGACCGCCGCGGACTGCGCGCGGTCACCACCACGGAGCTGCTGACCTGATGGCCCACCACACGACGAGAACCAGGACCCTCATCGCCGCCGCCCTCCTGGCCGCCCTCGCCGGCTGCGGCACCGCCGACCCGGGCGGCGGCTCCGCGGCCGTACGGAAGGCGAACGCCCCCGCCGTGCCCAAACCGGCCGCCGCCCCCGCCGGACTCCCCGGCATGCCGCCCCCGCTCGACCCCACCGACGTCTACGCGGCCGACCGGCCCAACCGGCTCTCGCCGGTGGTAAGGAACTTCCCCTCCCGCGTCTACGTCCCCAACACCAACTCCAACACCGTCTCGGTCATCGACCCCGCCACCTACAAGGTCGTCGAGACCATCCCGGTCGGCGTCCAGCCCCAGCACGTCGTCCCGTCCTGGGACCTCAAGACCCTCTGGGTCAACAACAACCGGGGCCACACCCTCACCCCCATCGACCCCGCCACCGGAATCGCCGGCAAGCCCGTCGAGGTCCACGACCCCTACAACCTCTACTTCACGCCCGACGGCAAGTACGCCGTCGTCATGGCCTCCCTCGACCGCGAACTCGTCTTCCGCGACCCGCACACCATGGAGCGGCGCAAGACCGTCCCGGTCAGCTGCTACGGCGTCAACCACGCCGACTTCTCCGCCGACGGCCGCTACTTCGTCGTCTCCTGCGAGTTCTCCGGCGAACTCCTCAAGGTCGACACCGAGAAGATGGAGGTGATCGGCCGGCTGAAACTGCCCTTCGAGGGCGCCATGCCCCAGGACGTGAAGATCTCCCCGGACGGCGGGACCTTCTACGTCGCCGACATGATGGCCCACGGCATGTGGGTCCTCGACGGCGACAAGTTCACCACCCCCACCCTGCTCCCCACCGGCAAGGGCTGCCACGGCCTCTACATCAGCCGGGACTCGCGCGAGATGTACGTGCCCAACCGCGGCGAGGGCTCCGTCTCCGTCTTCGACTTCGCCAAGGACAAGCTCACCAAGAAGTGGTGGCTCCCCGACGGCGGCTCACCCGACATGGGCGGCGTCTCCGCCGACGGCAAGGTCCTCTGGCTCTCCGGCCGCTACGACTCCGAGGTCTACGCCATCGACACCACCACCGGCCGGCAGCTCGCCCGCATCCCCGTCGGCAGCGGCCCCCACGGCCTCGCCGTCTACCCCCAGCCCGGCCGCTACTCCCTCGGCCACACCGGGATCTTCCGCTAGGGCCTGTCCGACGGTCAGCCCGCGACCAGCAGCGCCTCCGACGCCACCGGGCGGTAGCCGGCCGCCTGGAACGCCCGGACACTGCGGGCGTTGCCCGGGGACTGCTGGGCCCACACCACCTCGCCGGGCGTGAGGTGGCGCGCGGCCGTCGCCAGGGCGCGGCCCAGGCCCCGGTGGCGTACCGCCTCGTCCACCTCGATCGCGGCCTCCCAGCGGCCCGCGACGCCCCGGCCCAGGATCAGCACCCCGCCGTCGGCCGCCCACACCCGGACCTCGTCGCGGAACTTCAGGGCCCGCGCCACCCGGGGGTGCTCCGGGTCCTCGATCTCACGGAGCTCCAGCGGCGGAGCGCCGGGCAGGCGGTCGGCCACCGTCAGCAGGTCGACCGTGTTCATGTGCAGCCCGGTGCGGGCCATCAGGGCGACCAGGAAGTGCGGGTTCATGCTGGCCGCGAGCGGGTCGCTCGACGTGGCCGCCAGCTCGGCCCGCACCCACGCCGGGTCGGCGTCCGTGAAGACCACCGAATGGGCGGTGAAGGCGAGGACCCCCGCGTCCCGCGGGCTCGGCTGCGGCACCACCGTCGTCGAACCGTCCGGGGGCGGGAACCGCCCGTGTGCCGCGTCCGCCAGTATCCGTGCCACCTCGCTCATACCCCCATCATCCGGCAGGGGCGGGCCAGCTAATCTGACCCCGTCAGATAAGCACCGAGAAGAGGCGGAAGCAGTGGCGGACATCGAGTCGGCACGCACGGCATTCAACCAGTTCGACGCGGACGGCGACGGCTTCATCACCGCCGCGGAGTACAAGAGCCTGATGGCGCGGCACGGCGACTTCAACGTCACCGAGACGGTCGCCGAGGTCCTCATCAAGCAGCGGGACGACAACGGCGACGGCGTCCTGTCCTGGGACGAGTTCTGGGCGCACTACAGCAAGGCCTGACCCGCCCGCCCGGGCGGGCGGCGCAACGCTGAGTTGCCGCCCGCCCGGGGCTCGGTGACGATCGTCCGGTGACGCTTCCCGGACCTTTCGGCACCCCGAGCCGTCTGACGGCGGCGGTCGCCGCCGCGGTCGCCGTCCTCGCCGTCGCGCTGCTCGGCGCCGGACTCGCGCAGACCGGCACCGGCGAGCTGCGGATACCCGCCGCCGGCACCACCTCGCTGCTGAGGCTCCTCGTCCTCGCCGGCCTGGCCGTCCACGTCGGCGAACTCGCGGGCCGCCGCGCAGCAGGCGCGGGACCGCTGCCCCCGAGCCGTGCCGTGCCCGCCGCGCTGCTCGCCGCGGCCTCCTCCGCCGGGCTGCTGCTGCTCTTCACGGCCGTCAGCGGCCTGAGCCCCACCGTCGTGTACGGGCTCCGCGAGGGCCGCCTGCTGCTCGTCACCGCCAACGCCTTCGCCCTCGCCGCCTTCTGCGCCGCCTCCCGGCGCCCCGGCCTCGCCGTCCTGCCGCTCGCCGTCGCCGTCGGGGCCGAGGCGATGCGCGCCCACCCCGAGGCACGCCTCCAGGCCCTCGGGGTCTCGCTGACCGTCGTCCACCTCACGGCCGCCTCCCTGTGGACGGGCACGCTCCTGTACGTGCTCCGCACCGTGCGGCTGCGCCGCGGCGGCCGGGACGCGCTGGTCCGCTACGCCCGGATGGCCGCCTGGGTCTACGCGGCGCTCGTGGTCACCGGAACCGTCTCCACGCTCCGCCGGCTGCCCCTGGACGCCGTCCTGACCACCGCCTACGGCCGGCTCCTCCTGGTGAAACTGGTGCTCTTCGGCGGCGCCAGCCTCCTGGCCCTCGCCGCCCGCGGCCGCATGCTCTCCGGCGGCGACGCCGAGGCGCCCGCGCGCGTGGAGCTGTCCGTCCTGCTGGCGATCGTGGTCGTCTCGGTCCTCCTCACCGTCGTCCCGGACCCGCACGGGTTCGCGCACTGAGCGGACCCGACGGGAGACGCGAAGCGGCCGGCCCCCGGAGCTCCCGGGGCCGGCCGCTTCGGGGTAAACGGTTCAGCACTCGATGATGTTCACCGCGAGACCGCCGCGGGCGGTCTCCTTGTACTTGACGCTCATGTCGGCGCCGGTCTCCTTCATCGTCTTGATGACCTTGTCGAGGGAGACCAGGTGGCTGCCGTCGCCGCGCATCGACATCTTGGCGGCCGTGACGGCCTTGACCGACGCCATGCCGTTCCGCTCGATGCAGGGGATCTGGACCAGACCGCCGACCGGGTCGCAGGTCAGGCCCAGGTTGTGCTCCATGCCGATCTCGGCCGCGTTCTCCACCTGGGCCGGGCTGCCGCCGAGGACCTCGGCGAGCGCGCCGGCCGCCATCGAGCAGGCCGAGCCGACCTCGCCCTGGCAGCCGACCTCGGCGCCGGAGATCGAGGCGTTCTCCTTGAAGAGCATGCCGACCGCGCCGGCCGCGAGGAGGAAGCGGACGACGCCGTCCTCGTCCGCGCCCGGGACGAAGTTCATGTAGTAGTGCAGGACCGCCGGGATGATGCCGGCCGCGCCGTTCGTCGGGGCGGTGACCACCCGGCCGCCCGCCGCGTTCTCCTCGTTCACGGCCATCGCGTAGAGGGTGATCCACTCCATGGCGTGTGCCTTCGGGTCGCCCTCGGAGCGCAGGTTGCGGGCCAGGGTGGAGGCGCGGCGGCGGACCTTCAGGCCGCCGGGCAGGATGCCCTCGCGGGCCATGCCGCGCGCGACGCAGGCCTGCATGACCCGCCAGATCTCCAGGAGGCCCCCGCGGATCTCGTCCTCGGTGCGCCAGGCCTTCTCGTTCTCCAGCATCAGCGAGGAGATCGACAGACCGGTCTCCTTCGCCAGGCGGAGCAGCTCGTCGCCGGTGCGGAAGGGGTACTTCAGGACGGTGTCGTCGGGGACGATCGGGTTCTCGCCCTTGACGGCGTCCTCGTCGACGACGAAGCCGCCGCCGACGGAGTAGTACGTCTTCTCCAGGACGAGGCCGCCCTCGGCGTCGTACGCGAAGACGGTCATGCCGTTGGCGTGGTACGGGAGCGCCTTGCGGCGGTGCAGGATCAGGTCGGCGTCGAAGTCGAAGGGGATCTCGTGGGCGCCGAGCAGGTTGATCCGGCCGCTCGCCTTGATCCGCTCGAACTCGTCGTCGGCGGTCTCGACGTTCACCGTGCGCGGCGAGCTGCCCTCCAGCCCCAGCAGGACCGCCTTCGGGGTGCCGTGGCCGTGGCCGGTCGCGCCGAGCGAGCCGTACAGCTCCGCTCGTATGCGCGCCGTGTGGGCGAGCAGGCCCTCGTTCTTCAGCCGGCGGGCGAACATCCTGGCAGCCCTCATGGGGCCCACCGTGTGGGAGCTCGACGGACCGATGCCGATCGAGAACAGGTCGAAGACCGAGATGGCCACGGGAGGACTCCTTGTGGGGGCTAGACGCCGTTGTCTGCCGGGGTGGAGCAGAAAAGCGCGAAGAAGGGCTGAGCATGGGCCGGGGCACCGCGCTCACTGTCCAGTGTGCGCGGTGCCCCGGAGCCATCGTACGAACGAAACCGGAACTAAATCGTACGAAATTACTTCAGGCCGGGGTACAGCGGGTGCTTGTCGGCCAGCGCGGTCACCCGGGCCTTGAGGGCCGCGGCCTTGTCGGCGTCGAAGCCCGGCTTCAGGGTCTCCGCGATGACGTCGGCGACCTCGGCGAAGTCGTCCGCCTGGAAGCCGCGGGTCGCGAGCGCCGGCGTACCGATGCGCAGACCCGAGGTGACCATCGGCGGGCGCGGGTCGTTCGGAACGGCGTTCCGGTTGACCGTGATGCCGACCTCGTGGAGACGGTCCTCGGCCTGCTGGCCGTCGAGCTCGGAGTCACGCAGGTCCACCAGGACCAGGTGCACGTCCGTGCCGCCGGACAGGACCGAGACGCCGTGGGCGGTGACGTCGTCCTGGACCAGGCGCTCGGCGAGGGCGCGGGCGCCGTCCAGGGTGCGCTGCTGGCGCTCCTTGAACTCCTCCGAGGCCGCGACCTTGAAGGAGACGGCCTTGGCCGCGATCACGTGCTCCAGCGGGCCCCCCTGGAAACCGGGGAAGACCGAGGAGTTCAGCTTCTTCGCGAACTCCTTCTTCGCCAGGATGATGCCGCCGCGGGGGCCGCCGAGCGTCTTGTGCGTGGTGGAGGTCACCACGTCCGCGTACTCGACCGGGTTCGGGTGCAGACCGGCGGCGACCAGGCCCGCGAAGTGGGCCATGTCGACCCACAGGTAGGCCTCGACCTCGTCGGCGATCCGGCGGAACTCCGCGAAGTCCAGCTGGCGCGGGTAGGCGGACCAGCCCGCGATGATGACCTTCGGGCGGTGCTCCTTGGCGAGGCGCTCGACCTCGGCCATGTCGACCAGGCCGGCCTCGTCCACGTGGTACGCGACCACGTTGAACTGCTTGCCCGAGAAGTTCAGGCGCATGCCGTGGGTCAGGTGACCGCCGTGCGCCAGGTCCAGACCCAGGATCGTGTCGCCCGGCTGGGCGATCGCGAAGAGGGCGGCCTGGTTCGCGGAGGCGCCGGAGTGCGGCTGGACGTTGGCGTACTCGGCGCCGAACAGGTCCTTGAGCCGGTCGATCGCGATCTGCTCGGCCACGTCGACGTGCTCGCAGCCGCCGTAGTAGCGGCGGCCCGGGTAGCCCTCGGCGTACTTGTTGGTGAGGACGGAGCCCTGGGCCTCCATGACCGCGACCGGAGCGAAGTTCTCCGACGCGATCATCTCGAGGGTGGACTGCTGACGGCGGAGCTCGGCGTCGACGGCGGCGGCGACGTCGGGGTCGAGCTCGTGGAGGGGAGTGTTCAGAAGCGACATGAATCGATCCCTAGGGGGTCTCGGTTAGCCGGCGGTGAAGGCGGTGTACTCGTCGGCGGAGAGCAGGTCCTTCGGCTCGTCCGCGAGGCGCACCTTGAACAGCCAGCCGCCCTCGAACGGGGCGGAGTTCACCAGCGACGGGTCGTCGACGACGTCCTGGTTCGCCTCGACGACCTCGCCGGTCACCGGCGAGTACAGCTCGCTGACGGACTTGGTCGACTCCAGCTCGCCACATTCCTCGCCCGCGGTCACGGTGCTGCCGACCTCGGGGAGCTGGACGTACACGATGTCGCCGAGCGCGTTCGCAGCGTGCTCGGTGATGCCGACGGTCGCGACGCCGTCAACGGCGTCCGTCAGCCACTCGTGCTCCTTGCTGTAGCGAAGCTGCTGGGGGTTGCTCATGGCCTGATTCTCCTGGATCGGGGGAGTACTGATGTACGTGGGTCTTGCGGGGTGAGACGCCGGGTGAGACGAATGCGTCACTTCTGGCGCTTGTAGAACGGCAGCGCCACGACCTCGTAGGGCTCGTGGGTGCCGCGGATGTCCACACCTACACCCGCGGTGCCGGGCGCGGCGTGCGCCGCGTCGACGTACGCGATGGCGATCGGCTTGCCGAGGGTCGGGGACGGCGCGCCCGAGGTGATCTCACCGACGACCTCACCGCCGGCGACGACCTGGAAGCCGGCGCGCGGGACGCGGCGGCCCTCGGCGACCAGACCGACGAGCTTGCGCGGCGGGGCGGTCTCGGCGCGCTCGGCGGCGGCCTCCAGCGCCTTGCGGCCGACGAAGTCGCCGGGCTTCTCGAACTTCACGACCCGGCCGAGGCCCGCGTCGAAGGGGGTGAGGGCGGTGGTCAGCTCGTGGCCGTACAGCGGCATGCCCGCCTCCAGGCGGAGCGTGTCACGGCAGGACAGGCCGCAGGGGACCAGGCCGACGCCCGCGCCCGCCTCGGTCAGCGTCGTCCAGACGCCCTCCGCGTGCTCCGGCTTCAGGAACAGCTCGAAGCCGTCCTCGCCGGTGTAGCCGGTACGGGCGATCAGCGCGGGCACCCCCGCGACCGTGCCCGGCAGGCCGGCGTAGTACTTCAGGCCGTCCAGGTCGGCGTCGGTGATCGACTTCAGGATGCCGGGGGACTCCGGGCCCTGGACCGCGATCAGGGCGTACGCGTCGCGGTCGTCGCGGACCTCGGCGTCGAAGCCCTCCGAGCGGGCCACGAGCGCGTCCAGGACGATCTGCGCGTTGGAGGCGTTGGCGACGACCATGTACTCCGTCTCGCCCAGGCGGTAGACGATCAGGTCGTCGAGGATGCCGCCGTCCTCCTGGCAGATCATCGTGTAGCGCGCGCGGCCGTTGCCCACCGTGGAGATGTTGCCGACCAGGGCGTAGTCCAGCAGGTCGACGGCCTGCGGGCCGGTGACCGTGATCTCGCCCATGTGGGAGAGGTCGAAGAGGCCGGCCCTGGTGCGGACGGCGTTGTGCTCGTCGCGCTCGCTGGTGTACCGCAGCGGCATGTCCCAGCCCGCGAAGTCGGTCATGGTCGCGCCCAGCGAACGATGCAGGGCATCGAGGGCGGTCAGACGGGGGGCAGTGCTCATGGGGTGGCTCCCGGGTCCCAAGGGCGTGATCGGTGACGAAACACATGACGGGCGAGGACGTCCTCCCCATCTGTCATGGAACCTGAGAGGTTCACCGAGAGCATCTCGTCACCGAGAGATCGGCTTGCACCTTGGGTGGGGACACAGCAGGGTGTCCCGCTTTTCAGATCTGCCTCATCCGCGCGGTACGGGGCCTGAGAGATTCAAGGGAGGGTCTTGCTCCTTCGGCGTCCGGACGCGTTCGGCTGTCCGGAACTCTCCCGCGCGGATTCGAGCGGCCGGTATGCGATTGTGTGGCGACTGTGCGCGCCTGGCGGGCACATCATTGCACGCGGTGTCGGCGGGGCAAATCGCTTGTGTCTCATTACCGTTTCTTTACACTTTGTGGGCAAGGGTCTCCTCAGGTCTCCTGAGACCCGACAGGGGGAGCGCGATGAGGACCGAGCACACCGGGGCGTACGCGACGAGCACCGGCATACCGGCCCAGCGGGCCCGCGCGAGGACGCGCGGCCGGGGCCGGCTGCTGCGGGACCTCCGCGAGCGCGGCGGCCGCGGTCCGCGCGCCCTCGTCTTCGCCGCCGGCGACCTCGTGGTCGTCTCCGGGCTGCCCGGCAGCGGCAAGTCCACCCTCATGAAGCGCGCCGCCGACGGCCACGGCATCGACTCCCAGGACGCCCGCGAGCGCTGGGAGCTCCGCATGCCCCGCCTCCTGCCGTACGCCGTCTACCGCCCCCTCGTGCGCCTCGCGCACTACGCCGGGCTCCGCCGCGCCCTGCGCTCCGGCGCGAGCGTGATCGTCCACGACTGCGGCACCCAGTCCTGGGTGCGCGGCTGGCTCGCCCGCGAGGCCCGCCGCCGGGGCCGCGCCCTGCACCTGCTGCTCCTCGACGTCACCCCGGACACCGCCAGGGCCGGCCAGGACGCCCGCGGCCGCGGCGTCTCCGCCTACGCCTTCGCCCGCCACCGGCGGGCCGTCGGCCGGCTGCTGCGGGCCGCCGAGTCCGGCAGCCTCCCGCCCGGCTGCGCCTCCGCCACCCTCCTCGACCGCGCCGCCACCGACACCCTCCGCCGCATCTCCTTCCGCGACACCGCCTGACGGCCCCGGGAGCCGCCGCCAGGGCCCGGGCGGGGGTGTCGTGGGGTCCTGCGCGGGGGTGCGCAAGCGTGCAGTGGGAGCCCGCGCGGGCGTGCCGTGGGATCCCGCGCGGGCGTGCCGTGGGGTTCAGGGCGAGGGTGCGCGGGGTGTCGTGGGGTCCCCGCGCGGGGGTGCACGGGGTGTCGTGGGGTTCCGGCGCCGGGCCCGTACCCTTCCCTTTTGGCCACGGCGGCGCCGGGGCGGCGTTAGGGTGCTGCCGGGCGGCCGGTACGGCAGGCCGTGCGAGAAGGGGAAACGCGACCGTGGACGTGACGTGGCCGGGCAACGAGCTCGAAGAGGTCCTTGCCGCCTCACTCGGCAACCCCGCGGCGGGCGGCCGGCTCGTCGAGGTGCTGGGCCGCAGCCGGTTCTGGGTGCCCCTGCCGAACGGCGGCGGCCCCGACAGCCCCGACCTGGACCTCCCCACCATGGAGATCGACGGCGCGGCCTACGTCCCCGTCTTCAGCTCCGAGCAGCAGCTCCTCGCCTGTGTCGGCGACCACATGTCCTTCGCCGTCGCCCCCGCCCGTGACTTCGCCCGCGGCCTCCCCCCGCAGCTCGGCATCGCCGTGAACCCCGGCGGCACCGCCGGAGTCCCGCTGCCGCCGCCGGCCGTCGCCGAACTCTGCCGCGTCGGCCGGACCCCGCTCGACGGGCCCGCCACCGGCGGCCGCGTCCGGCTGTTCGAGCCCGACTGGCAGGACGACCCCGTCGACTTCCTCGCCGCCGCCTCCGCCGAGTTCGAGGCCACCGGCATCGTCACCACCGCCCGCCGTGCGCTCGCCAGCGTCGAGGGCACGGAACCGGCCCTCTTCATCGGCGTCCAGCTCACCCAATGGGAGGGCGCCGACCGGAACGCGCCCCTGGACGCCCTCGGCCGCGCCCTCGGCCGGGTCGAGGTCGCCTGGCCCGTCAACCTGATCCTGCTCGACATGGCGCAGGACCCGGTCGGCGACTGGATGCTGGAGCGGGTGCGCCCGTTCTACCAGCGCGCCGCCGTGTGAGCGACCCGCTGTTTAAGCTGAACTGACCGGTGAGCCGATCCGAATCGGCAGCGGCACCGAAGCCGCGCGGACATGGTGGACGGAAGAGGGGCGGGGACCCATGGTGAGCGCGTCAGGCACCGCTGCGGCCGGCGAGGTCGAGCGCATGCTGCGCGAGGTGGCACCCGGACGCTACGACGCGTACGAGCAGCTGCTGCACGCCCTCGCCGACGGCGAACTCCGGATGCTGCTCTGGCACGGCTCGCCCGGCTCGCCCGACGCCCAGTACGGGAACATGGAGGTCGACGGCTTCGGCTACGCGCCCTGCGTCACCTCCCCCCAGGAACTCGCAGCCTCCGGCTGGAACCGCGCCCACGAGCTCGTCACCGGCCGTGAGATCGCCCGCGCCCTCTACCCCGACCGCTGGGGCGTCTGGCTGAATCCGCACGCCCCGGGCGGCGGTGTCGGCATCCCCTGGGCCGACCTCCGCCGCATCGCCACCGGTCTCGACCGGATGCCCGCGGGACCGCTGCGCCTCTCCGAGCCCTCCCTGGAGATCCCGCAGTTCTACGCCCTGCTCACGCAGAACGCGCACCGCACCCCGGCCGTCCGCGCGCTGCGCCGCGGCTGGGTGCAGCCCGCGCTGGGCTCCCCGTACCTCGCCATCGGCCTCGACCTGTACGACACCTCCCCGGCGGCCGTCGACACGGTCCGGACGATGATGCGCCAGACGATCGGCTCCGTGCCCGACGGGCTGCCCGTCTCCACGGTCGCCCTCTCCGACGCGTACGACCCGGTGGCCCTCTGGCTGCGCGCGAACGCGCGTCCGTTCTACGACCGCGAGGCGCACGCGGGCCGCGGTTCCGCACCCGCCCCGGGGTACGGATACCCGCCGCCGATGCCGTCCGGATACTGAGACGCCACGCTTCTCTCCCTACGCCCCACAGGCCCCACGGGGCCTCGGCGGAGCCCTTCGTTCGCCCCAATTGAGGAGCTCAAACGCCCTGTTGGGCGACATGCCCGATTGTGGGGAAGAGGACCCGAGATGGTCCGCTCACGTGATCACGACGTCCGGATAACGGAAGTCGCAGCACCGCATCACGTTTGAGCAAACATTCCTCGTCAGGGCTGGCGGGTGATCGCAAGCGCATTGAAGACTCCCCGGAACACCGGGCGTTCCGCTCCTTTCGAGCAGATGCCCAGCAGGTTGTTCCACCGAGCCGCTACCCGCGGCGGGCAAGGGCCGGCTACCGGCGGCCGAGAGGGGTCCTCACCACGATGACGGCACCACTGCACGAGACGAGTGCGGGCGAGGCGACCGCCACCGTCGACGGCGCGCCCGACGCTTCCGGCACCCCGGACGGACCCGGCAAGCCCGCCAAGGCGATCGAGGGCCGCTCGCCCTGGCAGATCGCCTGGACCCGCCTCAAGCGGGACAAACTCGCCCTCGCCGGCGCCTTCGTCGTCGTGTTCCTGGTCCTGGTCGCGATCTTCGCCCCGGTCATCGTCGGCCTCCTCGGCCACCCGCCGGACGAGTTCCACGAGGACCAGATCGACCCGCTGTTCGGCACGCCGATCGGCTCCTGGGGCGGTGTCAGCTCCGACTTCCTCTTCGGCGTCGAGCCCGTCAACGGCCGTGACGTCTTCAGCCGCATCGTCTACGGTGCCCGGATCTCGCTGCTCGTCGCCTTCCTGGCGGCGGTCTTCGCGGTCGCCCTCGGCACCGTCCTCGGCATCATCGCCGGCTACTTCGGCGGCTGGGTCGACGCGGCGCTGAGCCGGGTCATGGACGTCATGCTCGCCTTCCCGCAGCTGCTCTTCACGATCGCCCTGGTCTCGGTCCTGCCGAACCAGCTCCTCGGCCTCGACGGCTCGGGCGTCCGCATCGCCGCCCTGGTGCTCGTGATCGGCTTCTTCGGCTGGCCGTACGTGGGACGCATCGTCCGCGGCCAGACCCTCTCGCTGCGCAACCGCGAGTACGTCGAGGCCGCCCAGAGCCTGGGCGCCGGCCGCCTCTACATCCTGCGCCGCGAGCTGCTGCCCAACCTGATCGCCCCGATCACGGTCTACGCGACCCTGATGATTCCGACCAACATCCTCACCGAAGCGGCGCTCAGCTTCCTCGGCGCGGGCGTGAAGCCTCCCACCGCTTCCTGGGGGCAGATGCTGTCGACGGCCATCACCACCTACGAAGCGGACCCCCTCTTCATGGTGATCCCCGGCCTCGCGATCTTCATCACCGTCCTGGCGTTCAACCTCTTCGGCGACGGCGTGCGTGACGCGCTCGACCCGAAGGGCTCCCGCTGACCGTTCGCCGACGACACGCAAGACCCGCCCCTGCCGCTGGCGACAGGAGGCCCATCCCAATCGGCGGACCGCCGTAACGGCCGCCACTATCCCGGAGGTTGTTGGACCCATGCTGAAGAGCTCTCAGCGCAGAATCGCCGCGGGCGCGCTGCTTGCCGCGGCCACCATGGTCGCCGCCACGGCTTGTGGCGGCGGTGCCAAGTCCGGCGACGGCGGCAACGGCAAGGCGGGCGCGGCCGGCTTCAACGCCGCCGTGAACAAGGTCGCCAGCCCCTCCACCAAGAAGGGCGGCGAGCTGAAGTTCATCGGCTCGCAGGAGGCCGACTCCTGGGACCCGCAGCGCGGTTACTACGGCTTCGTGTGGGACTTCCAGCGCTACTACACGCGCCAGCTGGTCACCTTCAAGGCCGAGCCGGGCTCCGCCTCCACCGAGCTGGTCCCCGACCTCGCCACCGACGCCGGCAAGATCTCGGCCGACGGCCTCACCTACACCTTCACGCTGAAGGACGGGGTGACCTGGGAGGACGGCAAGCCGATCACCTCCAAGGACATCAAGTACGGCATCGAGCGCGTGTGGGCCCAGGACGTCATCTCCGGCGGCCCGATCTACCTCCAGCAGGTCCTCGACCCCAAGGGCGAGTACAAGGGTCCCTACAAGGACACCTCCGCGGACAAGCTCGGCCTGAAGGCCATCGAGACCCCGGACGACAAGACCATCATCTTCAAGCTGCCGGTCGCCAACGGCGACTTCCTGCAGATGCTGGCCATGCCCGCCGCCTCCCCGGTCCGCCAGGACAAGGACACCAAGGCCAAGTACGGCCTGAACGTGTTCTCCTCCGGCCCGTACAAGTGGCAGTCGTACACGCCGAACAAGTCCATGAAGCTGGTCCGCAACGACAAGTGGGACCCGAAGACGGACAACGTCCGCAAGGCGCTTCCGGACACCATCAGCGTCACGTTCACCACGAACGCCGACGACATGGACAACCGCCTGATCGAGGGCGAGTACGACCTCGACATCAACGCGACCGGTGTCGGTGCCTCCGCCCGCCAGAAGGTGCTCCAGCAGCACAAGGAGAACGCGGACAACCCGCAGACCGGCTTCATCCGCTACGCGGTCTTCCCGCAGACGGTCATCCCCAACATCGAGTGCCGCAAGGCGATCATCTACGCCGCCGACTCGAAGTCCCTGCAGACCGCCCGTGGCGGCCCGCAGGCCGGTGGCGACATCGCCTCCAACATGCTTCCGCCGGGGCTGAAGGGCGCCGACCCGAAGGCCGACCCGTACGGCAAGCTCGGTGGCGCCCCGGACCTGGTCAAGGCCAAGGAGGCGCTCGCGAAGTGCGGCAAGCCGAACGGCTTCAAGACCACGATCGCGGTCCGCAACAACAAGAAGATCGAGATCGCGACCGCCGAGTCCCTCCAGCAGTCGCTGAAGGCCGTCGGCATCGAGGCCGAGATCGACCAGTTCGACGGCGCCCAGACCTCCGGCATCATCGGTTCGCCGAAGGTCGTCAAGGACAAGGGCTACGGCATCATCATCATGGGCTGGGGCGCCGACTTCCCCACCGGCCAGGGCTTCCTGCAGCCGCTGGTCGACGGCCGCTTCATCCTGCAGAGCGGTAACAACAACTTCTCGGAGCTGAACGACAAGGCCGTCAACGGTCTGTTCGACCAGGCCCTGAAGGAGACCGACCCCGACAAGGCCGGCGAGCTCTACAAGCAGATCAACACGAAGGTGTCGGAGGCCGCGGTCTACCTGCCCTTCACCCACGAGAAGAACATCATCTGGCGCAGCGACCGGCTGACCAACGTCTACACCGCGGACGCCTACAACGGCCGCTACGACTACGCGTCGCTCGGCGTCGTCAAGTAATCCGACCCGCTCCACCGGCGCACCACCCGCCGCCAGGTCCGAAGGGCAGGTGATGGCCGTGGGCGGCGGGCGGGGGGCCCCCGCGGGGGCCCCCGCCCCCCCCCCGCCCCCCCCCGGGGGGGGGAAAATAAACCCCGGCACATCGCCGGCGGCGGGTTAGAGGCCGCCCGGAACCGCGGGTCA